>NZ_CP035311.1:0-309236 GCF_004114795.1 Janthinobacterium sp. 17J80-10 | reverse complement strand
TGCATTGTTGCATTGCAGCCAGCGGATTATAAAAGTGAATTGCCAAATGTTCAAATATTTATTTGGCAATTTATTGTTGCATCGCAAGGTTTGCTCAATGCAAATTCAACCGGACGGCAGGCTTATTTGATGTCCACGGCATTGGCCTGGTCTGGCACCAGTTCATGCACGACGATACCGGTTTCGGCAGGGACAAAGGAAGTCCAGCCGCGGTGGTGGATGGCCCGCATGGCATCGTTGTAGCCCTGTTCCCAGCGCCACTCGATGGAACCACGGGAAAAATTGATATCCTTTGACGCCATGTGCCAGTCTCGCCCCGAGTAGGCCAGGCGCACGATATGGATGGTGGAATCGCGCCCCACTGCCTCCAGCGCATAGGCCGTGCGCTTTTGGCAGGCATCGGGCAACTCGGCATGCAGTTTGCGCACCAAGCTGCGCAAGTGGTGCAACTCCAGGTAATGCTCGATGTGATTTTTCGAGCGCGAGGCATACATCACATCCTTTTGCCGGGTGGCCACCTCGTCGATCGTGGTCGGCTCGTCGCCGGAGGCGCTCCACAAGTCCACCATGAAGCACAGGGTATCGATGCGCGGCTCGTCGTCGAGCACGGTTTCCAGCGGCGTGTTGGAAAACAGGCCGCCATCCCAGTACAGTTCGCCATCGATGCGCACGCCGGGAAATCCCGGCGGCAGGGCGCCGCTGGCCAGGATATGCTCCGGCCCGATGGCCTGGCGGCTGTTGTCGAACACGGCGCGCCTGCCGCAACTGACTTTGACCGCCTCCACCGTCAGGCGCATGCCGTCGGCCTTGTTGAGATAATCGAAATCGACCAGCTCGCGCAGCGTGTTTACCAGCGGCGCAGTGTCGTAGAAACTGGCTTCTTCCGGGTCGACCGGCATGCCTAGCGGAAAGGGATGCAAGCCGCGCGGCGAAAAAAAGCCCGGCACGCCGCGCACGACCGTATCCAGCGTGGACATGCGGATATTGAATTGCCGGGCAGGATCGGACACCTTGCTCATGTCGAAAGCATCACCATGCGACACCCGGTCCCAGAATTCCTTCAGACGCGTCAGGCAATTGCCGCGCTTGTTACCGGCAATGATGGCGGCGTTGATGGCACCGATGGACGTGCCTACGACCCAGTCCGGCGTCAGGCCGTGTTCATGCAACGCCTGGTAAACGCCAGCCTGGTACGCTCCCAGCGCGCCGCCGCCCTGCAAGACCAGGGCAATGCGATGCTGGTGGGGATTGATGTCGTTGCTTGCCTTCATATCCATGGAGTGCCTCTGCCGAAACGAATGGCCTAGTGTATCGCGCAATGCGCCGGCGCGTTCATGCCGGCAGCGCCGCCGGCACCGCGCAACCAGCGTAGAATGGCGCTTTTGCCGCCTTTCCCGCCGCCTGTCCATGACCATTCTGCTGTCCACCCTGAACGCCCGCTTTGCCCATGCCTCGCTGGGGCTGCGTTATCTGCTCGCCAACATGGGCGAGCTGCAGGAGCAAACGCGTCTGCAGGAATTCGTCATCGGCACCAAGACCACGGAAATCGTCGAAAAGCTGCTGGCATCCGGGCCGCGCATCATCGGCCTGGGCATTTATATCTGGAATGTGGAAGAGACGGCCAAGGTCGTCTCGATGCTGAAGCGCGTTGCCCCGGACGTAAAGATCGTGCTGGGCGGGCCGGAAGTATCGTACGAAACCAATGATCAGGAAATCGTCAGGCTGGCCGATTACGTCATCACCGGCTGGGGCGACATCAGCTTTGCCGAACTATGCCGACAAATCCTGCGTGGCCCGCAGCCGCTGATGAAGGTGCAGGCCGGCGTGCAGCCGGCGCTGGCCGAGCTCAAGCTGCCTTACGATCTCTATACGGACGAGGATATCGCCCACCGCACACTCTACGTCGAAGCCTCGCGCGGCTGCCCCTTCAAGTGCGAATTCTGCCTGTCGTCGCTGGACAAGACCGCCTGGCCCTTCGACCTCGATATCTTTCTGGGAGAGCTGGAAAAACTGCACACGCGCGGCGCGCGCCTGTTCAAATTCGTCGACCGCACCTTCAACCTGAATATCAAGTCGAGCCTGAAGATCATGCAATTCTTCCTCGACAAGTTGGCCGCCAACCCGGCCGATCCCGTCTATGCCCACTTCGAAGTGGTGCCGGACCATTTGCCCGAAGCGCTGAAGGAAGCCATCGTCAAATTCCCGCCAGGGACGCTGCAGTTCGAAATCGGCATCCAGAGCTTCAACCCCGAAGTGCAAGCCCTTGTCAGCCGCAAGCAAAACAATGAGAAAGCCGCCGACAACATCCGCTGGCTGGTCGAGCACTCGCATGCGCACATGCACGTCGACCTGATTGCCGGCCTGCCTGGAGAAGACATCGACAGTTTCGCGCGCGGCTTCGACCAGCTGCATGCCCTGAAACCGCATGAAATCCAGTTCGGCATCCTGAAGCGCCTGCGCGGCACACCCATCATCCGGCACACGCCGGGCTTTGGCATGGTGTATGAAGCCCATCCGCCGTATACCATCCTGGCCACCGACTGCATCGATTTCGCCACCATGCAGCGGCTGGTGCGCTTTGCCCGCTACTGGGACATGGTTGCCAATTCCGGGCGCTTCGCCAACACCCTGCCGCATATCCTGGACCAGGCGCCTTTTGCGCGCTTCATGGCCTTGTCGGACTGGCTATATGCGAAAACCGATGCCACCCACCGTATCGCGCTGGACCGGCTCGCCGCGCTGGTAGGGCAATGGCTGCAGGAACAGGGATTGCTGGCGGAGACGGCACAGGCCTTGCTGGAAAGCGATTACGCCGGCCAGGCCCACAAGAAACACCTGCAACCGAAAGCGGCAAAAACAGCAAAAACCGAGGGTTCGCTGCCGCAACGGCAGGCGCGCCACCTTGCAGCGTAAGCGCTTGCTTACGCGCTAACGCCTGCGGTTGCAGCAGGCCGGGCGAGGAAGGCTTCGATGAGTTGGCGCGGGACAAAATCCAGCGTGGCCAGCGAAAAGCTGTGGGTGCGGTGAAAAATCATCAAGGCATACACCGTCGCCAGGGCATTGACTTCGGGCGAGAGGGCGCATTCTTCCCCTGTCGCGGGTTTGCGCGCACGCCAGTAATTGATCGCCTGCTCCAGCTCGATGAGCGTTATTTCCATGGTATTCAATACATTCCGCAAGGAGGGGAAAGACCTGCGGCTAAGTGCACAGGGTGATGCGGTTGGCCAGATCCACCACGAACGAGGGCTGCAGGTAAGCCATGAACACGGCAGCCAGCACGGCGGCCAGGAGCATGGCGCCGGCAATGCGGCGCAGTCGGCTCGCCGGGTGATTCAGTGGTTGTTCCATCCGAGCCTCCGTCTGACGCCAGGGCCGCCGGCCGCTTCAGGCAGCAACAACCTGCTTGCGGGCAATCGGCTTTTCATTGATCGGCAAGTTGATCACGGCGGCAAAGAGGCCCAGTGCGATCGTGATCATCCAGACAGTATTGTAGCTGCCTTCCCTGGTGAACAAGTAACCGCCCAGCCAGACCCCGATGAAGCTGCCGACCTGGTGGGAAAAGAACACGAAGCCCGACAGCATGGACATGTATTTCACGCCGAAAATGCCAGCCACCACGCCATTGGTCAGCGGCACGGTGGACAGCCACAACAATCCCATTGCCGCGGCAAACACGTACACCGACACCGAGGACAGCGGGGCCAGCAGGAACAGGGCAATGACGACCGAGCGGGTGATGTAGATGGAGGACAGCAAGTAGCGCTTGGGCAGCCTGCCGCCCAGCTTGCCGGCATAGTAGGAACCGAAGATATTGAACAGGCCGATCAGCGCCAGCGCAATCACTGCCACGTTCGGATCCATCATGCCCTTGTCCTTCAGGTATGCCGGCAGGTGCACGCCGATGAACACCAGCTGGAAGCCGCAGACGAAGTAGCCTGCCAAGAGCATCAGGAAAGGCTTGTAGGCAAAGGCTTCGCGGATCGCCTCGCCAATGCTTTGCTGATGGCCGCCGGTGTCGTCATAGACGGGTTCGCGCAAGAACCAGGCCGTCGGCAGCATGACTAGCAGCAGCAGGGCCGCCAGCAGGTAAAAGGCATTTTGCCAGCCAGCGGCGGAAATGAGTTGCTGCTCGATCGGCATCAACGCAAACTGGCCGAAGGAACCGGCGGCGCCGGAAATGCCGAAGGCCAATGAGCGCTTTTCTGCTGGCGCAACACGCCCGACAATGCCGCTGACGGCGCCGAAAGCGGTACAGGCAAGGGCTGCGCCGCCGAGCAGGCCGGCACCCAGCACGAACAGGGTCGGCTGGGTCACCAGGGCCATCCACAAGAGGCTTGCCGCATACAGCAGCGCACCGACGATGACCACGCGGGCAGTGCCGATGCGGTCGATCACCATGCCGGCCAAAGGACCGAAAGCGCCCCACATCAGGTTTTGCAGCGCCATGGCGAGTGAGTAAGTCTCACGTGTCCAGCCATTGGCTTGCGAAATCGGCTGCAGCCAGAAACCATAGCCATGGCGCACGCCCATGGCCAGTGTCAGCACCAGGCCGCTGGCGATCAGGACGGTTTTCAGGTCGGGGGCACGTTTGGCAATCCACATGGCGGCAAGTCTCTTGTTATTACAGGTTATGAGTGTAACTCAAAGCGCGCCGGCAGGTGGCCCACCAGTTTCTAAATGGCAAGCATCTCCCCGAACGCGTTTCTGCAAGTTGCCCCGTGAACCCCGCTCTGCTTGCCGACTCCAATTGGGGCCCGCTTCAGTGCGCCTGATGCTTTGATAAAAGATGGAACCACAATTGTTTTCTGCGGGGCGCAATGCGCCTTTGATTGGCTGTGCCGGCTGGAGCATCGCCAGTGCCCAGCGCCTGCATTTTCCCGAAAGCGGCAGCCATCTGTCGCGCTATGCCGCGGTTTTGCCGGCGGTTGAAATCAATAGTGCCTTTTACCGGCCGCATCGGCCCGATACCTACCGGCGTTGGCGCGACAGCGTGCCCGAGGCTTTCCGGTTTTCCGTGAAAATGCCGCGCGCCATCACGCATGAACAGCGGTTGCAGGATGCCGGTCTGTTGTTAGCGCGCTTTCTCCAGGAAGCAGGGGAATTGGGTGACAAGCTGGGGTGCCTGCTGGTGCAGCTGCCCCCCGGCTTGCCGTTTGACCCGCGCAGCGCCGCAGCTTTTTTTACGTCACTGACGCAACAAACGGCCACTGCAGTGGTGTGCGAAGCGCGCCATCGCAGCTGGTTTTCTCCGGAAGCAGGCGCCATCCTGGCGTCATTTGGCGTTGCACAAGTGCTCGCCGATCCTCCCGTGGCGCAAGTGCCCCTTGTCGCGCAGGGTGCGCACACCGTCTATGTGCGGCTGCATGGATCGCCGCACATGTACCGTTCCTCCTATGCGCAAGAATTCCTGCTGCGCCTGGAAAGCGAACTGCGGCGATATCAGGAAGCCGGCAAAACCGTGTGGTGCATTTTCGACAATACGGCAGAAGGTGCGGCAATGCCCAATGCGCTGGCGCTGCTGGCGCAATTTGGCGCAGAAACGCTTGCAGACGTGAAGAACGGCGAAGGCGCCTAGCTGGCGAGGAAGGCGCGCACGATCTCGATTTGCGCCGGCACGTTCAGGCACGGGGCATGGCCGCAATCGGGAATGATGGCTGCTTGCGCGCGCGGGCCGCGGCGGGTCATTTCATCGACCACATCCTGCAGCAGGAGATCAGACGTCTCGCCGCGCAAGACCAATGTCGGCATGTCGAGCTGGTCGTAGAATTCCCAGGTGCGGTAATCGGTCGGGTGCACGAAGAACTGGCGCACCATGGCGGGATCGTAATGCGTGGTGATCTTGCCGTTCGGCAGTCGGCGCGTCGACGTTTCCGTCATGCGGCGCCACTGCGCATCGCTTTGCCAGCCATATGGCAGGTAGACCTTGCGCAGGTAAGCTTCGAGTTCGGATACGGTATCGAATTGCGGCGGGTTGCCGGCATAAGCCTTGATGCGCTCGAGCGCCTCGGGCGCGAGCATGGGGCCATTGTCATTCAATACCAGGTGACTGATACGGCCTTTGAGGGTCGTGGCTGCGGCACGGGTGCCGATGGCGCCGCCCATCGAGGTGCCAACCCAGCGCGCCTGCGCGATGCCGAGCTGGTCAAACAGGGATTGCGCAATTTGCGCGTAGAACGCCAGGCAGTATTCCTGGTCTGGCGCAGAACTCCATTCGGAATAACCGCGCCCGATGGTATCGGGCGCGATGATCCGGTAAGTGCCGCACAAGGCCTGCGCGAGATCGTCGAAATCCCGGCAGGTGCGCGCCAGGCCGTGCCACATGATGAGTGGCGGCGCATTTCTGTCACCCCACTCCACATAGTGGATTTCACGGCCCTGGCAACGCAGGTAGTGCGAACTTGGCTGCATGCTTACTTTTTGCCGATGCGCAGCGCACGCAGGCGCAGCTTGCCAACGACCCCCATCGGCAGGAAGTACACCGACAGGATGAACATCACGCCCAGCCAGAGGATCCAGCGGTCAGGATCGAACAGGTGCGAGACGAACGGGATCTCTGACGTTGCGGTATTGACCACCTTCATCAAGTCCTGCAGATAGTTTTCTGCCAGCAGGAAGATCGTCGTACCGGCAACAGCACCGTACATCGAGCCCATCCCGCCGATCACGATAATCAACAGGATGTTGATCATGATGGCGAAGGACAGGGACGTGTCCGGTCCGTTGTAGCGCAGCCAGATCGCCAGCATGCATCCAGCCAGCGTCGCAAACAACGCCCCCAGGATGTTCGACCAGATGCGGAAGATCACGATACGGTAGCCAATGGCTTCGGCACGGAAGTCATTTTCACGGATGGCCTGCAGGACGCGACCGAACGGCGAGTTCACGATACGCAGCATTGCCAGGAACAGCACGACTGCCATCACGAACAGGACGTAGTAGGTCAGCAGGCGGCCGTTGATGGCAACGCCCAGCACCGGATTGTCCAGGAAGCTGGTTCCCGGGGAGAACACATCCGGCAGCTTGAAGTTCAAGCCATCGTCACCACCGCTGATTTCCGACATTTGCGATGCCAGCGTCAGGAAGGCGGTGGCCACGGCCAGGGTGATCATGGCGTAAAACAGCGCCCGTACCCGCAGCGACATCAAGCCAATGACCAGCGACAGAATCAGCGACAGGGCGAGCGCGCCACCCATGCCGATGAACAGGCTGTCCCACCCGGCACCCATACGCGTACTTGCAATCGCAATGCCATAGGCGCCAATACCGAAGAACATGGTATGGGCAAAGGAGAAAATACCTGTGTAGCCAAGCAGCAAATCGAAGCTGGCCACCAGCACGATGAAGATCAGGATTTTGGCGGCGACATTCAGTGCCTTTGCTCCGGGGAACAAGAACGGCGCGAATGCCAGACCCAGCACAATCAGGATCAACAATCCGGTCAGCACGCGGCTGCGCGGAAAATCGGAGGATAAAAGACGCGAGATCATCGGTTGGTCACCTTATAAATACCGTTCGGACGCCATACGAGAATTGCGACCATCAACAGGATGTTGGAAACAAGAGCCACTTTCGGCATCAGATAACCGGTGTAGTTTGCCAGCAGGCCGACCAGCATGGCGCCGACAAAAGAACCACCGGTGGAACCCAGGCCGCCGATAATGATCACGATGAAAATCAGCACGTTCACGCCCGCACCCATCTGCGGCGTCAAGCCTTGCTGGTAGAGTCCCCACAACACGCCGCCCAGGCCTGCCAGGGCAGTACCGGTGACGAACACGCCGACGAACAGGGTCTTGATGCGATAACCCAGGCTTTCCACCATCTCGCTGTCCTGCACGCCGGCGCGGATCAGCAAGCCGACCTTGGTGCGGTTCAGCACCACCATCATGACGGCAAACACGATCAGGCCGATGACCACGGCGAAGACGCGATACTTCTCGAACGGGATGCCGAGGAATTCGCCAGCGCCCAGCAGGGTCGTTGGCACCATCATGGCTTTTTGTTCCGCACCCCAGACCACCTTGATCAGTTCCTCGCCGACCACCATACCGCCCATGGTGATGAGGATCTGCATCAAGTGCAGGCCATACACGCGGCGCACCAGAACACGTTCGAATATCCAGCCGACAATCCCGGACACCACCATGGCGGCCGCAATGGCTGCCATGAGCGCGCCCAGGTTGAGCATCAGGCTATCGGCGGTGACCCAGTCGGAGAGAAGGCCCAATACCGAATAGGCGACATAGCCGCCCAACGCAATGAACAGGCCATGACCGAAGTTCAGCACGTCCATCAAGCCGAAGATCAGGGTCAGGCCAGAGGCGATCACGAAAATGATCATGCCCATGGCCAGGCCGGCGATCGTCAGGGTGAGCCAGGTCGACGGGCTAATGAACGGCAAAGCCGCCAATGCCAGCACCGGGGTTAGCAATAGCGGGATCCAGTCGATCTGCTTTTTGGGTATTGCAGCCGTCTGGACGGCTTTTTTTGCAATGGGGAGTTCAGCTGTGCTCATGATTTCCTCATTGGTGAGCGTTCAGGGAAAGACCCAGCAGCTGCGTCTGCAGCGCTTCGTCTTCAGCCAGTTCTGCCATCAGACCGCGATGCACGATTTTGCCGTTGTCCATGACGGCCACGGTGTCGCCCAGCTGCTTGGCAAAGTTGAAGTTCTGTTCGACCAGCAGGATCGTGGTATCGGTTTGCTTCAGTTCGCGGAAGGCCGAAATCATGTTGGCGATAATTGCCGGCGCCAGGCCCTTGCTGGGTTCGTCGATCAGCAAGAGCTTGCGCGGCTCGACGATGGCGCGGGAAACCGCCAGCATCTGCTTCTGGCCGCCCGACAGCTTGCCTGCAGGATGTTCCCAGAATTTTTTCATCGCCGGAAACAGCGAAAAAATCCATTCCAGGCGCTTCTGGTCGATGTCTTCGGCCGTCTTCGCATGGCGCGCTGCGAGGGTCATGTTTTCACGCACGGTCAGGTCCGAGAAAATCCCCATGTTTTCCGGCACGTAAGCAATGCCCAACTGGGAAATGTCCGGCGTGGCCTTCTTGGTAATGTCCTGGCCATCAAACGTGATGCTGCCCTTGGAGGCTGGCCACAGACCCATGATGGTGCGCAGGGCGGTGGACTTGCCGGCGCCGTTACGGCCCAGCAGCATGGTCAGTTGGCCGCGCGGCACCTGCAGGTCGACGCCGTGCAGGATGTGGTACGGCCCGATGTGCGTATTGACGCCTTCGAGTTTCAAGAGGGGGGCATTCATGCGGCTTCTCCAACCGGCGCGAGACCGAGATAGGCTTGTTGGACGACAGGCGAGGCGATCACGGCTTCCGGTTCGCCATCGGCCATCAGGGTGCCGTTGTGCAGCACGATAATGCGGTCGGCCAGTTCGCGGACCACGTCCATCTTGTGCTCAACCAGCAGGATGGTCTTGTCGCTCTGGGCTTTCAGGTTGCGGATCAGGTCCAGAATCACCGGTACCTCATCGACGCTCATGCCGGCGGTCGGTTCATCGAACATGTAAACCGTCGGATCCAGGGCCATCAGCATGCCCACTTCCAGCTTGCGCTGGTCGCCGTGCGGCAGGGCCGCGGCATAGATGTTGCGCTTGCCAGCCAGAGCGACGGCTTCGAGGACTTCCTCGGCGCGGGAGATCAGGTCCTTGTGGTCGCTCCAGATATTCCACATATCCAGGCCCAGCTGGCGGCGCGATTGCAAGGCCAGGCGAACGTTTTCCAGCACGGTCAGGCGCGGAAACAGGCTGGTGAGCTGGAAAGCGCGGCCAAGGCCGGCATGCATGCGGGCCGAAGCCTGCAGATGCGAGATATCTTTGCCGTTTAGCAGCACTTGGCCAGCTGAAGCATTCAGCTGACCGGAAATCAGGTTGAAATACGTCGTTTTACCGGCGCCGTTCGGACCGACGATGGCGGTCAGGGTGCCCGTCTTGAAGGCACAAGACACCGAATTCACTGCAACGTGACCGCCGAAACGGATGGTCAAGTCGCGCGTCTCCAGCGACACAGTACCGGCTTTCCTGCCGGCCGGGTCTATTTTTTTTACAGACATGCAGAACCCCGCTAAAAAATCTGTGTGATGACCGGGGCAGGCATACCGCCCGCCCCGGTTATGTGCCCGCGATTGCGGGCGCTTGCAGCGTTTGATTAACGCTTGTTACGGATAGGAACTTCCATTTCTTCCGGCTTGATTTCGCGCACCAGCTCAGGCACGCCCCAGACGAATGCCGGGTCGTTCTTGATCTTGAAGTGGTACATCGATTGCATTGCCTGATGGTCTTCCTTGCGGAAAGTCATCTTGCCCTTCGGCGTATCGAAGCTCAGGCCTTCCATGGCTGCGATCAGCTTGTCGGTGTTGGTGTCGCCACCGGTCTTCTTCAAGGCTTCAACCACGGCGATACCTGCTGCCATGCCGCCGGCGGTGAAGAAATCAGGCGGGGTCTTGAAGCGCTTGTAGTGCTCGGTGTTCAACCAGTTGTTGACCGGGTTCTTCGGGATGCCGTAGTAGTAGTACAGCGCGCCTTCCATGCCTGGCAACTTCTTGAACGCAGCCATCGCCGGCAGGATGTTGCCGCCGGTGGAGATTTCGATGCCATAACGCTCTTTGAGGTTCATGTCGGCAAACTTGCCGAACGGGTCGCCGCCACCTGCCCACACCAGCCACATGATCTTGCGGCCTGGTGCATCCTTGAGCTTTTCAATGATGCGCTGGGCGCTGGCGGTGAAGTCGGTGGAAGTTGGCGGCGCGTATTCTTCATGCACCAGCTTGGCATTCTTGATGGCGCCCTTGAACGCCTTGATGCCGTCGCGGCCGAAGGACGAGTCCGGCGCAAAGGTCACCACGGTGGTGCCAGCCTTGTCGATGGCAATGGCGTTGGAGATGGCGTCTTGTGAAGAATTGCGGCCGGTACGGAAAATGTACTTGTTCCACTTTTCACCGGTGATGGCGTCGGCCACGGCCGGCTCCACCAGCAGGATCTTCTTGAATTCTTCAGCGATCGGCAGCATGGCCAGGGCCACGCCCGAGTGGGTCGGGCCAACAGCCAGGTCGACCTTGTCATCCTGGTAGGCGGCGGTCAGCTGGGCCTTGCCGACGTCGGGCTTGCACTGGTCATCCTTGTCGATCAGCACGAGCTTGTTGCCGCTGACTTCGTTGGTGCCCTTGGTAGCGTATTCCAGGCCCAGTTGCAGGCCGACCTGAGTTTGCTTGGCGTAAGCTTCCAGGATACCGGTCTTGCAGTAAATGTGGGCGATCTTGATGTCCTTGGCTTGCACGGATGCGGCAGCGCACATGATGGCCAGGGCGGATACTACGTGACGTCTCATCATCTTCTTTCCTCTTGGTGGGGTGAATCAATCAATATATTGCAAGCATTGTGTAGAAGATCAGCATTCCTGCTGGTCTGTCAACGCATGGAATGTGGCAGCGTATTTTTTTGCCGACAATTCCACACTTTCTTACATTTGAATACGTCCTGCGCCCAAACCGGTTGTGCCGGTTCAGTACCAATAGCTTCCGGTTGGCGAAGCCTTGAGGTGGCCGACACGCAAAACGTGTCAACAGAATGTTATTAACCCAGAGCAGCGAAGGGCCGGCATCAGCCTGCAATGGTGCACTGCGTCAATACGGCGCACATTATAGCCATAATGCCAACTTTCGCATAGTTCTGTATCTCCTTAGGAAATTTGATCTGGCGCAAACTTCCCTAGTTACTCTTAATTGTTTTATTGCATTCTATGGACGGTTACTTAAACAGGAATTAATTTTTTAAGTTTTGTGCAAGAGAGCGACAGCGTTTCTTGCATACCGGCGAATAAAGCGACACCAGACTGGCCGAATGGCCAGTCTGGTGCGGGGAAAACATTGGCAGCGGGCGCCGCCAGGAGGGGGGAAGGTTTAGGCAGCGGCCTTTTTGGCAGCAACTTTTTTGGCGGGGGCCTTCTTGGCCGGGGCTTTTTTGGCCACTGCCTTTTTCAATGGCACCTTGGCGGCGACTTTTTCTACCGGAGCGGCAGCCTCATCGGCGGACTTGGCAGCCTTGCCTTTGGCCGGCACCTTGGCCTTGCGTTCCTCGAACTCGAAGCTGACCTTGCCATCCTTGCCGCGCACCAGGAAGGCCTTGAAAGGCCGGCGGGTGCGTTGCGAGATGAAGCCTGGCAGCAAGTCGGTCTTGCCTTCATTGAGCAGCTTGGCCATCTGCTCGGGCAGGATTTCCTGCTGCAAGATGATGCGGCCGCTGCGGAAATCACAGGCCTTGGGCTTGGCGACCGTCTTTTCGCAGACATAGGCCAGGCCCATTTCATACACGCCGCTGGCGCATTTCGGGCAGGGTCCGAGTGCGGTCTGGCCGGTAAAGTCGACGCCTTCGGCATTTTCGTCATCGTCCTGGTTTTGGCCAAAGTCGAATTCGAGCTTGAAATTCTTGATTTCTTCGTCACGCGCGATCTTCAGGATGGCGGCGAACGGCCGGCCCATTTTCGAGCGGAAACCCTGCAACGGACCGATTTCGCGCTTGGCCAGCAATTCCTCGACCTCGGCGATTTCGAACTGGCGGCTGCCCGGCGTCTTCGACATCGAGAATTCGCACTTGGTGCAGGCAAAGCGCCGGTAGTTTTCCTTGACCACGCCGCCGCAATTCGGGCACGGCGTCTTCAGGGTCGCGTACTCGCCGGGGATGGTGTCGTTGTCGTATTCCTTGGCGCGCTTGACGATGATCTGCGTCATTTGCGCGATTTCGCGCATGAATTCCTCGCGGCTGATCTGGCCACGCTCCATTTGCGACAGCTTGTATTCCCAGCCGCCAGTCAATTCCGGCGAGGTCAGCTCCTGCACGCCCAGGCCGCGCAACAGCGTCATCAGCTGGAATGCCTTGGCCGTCGGGATCAGTTCGCGCCCTTCGCGCAGCAAGTACTTTTCATTCAGCAGGCCTTCGATGATGGCCGCGCGCGTGGCTGGCGTACCCAAGCCCTTGCCGGCCATAGCTTCGCGCAACTCATCGTCATCGATCAGCTTGCCGGCGCCTTCCATGGCGGACAGCAGCGTGGCTTCCGAATAGCGCGCCGGCGGCTTGGTCACGAGGCCATAGGGCTCGACCTTGTCGGTCTTGACGGTTTCGCCCTTGGCGACCGCCACCAGGATCTTGGTCTTGTCTTCATCCTTGTCACCAGCGGCTTCCTTGCCATAGATGGCCAGCCAGCCGGGATTGGTCATGACCTTGCCCTCGGACTTGAACTTGTGGCCGGAGACTTCGGTAAAGCGCGTGGTGACCTGGAACTCGGCTGCCGGGAAAAACACCGACATGAAACGGCGCGTGACCAGGTCGTAGAGTTTCTGTTCCGGTTCCGACAGGTTCTTCGGCGCCTGGGTGGTCGGGATGATGGCGAAGTGGTCGCTGATTTTCGTGTTGTCGAAAATGCGCTTGTTCGGCTTGACCCAATCCTTGTTCAGGATTTGCTTGGCGAACTGGTGGTAGTTATTGTTTTCCGCAACCGTTTCCAGGGTTTCCTTCACCGTCGCAATGTAGTCTTCCGGCAGGTGGCGCGAATCGGTACGCGGGTAGGTCAGCACCTTGTGCTTTTCATACAGCGCCTGCGCGAGACCCAGCGTGTTCTTGGCAGAAAAGCCAAAGCGGGCATTGGCTTCGCGCTGCAGGCTGGTCAAATCGAACAACGCCGGCGCCATTTGCGTGGTGGGCTTGGATTCTTCCGTGACCGTGCCAGTCTTGCCGCGGCAGGCCGCGACGATGGAATCGGCAGCGGCGCGGCTCCACAGGCGTTCGGGCTTCTTCTCCGGGTCGGTGTCGTCTTTCTTGTGCTGCAGATCGAGCCAGCGGCCTTCATAGATGCCGGCGGCGCAGACGAAATCGGCGCGCACTTCCCAATAGTCGCGCGGCACGAACTTCTTGATCTTTTCTTCACGCTCGACCACGATCGACAGGGTAGGCGTTTGCACACGGCCCACCGTGGTCAGGTAAAAGCCGCCTTCCTTGGAATTGAAGGCGGTCATGGCGCGCGTGCCATTGATGCCGATCAGCCAGTCGGCTTCGCTGCGGCAGCGCGCGGCGTCGGCCAATGGCAGCATGTCTTCATCTTTGCGCAATTGCTTGAAGCCGTCGCGGATCGCGCCCGGCGTCATCGACTGCAGCCACAGGCGCTTGATCGGCTGCTTGGCCTTGGCATATTGCGCAATCAGGCGGAAGATCAATTCACCCTCGCGCCCGGCGTCGCACGCATTGATCAGGGCAGTGACATCCTTGCGCTTGATCAGGCGGTTCAAGACTTTCAGGCGGGACTCGGTCTTGGCAATCGGGTTCAGGGCGAAGTGCGGCGGGATCATCGGCAAATGCGTAAATGTCCACTTGCCGCGCTTGACGTCGTATTCTTCCGGCACGCCGATTTCGACCAGGTGGCCGACCGCCGACGACAGGACGTATTCGTCGGATTCGAAATACTCATCGTGCTTGGTAAAGCCACCGAGCGTCTTCGCAATATCGTTGGCGACGGAAGGCTTCTCGGCAATGATGAGGGTCTTAGTCATAAATCCATTCTCGTGTGGTGGGCGGCGCGACGCTTCGTCCGCCGCAGTGGACAAGCAGACCAGGCTGGAGCAGTGCTGCTTTTATGGATAGAAACAGACGCGCGTTGCAGCCAGGGCTTGTCGTCAAGCCTCTGACAATTTGGCAATTAGCGGCCAATGATAAGCGCGTTCCGCCACAATCTGCAAGCCGGGAGCGCGACTAGCGTGACCGGACACGGCAAAATTGTATAAATGGAAAGACGGTTGTCGCGCAGGAGGGAGCGGCGAGAGGGGCGCCTTCCTGCAGCGCAGGAAGGCGCTAAATCAATGCAACAAGCGGGCTTCGGTGTTTTCGTTATCCCAGAACAATTCATCGAACATCAAGCCATCCGGCTCCTTGCCCTGGCTCCACAACACCATGAGCACGATGACCTTGAGCTTGTCGAGCGAGAGCCGGCGGTCGCTGGCGGCCAGCGCGCGCTCGATGACGATTTCACGCTGGATCGGGTCAAGCAGCTTGGCCGATTCGAGAAACTGGATGAAACCCACCGCCGCCGTGCCGAGTATTTCGAGCTCTTGCTGCGCATAGAAACGCATGCCAAATGAAAAAGCCGTCTGCTCGGGATAGCGATGCGAAAAATCGGTGGCAGTCTTGTCGAGGTCGGTCAACCAGCCCAGTGCCTTGTTGATTTCCTCATCTTCAAAGCCGATAGCCGACAGTTTCTTGACCAAAGCCTCCGGGTCCGGGCAGGCGTCGGGACGGTAGTATGTTTCGTAGAGGTAAACAAGGACGTCAAACATAATTCAAATGTAGCCTTAAGATTGCGGTGTGACAAGCGCTGGACGCACCATGCCATGGTCATTAGTTGCGTGTTGTTGACACTGACATGTGGCAATAATACCGCATAGATAATTTTATGCGGTGAAACTAAAAGCTTGTCATTTATGCGATGACAGTCGCTCGATGAAAGGAAGGAAAGGCAAAGCGGGCAAACAGACGCGTCGCCACGCTTACAAAAGACTGTACTCTGGGGAAAAAGTTCTCTAGTGCAAGCGGCGGTAGATTTCGCCAGGCAAGCGTTCCAGCCTGCCTTGCAACTCCAGCGTGAGCAATTGTGCATGCAGACTGGCGCTGTCCTGGCCGGCGCGCAGTGCCAGCGTGTCAATATCGACCGGGTCAAAGCCGATCAGCGCCAGCAAGGTGTCTTGCTGCGGTAAGCCGCCAGCGCGCGCAGCGGCGGCGGGAGTCTGCTCCAGCTGCTGGCCGTATTCTTCCAGGATATCCTGGGCGGCCTCGACCAGCTTGGCGCCCTGCTTGATCAACTGGTGACACCCCTTGGACAGCGGTGAGTGGATCGATCCGGGAATGGCGAAGACATCGCGCCCCTGCTCGGCCGCCATGCGCGCCGTGATCAGCGAACCCGATTCGGCAGCAGCTTCGATGACCAGGACGCCGCGTGACAAACCGCTAATGATGCGGTTGCGGCGCGGGAAATTGCCGGACAGCGCGGCGGTGCCGAGCGGGTATTCGCTGACGATGCAGCCGGCTTGCGCAATCAGGTGCGCCAGTGTGCGGTTGCGCGCCGGGTAGACGATATCGGCGCCAGTGCCGATGACGGCGATGGTCGAACCGCACGCCAGCTCGGCGTAGCGCAGCGCGCCCTGGTGGGCCGCGGTATCGATCCCCAGCGCCAGGCCCGAGACGATGGTCCAGCCGGCCGCACTCAGGGTTTCGGAAAATTTTTCAGCATTGACGAGGCCTTGCGCGGTCGCATTGCGGCTGCCCACGACGGCCAGCGACTGCCGCGACAACAGTTCGATGCGGCCTTTTACATACAGCAGCAGGGGCGGATCGGCGATATGGAGGAGATCGGCCGGATAGTCGGCATCGGCCAGGGTGAGAATGCGGTTGCCGGGCTCGCCGGCCCATTGCAGAGTCTTCTCGACTTGCGCCAGTGCGGCCGCATCCGGCGGCGCCAGCAGGGCTTGCGCTATGCGGTCGGAGACCAGTTCGCGCAAGGCTGGAACATCAGCGGCAAAAATATTCGCCGGCAAGCCGAAGCGGCGCAAGAGCTTGCGCGCGGTTTCCGGCCCAACCCCGCGCACCCGCTCCAGCCGCAGCCAATGCGCAAGCTGGTCGGGGCCGGCTGCCAACGGACCGATTGAACCGGTCACGTTCAGAGTTACTCGGGTGTCTTGGCGACGTCGCCGACTTGCACGGTGTCGGCAACGTTCATGATCAGCGCGTAAGAGATGTTGTCGAATACGCGAAACACAAACAGCGCGCCGTATTTTTCATCCGGCAGCTTGATCATGTCCTTGGTATCGGTACGGTCCTTGACGAAGCCGCCATAGCGATACAGTTCCAGCACGGTACCAAGGTCGACACCATCCTTGGTGCCACGGTTGATCGATACGATCTGGTTTTGGCCGGCATGGGTCACGCCGCCGTAGACCGAGACGACGCGCGCGGCCATTGCCGATTCAGGCGCGTGCGGCACGTAGTTCAGCAACGGGGTCGGCGGCACCGGCAGCAAACGGTCGCCCACGCTCATCTCTTCCTTGGCAGTGATCACCGTAAAGGAATGCGCTTCATTGGCGGCCTTGGCCGTGCGCACCAGCTTCAGGTTGCCGAGATAAACGGCTTCATAACCGATCACCTGTTTGGTTTCCGGATCGGTGAGCGGCTTGCCAGGGCGGAAGACCTGGAAATCGGTGGCATTTTTCAAGTCACCGCCGACATAGGCACGGTCACCCTTGGCGAGGTTGACCCGGCCTTCCTGGCTGGCGACAATGCGCGGCGTGCCTTGCAACTGTTCAGGCGTAACGATCAGCGGCTGCGACAGGAAGGGCTCGATCACACCGGAGGGAATTGCCGGCACCGCATCCAGGCCGATCCCTTCGAGGCGCACTTGCGGCGACAGGCGCACGGTGCCGGCAGTGCCGCCGACCGGCTTGCCCAGGCTCAGGCGGCCGCTGGCGCGGTCGAAATAAACGATCTGGCCGGGATAGATCCAGTGCGGATTCTTGATCTGGTCGCGGTTCAAGCCCCAGACTTGCGGCCAGCACCAGGGGTTTTGCAGGAATTTTCCAGAGATATCCCACAGCGTGTCGCCGCGCACCACCTTGTGCGAATCCGGCGCATCAGCCTTGAAATCGCATTTTGGCGCGGCAAGGGCTGCGGGCGCAACCAAGGCAGCGGACGCTGCAAAAGCGAGGGAAACGACTGCTGTGCTAAAATTTTTCATGGTTTATCCGATGAATGTGGCCAGATTTTTCGGTAATGGGCAACGCGCAGCCACAGCATGTTGCCAATGTACCCGAATTATTCAGCACATGATTTGTGGCAACAGTTGTCAATTTGAATCAAATTCTGCACATAAATCCTTGAACTAGCAAGAGAAACTGCACTCTTAACTTGCAGCATTGTTGCGCAAAAGTCGTATGTCCTTATTAAATATTCTGCGTTATCCCGATCCGCGCCTGCACAAGGTTGCCAAGCCCGTCACGGTTTTCGATGCCCGGTTAAAGCAGCTGGTCGCCGATATGGCGGAAACCATGTATGACGCCCCGGGCGTTGGCCTCGCCGCGACCCAGATCGACGTGCACGAACAGATCGTCGTCATCGACGTATCGGAAACGCAAAACGCGTTGCAAGTGTTCATCAATCCAAAAGTGGTCTGGTCCAGCGAAGAAAAGCGCGTCTACGACGAGGGTTGCCTGTCGGTGCCCGGCATTTACGATGGCGTCGAGCGCCCTGCGCAGGTGCGCGTGCAAGCCCTGGATCTCGAAGGCAAGCCTTTTGAAATCGCCGCCGATGAATTGCTGGCGGTCTGCCTCCAGCATGAAATCGACCACCTGAAAGGCAAGGTTTTCGTCGAATACCTTTCGCCACTCAAGCGCAACCGCATCAAGACCAAGCTGGTCAAGGAAGAAAAGGAAATGCAGCGCGGGCAGGCCAAGGCCGCCGGCGCGCGCTGATCCGCAGTCAATCCGGCTGGCGTTCGCCGGCCAGTTCAAGCCAGGCCTTGGCGGCGCGCGACAGGTACGCGCCGCGGCGCCAGACGAATGCCAGGTCCCAGCGCAAGTCCGGCGACAGCAAAGGCATTCTCACCAATCCGGGACGCTCCATCTTGCGGGCCACCAGGCGCGGCATCAGCACCACGCCCTGGCCGCTGGCGACCAGGGCGCTCAGCAGATCGGGCTGGCCGCTGCGCCCAACTTCGCGGGGCACAAAGCCAGCCTGGCGGCACGCCAGCAGGATGCGGTCGTTCAAGGCGAAACTCTCCTGGTAGAGCAGGAAGGGCGAGTCCGCCAGTTCTTCCAGCGCCAGTCCCTTGCGCTGGCTGAGCGGATGGCTCGTGCCCAGCAGGATGTCCAGCGGCTCGTTGACAAACGGCTGGTAGTCGAGGGCCGGATCGCTCGGGGTCAGTGAGCTGGCCAGGTCCAGTTCGCCATCCAGAAGCGCCTTTTCCAGCATCTTGCTGCCGCCTTCCGAAAGATGCACGATGATGTGCGGGTAGCGCTGGCGGTAGCGCGTAATCAGCGAGGTCAACAGCGCCTCGCCGCCGAGAAGCGGCAGCCCCAGGCGCAGTTCGCCACGGTTGAGCTGGCTCAGATCGTCGAGCTCCGCGCGCAGCTCGCGCTGCAGGCGCAGCATTTCTTCGGCACGCGCCAACACCAGTTTGCCCGCATCGGTCAGGCGAATATGCGGCCCATTGCGCTCGAACAACTGCTCGCCCAGGCGCTGCTCGAGCTGGGCTACCTGCTTGCTGATGGTGGACTGCGTCGAATGCAGGCGATCGGCGGCCTGGGTAAAGCTGCCATGACGGACCACCTCGACGAAACTGCGCAACTGTTTGAGCTCCATGCGGCGCTATCTCCAGTATTCGATTTTGGAATGCCATCTATTCTATCAATTCTCTTTGGCAGTAGTAGGGTCGGGCCTACAATCAAATTTCTTTCAGGAGTCCTGGCCCATGAACCGTATCCACCGCTTGCCGCGTCTTGCCATCGAATTGGCCGTGTTGCTGGCGTTCTGCTGGCTGGGCAGCAGCATCGCCGCCTGGTTGGGCTGGCCGATTCCGGGCGGGGTCATTGGCATGGGATTGCTGCTGCTGCTCTTCGCCAGCAAGCGGCTGACGCCGGCCTCATTGCAGCTGGGTTCCGGCCTGCTGCTGGCCGAAATGCTCCTGTTCTGCATCCCGCCGCTGATGAGCGTGCTTGACCACCGCGCACTGCTTCAAGACAAGGGCTGGCAACTCGGGCTGATGATCGCCATCAGCACCCTGCTGGTTGCGCTGAGCACCGGGCTCACGGTGGAAATTCTGTGCCGCAGGAGCATGCAGCATGAGTCTTGAGCCCTGGCCCCTGTTCTGGCTGCTCCTGACGGTTGGGGCCTATGCCTGCAGTCGCTACCTGTACAGGCGCACCGGGCGCTACCTGCTCTCGCCGCTGATGCTGGTGCCCGCCTTATTGCTGGTGCTTGCCGTTCCCCTGCGCACCAGCTATGCCGAATACACCAGCAATGCCCATTTTCTCACCCTGATGCTGGGCCCCTGCATGGTGGCGTTTGCCATTCCGGTATGGCAGCAGCGCGCCATGCTGGCCCGCCACTGGCTCCCCTTGTTGCTGGGCATGGTCGTCGGCAGCGTGGTGTCGATTGTCAGTTCATGGCTGCTGGCGGGCCTGTTTTCGCTGGACGCGGACATCAGCTACTCGCTGCTGCCGCACTCGGTGTTTTCGCCGATTGCCATGCCGCTGGCAGGCAACATCGGCGGCGTTCCGGAGCTGGCCTCGGTGTTCGTCATGGCGACCGGCGTATTCGGGGCCGCCGCCGGCAGCGTGCTCCTGCGCTGGATTCCCATGCGCACCGCACTGGCCAGAGGAACACTCTTTGGCGTGAGCGCGCACGGCGCCGGCGTCAGCCGCGCCAGGGAATTCGGCAACCAGGAAGGGGCCGTTGCAGGCCTGGCCATGGTGTTGACCGGGCTGCTCAACCTGCTCCTGGCGCCCTTGCTGGCACTGTTGCTGCAGGCTCCGGCAGCCAGGCAAATCATCGGTTAAAAATGTATCAGGCGGCGGCTTGCAGTCCGCCATCCAGATACTCCCTGCGCATCCGCTCGACATAGTGCGCCAGGTTGGCATAGTGTGCCGCGTCCCTGGACAAGGGCGTGTCGAATTGCGGACAGAATACGCCGGCCATAAACGCGAACAAGGTGGCGTCGGCGCCGCACGGCTTGGCACCCATCAGATACGGCTTATTGCCAAGCAGTGCCGAGAGTGACTCGAGGGATTTCTTTGCCAGCACCAGCTTCTCATCGGGGTTGTGGCGGCCCGTTCCCTGGGCATGCAAGGCCTTGCGCATTTTATGTTGCACGACAGCTTCAATGGCTGGCCGTGCCGGCCACGGAATTTTTTTGAACAGCAGGTCGGCGGTACGGCCAAAGTTGACAGCGTTGAGCCAGCGCCACTCGAGCAGGATCCAGTACAGGTTATCTTCCAGCAGCTTCTCGGCGCACCAGGCGATGCCACGCTCTTGCTCAGTCAAGCCGGCGTCAAAATCGATGCCATACTTTTTTTCAATATGCCAGCGAATAAACGTCGAATCCGCAATGACGGTGCCGTCGTCCTCGATGTAGGGCAATTTGCCCTTTGGCGCCTTGGCGAATCCGCGCAAGTTTGTGTCATAGGGCAGGGCTGCGATCTTGAGCAGCATTTCAGTCTTCGAAACGAACGGACTCATATCGAGGAGTCCAAAGGCTGGGCCAAACTTGTAGAGCGTGATCATTTTTTATCCGAGTCCTTGTTGATGTTTTTGTGGAGAACGTCAGTGTTGAACGGTTTGCCTGTATTTTTGCCGGGCGTGCGGTCAATTTTGTTTTAGCATTTTCCCCCTAAAAAATTCGACGATTAAGCGCGTTTGTTCCGCGGGCCAGATGTGGCCGCCGCGATGAATGAAGGTCATCAGTTCGATCCCGTCCTGACTTTTTGCCGAATTGATGCCGGGACGTTCGACCTCGCTCGGAGCAATGCCAAACCGTGCCGCGGCATACTTGATGGATTGTCGCTGCCAGTCAAAGGGGATCATGTCATCGTGAAGTCCCATCCCCATGAATGCCGGACGCGGCGCCACGCCCTTGATCAGCTTGTCCGCCTGCCCGGCAGAAAAAGCTACTGCGGCAAAACGATCGCTGCGCAGCGCCCATAAAATGCCGACAAAGCGTGCACCATTGGAATGGCCGACGGCGAATACTCTTTGGCGGTCGATGTTGTAATGCCGTCCCAAGGCATCCAGTGCGGCATCGGTCAAGCCGACATCGCGATCATTCATGTCGCCGATATTGATCTGCCAGCCCCGCTTCAATCCCTCGGGGTCGTACGGGGCCGGGTTGCCGGGCAATCCATCGAGGTACACGACCAATGCCTCGGGCCAGGCGACGTGCAAACGTGTGCCTGCAGCCATTTCCTCTGCACTGCCGCCGCGTCCATGAAAGGCCAGCACTGCCGGCGCCGGCATAGCGCCCGATGGCGGTGCGCAGACAATGCCGGTGCGCTCAAGGCCATAGACGGACAAAGCCTTGCGCGCGCATGCTGCGTGAGCATTGCCAAAACAGACTGCGAGCACGACGACCAAACCGCAGATTATTTTTTTCATGATTCCTTTAGCCGTCACCCTGCAGCGCGTCTCTCACGTGTTGCCGCAATGCGGGAACACGTTCTTTCTCGAACCATGGATTGCGCGCCAGCCAGAGATTGTTGCGCGGGCTCGGATGTGGCAGTGGAATGACGTTCGCTCCGTTGTTTTGGAACCTGCTGACGATGTCAGTCAGCGAACCGCGCTCGGCTGGCAAATGGTAGGCGAGCGCGTATTGGCCGAGGACGAGGGTCAGTCTGAGTTGCTTGAGTTGCGCAAGCAAGCTGGCACGCCATGCCGGTGCGCATTCCGGACGCGGTGGCAAGTCCCCGGACTTGCCGGTGCCCGGATAGCAAAAACCCATCGGCAATATGGCGACCTGTTTCGAGTCATAGAACTGCGCGTGGGCCAAGCCCAGCCAGTCACGTAGGCGATCGCCACTTGCGTCATTGAAGGGCACGCCCGTTTCGTGGACCTTGCGACCGGGCGCCTGCCCGGCGATGAGAATGCGGGCAGCAGCGTCAAACTGCAGCACAGGGCGCGGGCCAAGCGGCAAGTGCTCGGCACAGAGAGTGCAAGATCGGACGTCTTTCAACAGCGCAGAGATCGTGGCCATGGGCGTGTTGATGATGCATTCAAGTGGGCGACAGGTCGCAATCAGCGTGTAGTGGCAACGACCGGTTCTGAAGCCGGACCCTGATTACCATTGGAGGCAATTGCGCGTACCGTATAAACATACGTAGCATTTGCAGCTAAGCCACTATCGCGATAATTGGGGCTAACGAGCGGGCTGCTGTTTGCCAGTACGTTATTACGGTAAACATTGTAGCCACGTGCGCCACTGACAGCGTTCCAGGATAATTTGATGGCGTATGGCGAAGTAGCGGCGATGGCGACATTTTGTGGCGCAGCGACGGGTGCATAGCCGCTCGTGATGCGATCAACCATTCTTTTCGTCATCAGCAACTGACGCCCGCTCTTCTTCGCATAATCAGCGTCGTCATAGCCCCACCAATCCCAGCAACCTTGTCCATTGACCGGCTCTGTCAGCGATGGAAATATTTGCGGATACAAGACAATGAGGTTGTTGGTGTCGGCCCATTCGTTCAAGCCGGACCTACGCACAAACTGATCGCCAATTTTTTGAAAAGACATGTTGCAGCCATGGTAGGCCACATGCACTTTGCATAGCTCCCCGCGGCTGCATGCGGCCGGCACATAAACCCAGGCATTGTTATCGAGCCCATGCACTACAGGGTTGCGATCCTCCAGAAACTCGGCCTGATCGATTGCCAGGAATTGGCCGGAGAGCTGGCCTGTCTGTTTCGGCTGCAAGGTACCGTAGAACAGCGACAGAAAAGTCTGTTGCACATCCAGATTGCAATTGTTGATGTAAGGGCTTTGTTGTACCTCGCATAGATTAGGACCCAGCAATGAGACCCAACTGTGACCTGCCATCACCTGGTTGTTATAGACGACATTGGCAGGTGTAACGAAATTCAAATAATAATCGCGCAGTGCATCCATCGCCGGTTGCCGTACCGTCTGATCCAGCACGCCACTAAACAAATACACTTTGGCGTTAATCAAATTGGCTGTATTGTCGATCCAGCCTTGCATCGCCCAATAACGGGTGGTGCTGACCAGGCTTGCGACAGGAACTTGCGCTGCGCTCAGGGCTACCATGCAGCGGGTCAGCGCAAAAGCCAAACTCCCTTCTGCGCAGTAATAAGCATTGCCGGCAAAAATTGCGGCGCCCTTGAACGTGCCGGAATACGCAACGTGCGTCTGGACAGCCATTGCTCCGCCAGAGGAAACTCCGGACACAGTAACTTGATTTGGGTCGCCGTTATAGCTGGATAGAGGCGCAGCGAATGCGGATCCGCTCAGCAAGGCTATGAACATAACGGATAGCAACCGGAGTAGCCAAGACGCAGAGGCGTGCATTTGATTCCCCAAAAGTAGAGTCAAGAATGTCCCCAAGAGCGGCACTGCATGGTTGCGGCTAACGTTGGGGATATTGGTGCAATGCGCAGAGAGTGGTGAAGTATGCTGCCACGGAAGAATCTTGTTGTCAATTATGCATTTATTCCCCGCCCCGCCTCGACATTGCAAACCTATGTAAATTTCGTACTCCTTCCGCAACACCTTCTCATTTCGTGCTCAAGTTCCATTCACTGTATGCCATAGAATAAATTTGCGTACGGCAATTGCATCAGATCCGCCAATGACCATTGGGCTAACGGGACAGGAAGGGAAGCAATATGCGGCAAAGACAATTTCTGAGTAAGCATAGCGACGGTTTCCACAAGGTGGCGTATGCCGAATGGGGTGACCCGTTAAACAAGAACACGATCGTTTGTGCCCATGGCCTCACCCTGAATGGCCGGTATTTCGACTGGTTTGCCAAAGCCGCCGAAGACCACTACCGCATCATCTGCCCGGATTCGATTGGCCGCGGCAAGAGCGACTGGATTGACCCGTCACTCTACTGGTTCGACCAGTACGTCGCCGATAACGCCACGCTGCTTTCCCATATCGGATTGGAGAGCGAGATCAACTGGGTCGGCACGTCGATGGGCGGGCTGATCGGCATTCACCTCGCCACGCATAAAAATACGCCGTTGAAGCGCCTCGTGCTCAACGATGTCGGGCCGTTCATTGCCTCCGCGGCGATTACCGCGATCGGCGAATACATCGGCAAGGACGAGCGCTATAAAACGATTGCCGAAGTCGAGGAGCAGTTGCGCAAGCTGTATCCGAAATTCGGTAACTTAACGAATGAACAGTGGCGCCACCTCGCGCGCATCGGTTCCCAACTGACCGAGGAGGGTGACCTGAGGCTTGCATATGACCCGCGCGTACGGGAATATTTCCGCCGCGGGGGGGATTATTCGATCTGGGATTTGTGGGAGAAAATCGATATCCCCATCTTGATACTACGCGGCGGCGAGTCGGCCATTTTGACCCAGGAGACGCTGGAAGAAATGGTGGAACGCAATCCCAACGCCAGGTCGCATGTGTTTGCCGGGATCGGCCATGCCCCGCCGCTGATGACGGGCGACCAGATCGACGTCATCCTCGATTTTCTCAATGCAAGCTGAGCTTTTTTATTAGACCAACTCGATGTCCGGGAGATTTGCGGCAACGGCTTCGACCGACGCATGCGATGTCAGCGCCGCGACAACCAGCGGCAATGGCTCGGCCCAGATCTCCGGCAAATCCCGTTCGTTCTTATCCTTGATTGTAAAGGCCAACTGTTCCAGGGGCGGGGTGAACTGGGCATTCACGGTGGCCTTGTTTCCTCTTGCGTCGAGCCGGTACCAGCCGTAACGCTGCAGGTACACGGCATTCAAGCCGTGCAGACAATACGGGCCACCCTCATCGCCGACCGACAGGCGCTGGTAGCAGAGACCGGCGGGTATGCCGATTGCCCTCAGCAATGCCGCAAGCAAGTGGCTCTTGGCGTAACAATAGCCTGTGCCGTGTTTTAAAACATCGGACGCTTTGCAAGTGACGGGATTGAGCTTGTAATCCCAGCTGTGTTTGATTGAGTCGCGCACGAACGCGAAGCATGCCTTGACGCGTTCTTCTTCTGATGCGCAATCACGTACCAGGTCGGCCGCCATTTTGGCGACATCGGGATGGTCGGAATCGATGTAGGGGCTGGAGGATAGGTAGGCGTGCATTTGTTCAGTAGGCTTAAATCTCATCCCTGAGATACGCCGGTGCATTGGGATGCTTTGCGAAGCTGCTGTAATGATTTGCATCCGGATAGTATTCCGCTGCGCATTGCACCTTGCCGGCAGTTTCTTCGCCAGCTTCGGCGGCGATAAAGGCCAGCATCATGTCGGTCCCAGCTGACACGCCAGCCGATGTCCATATTGCCTGATCCTGCACATAGCGCTTCTCTACCACTTCCACATCACCGAGTTCGCGCAGCCGCCCGAGCGAGCCCCAGTGCGTTGTCGCCTTTTTCCCTGAAAGTAAACCGGCCTTATGCAACAGAAAAGAGCCGGTGCAAACTGAAAGCACAGATTTGCAATGCCTTGCCTGCTCCTTGATAAATTCAACAAGCGCAGGGTTATCGACTTCGTCACGCGTGCCTTCGCCGCCCGGTACCAGAAGGTAATCAAGTTGTGGGGAGTTACTAAACGATTTATGGGGATTAACTGACAGTCCCTTGGAACATATGACAGGGCTTTCTGACTGGGCGATCACGAAACAGTTTTCTGGCCCGTTCGCATATTTGCGCCACAATGAAAGCATCTCCCAGGGGCCGATGAAGTCCAGTTCTTCAACTTTTGGAAATATCAGAATTCCGAAGTTCATTGATGCCTCTTTTTAATATTTAACGCTGCGTTGACCGGCGGTAGACGTGGACTATGTCGTATAACGAGTTAGGTAGCACTACCCTCTCATAAAACAGCATACGCTCGCTATTCTATGTATTTGTAGTAACCCTGCGTCGTTAGTTGAATCGTTCGCAATAATGGGTATTGCTCAGGAATCGCGTTTTTGGCCATCTTTCCGCAGCTACCGACCTTTTCTCTCACCATGGCCATGAATTCGTCTATCGATAAGATCTTTGCACCGCATAGCTCATCCCGTCCTTGAGGGTGGGAGACGAGGACAGCGATTCTCTCAACAGGGGTCGATGGATCAAGCCAAGGGAACACGTTTGTAAACATGTATTTTTCACCTGACTTAAACTTTTTGGCAAACCGACTCTCACGCGTATCCCAAGAGTGAGCATCAATCGACGGCTCAACATGAACGAGATGCTTTGTGGTTGGATGAAAAGCAATGACATCAAGCTCCATCTCCCATCCACCATGAGAAAGCTTGCCAACTTTCAGATTTCTCTTTACTAAGTAGCCTGACCAATCGTAGTACTCGGCAATCAGATTTTCTAGGTGCGACATTCAGTGCACTTTATTTGTTGCCTACGCCGCGCTAACAGGCACGCGACAGTGGCCGCGAAGCGGCAACTTTATGTCGCGTGTCCGAGTTCAGCGACGAGTTAGGGATGTGCTTCATCATTTGCGTTCAATATTTGGTCTTCTTTTAGAAACGGCCTAATGATTGGCCATTGCAACACCGATGTCGAAAACAATATCCCTAAACCAAGCGAGAACCCACCGACAATTCCAATAAGCGTAATTCCCCAAATAGGCCAATGCGGCTCAATCGACTCAAGGATTGCGGCAAAAATCAACAGCACTCCCACGAAATTGCAGAGCTTTGTGTTCCTTGACCATTTACGGAGCTCGTTCTCTTCTTGAGTGATGGCACGTACAAAAAGAGAAATCACTTTTTTCTTATAATTTGGCGCCGCGCGCACTTTAATCTCCCTAACTGGTACTTATACGGACAGATCTGCCGGTCTGCACGGCAAACGTCCGGTATGCACTCCAAAAAATCGCCTATAAGCCCCGCATCTCTTGGTCTTGCTAATCAGCATTGACTTATACGGATCCCTATTAGCACCCATTACCTACAGGCTCACTTCCCTGCATTACCATCAGTGTATGGGCGTTTTATCTCCTTGGCAACAAACGCATCCCCAGCAGCCCGTAATACAATCTCGTCTATGAAAATCATCTACGCCGGTACCCCCGAATTTGCCGCTGTCGCCCTGCAAGCCATGCACGCCGCCGGCCATGACATCGTCCTCGTCCTGACCCAGCCCGACCGCCCCGCCGGACGCGGCATGCAGTTGCAAGCGTCTCCCGTCAAGCAGTTCGCGCTGGCCCACCATCTGCCGGTAGCACAGCCGGTATCCCTCAGGCTCGATGGCAAGCATCCGGATGTGGCGCGCGAAGCCCATGACTTGCTGCATTCCGTCGATGCCGATGTGATGGTGGTAGCGGCCTACGGCTTGATCCTGCCGCGCTCGGTGCTGGATATCCCGAAACTCGGCTGCATCAATATCCATGCGTCGCTGTTGCCGCGCTGGCGCGGTGCCGCGCCCATCCATCGCGCCATCGAAGCGGGCGATGCCGAAACAGGCGTGACCATCATGCAAATGGAAGAAGGCCTGGATACCGGGCCGATGCTGGCCATGCAAAGCGTACCCATCGCAATTGACGACACCACCGGCACCCTGCATGACAAGCTCGCGGCACTCGGCGCCGACATGATCGTGGATGCGCTGGCCCAGCTGGATAAAGGCACTTTGCCGGCAACACCACAACCGGAGGCGGGTGTGACTTACGCCGCCAAAATCACCAAGGAAGAAGCCTTGCTGGACTTGTCCCAATCCGCCATTGAGGTAGCGCGCAAGATCCGGGCATTCAATCCGTTTCCCGGCGCGTCCGCTTTGTTCAATGACGTTGCCGTCAAACTCTGGCATGCGGATGCGCTTGCCGAAAATGGCAATGCCGCGCCGGGCCAAGTCTTGAAGGCCGATGCGGATGGCGTGGTGATTGCCTGCGGCAGCGGTGCCGTGCGCGTCACGCAATTGCAAAAACCCGGCGGCAAGCGCCTGGCTGCGCGGGAATTCTTGCAAGGCTTTGCCCTGGCGGGCGGTAGTTTCCAGACGTAATCAGGATTGAACCATGTACATGGTGTATTGGACGGAATATAAAGAGGATGTGCCGCTTGCCCGGGCACAATCCTTCGACACCAGCCAGATGGGCGCGGCCTTGCACTTCATGGAACAGCTGCGTATCCGCCATCGTGCCGGCGAAGCCGTTCGCTTCATCACCATGTGCTCGGAAAACCCGCATCACGTCGGGCATGCCGGTGCAGCCGACCCTAAGCCAAATTACAACTGGAAAAAGCGGCGCAAGTAATCTTTTGCCCCTGCCAGGCGTATTATGTGTCTATGGCACGAATACTGTCTTGCTATTACCTGGACGATCCCCTGTCCGATGACGAGCGCCGCCTGGTCGAACAAAGCTTGCTCGGCCCCTGGGCGAAGTTCAGGACCGGCGCTGTCCTTTTGATCGAAAGGCGGGTTCCCGCTGTATTGCCATTACCTGATGCAACGGGTCAGTTCGGCGGCACGCCGGAACAGCGCGCCACGCGCATCCGCAGCCATTTGCGCCATGCCGGCATCATGGACGATGCCGGGCAGCAGGTGGTCTGGGTGATGCCGCAGGATCGGGAATGGGATGCTGTTTTTCAATTCGCGATACGCGAATCAACCGGCTTCGGACCTTATGTCGTCCAACGCTGGTTCGAGCGGGACATCGCGAGGCAGCGAGGCAGCGCGCGCATCGTGGATACGCAAATGCTGCTCGATGGCTTGGGACGGGATTAAGGGCTACTCGGTGCGCAGGTGGAATTGCGCGCGCCCGGCAGGCGATTTTTGCGTGGATTGTCGTGTTTGCCTGGACTTCAATGCCATCACCAGGGTGACGACAATACCCAGCAAACCAAAGCACAGCATCAACAACGACAATGTATCGATTGAACCGGCCATGACGGAATCTGTCTTTTGGCCCAGTTGAACAAGTGCAAAAATCGACATAAATTAATTCTTTCAAACACTATTCTGGCGCGTTGCAGTATAGGGTTAACTCTGTTATACCTCCAATTATCAATGACGATAACTCTTATCACCTATATTCATAACTATGCATGGGCGGTGTAGTGCCGTAGTGCCTCTTTTACCATGAGCTTCCTGACTCTCGATTTAAACCTGTTGCGCGTCTTCGATGCCGTGATGTCGGAACAGAACCTGACGCGCGCGGCCAGCCGGCTTGCGATGACGCAACCTGCTGTTTCCAATGCCCTGAAACGCTTGCGCGATGCCATTGGCGATGAATTGCTGATTCGTACGGCGCATGGCGTGCGCCCAACGCCGCGAGCGGAGGAATTGTGGCCGATCGTGCGCAATGCGCTCGCGGACCTGGAATCGGCGGTCACCCCGGAAAGTTTTGATCTGGCCAAGACCAAGACCACGTTCCGCATGGCCATGGCCGACGCGCCGGCTGCGCTCTGGCTGCCCATGCTGGTGCAGGACATCCAGCGTGAAGCCCCAGGCATCAGCGTGCGCATGATGCCCCTGACCACGCGCGACCCGCGCGCCATCCTGCTGCACGGCGATATCGACCTGACCATCGGTTTTTTCCCGGGCGTGGCGAGCCAGCTGGCGACCGAACCCAGTTCGCCAATCCGGCATGAGCGCTTGTACACGGGTCAATATGTTTGTGTCATGCGCAAGGGCCATCCGCTTGAACATCAGGAACTGACCCTGGATGCCTATTGCGCTGCCGACCACTTGCTGGTCAGCTTTTCCGGGCGGGCCTATGGCATGGTGAACGATGCGCTGGCACAGCTGGGACGCAAACGTCACATTTTATTGACGGTAAATCAATTCTATACGGGCGGATCCGTGGTCGCGAGTTCGGATTTGCTCACGGTCTTGCCACGGCATTTGGTTGCTTCCACGGGCAGACAGGATGCCTTGATCGTCAAGGAATTGCCTTTCGATATGCCCCCGGTGCACGTCGACTTGCTTTGGCATGAACGCGATGCGCGCAATCAAGCCCACCGTTGGTTGCGGACACGGTTGATCGAAGCCACCGAGAATGCCATTGGAAAAGGCATCTTGCAGTTATAAAAAAACAATATTTTGGTTTTAGGAAATCCATTGCCAGGGAACTGGCAGTGGATTTTTTTTATTGGTCTTATTGATAAATTGCCCATTTTTATTCAATGACAACTTAATTTCTTGTTTTAAAGACCATCTTTTTCGTGTTTTTGTCGTGGGGGAAGCGGCTGGTAAGGAATTACGGTTTTTTAATAAGTATTTATATATATAAATAGTAATAATAGTAAACGGGGCCTTTTTCTGTGGATAACTCGTAAAGGCGTTGAAAAATCATGGCTTTAGCCGCTGTAAAAACTATCGGATAAAGCTTGTTTTTAAAGCGGACAGTTTCTGGATAAAAAAACGCTATGCATCACTTCAGGCATTTGTACACAAACGATCTGCCATCTATGCACTGGATTATCCACAGGCAAATTCGTCTTGCAAAACAAGAAGTTGCTGTTTTGCATATATCCAGGATGGTTAGCGACTGGTTTTTCAGGAAAAGGGGTTTTGTACTGGCGTTGTCTGATTGTCTATTTCAAAAGCGTTTCGCTTGATTGCAAAAATCGTTTTTCAGGAAAGCGATTTTCATCCCGAAGGGAAATGAAACTGGGGGGTTGGTTTTGAATAATTATTTATATATATAAATAGTAGTAATAGTAAACGTCGCTTTTTTTGTGGATAAGTCGTAAACCTTGAATCGATTCAGAGGTTTACGGCATGGATAAGCACCCTGATAACGCTTGTATCGAGACAGGATAAATTCTGGATAAAAAAACGGTCTTTTGCGAGATCGTCGCTTGTGCACAAAGCGCGCAAAGCTTATCCCCAGCTTTATCCACAATCATTGTGGATAAAGCCTTATTTCAGGCAAATTCCAGCCAAAAACGGCCGATTAGCGGTTCCATACGCTGGCGAGCAAGGAAAAAACGGCAGCGATGGCGACTTCCTGCTGACGCTTGGCCAACGTAATGAAGCGCAACTCGGTGGCAACGCTGACCGCATCGGCAATGACCAGGCCGTGGGCGTGGGATTCGCGCAAGGCGATGGATTCGCGCACCAGGGATAGACCGAGGCCGGATTTCACCAGGTCGAGCATGGATTGCTCCTGGTCGACCTGCGCCACCGTGATGGGCTTTACTTGATAGGAAGAAAAGATATTGCTCAGCAAGCGGTTGTGGGCGGATTCCGGCGGGGTCCAGATCCAGGGCAATTGCGCCAACGCCGGCCAGTCCTTGCCGCTAACGCGGCTTTTCCAGCCCGAAGGCGCCACGACGTTATAGGTAAATGACGTCAGGATCAGGGAATGGCATTCCTTGCCGGGATCGCCGATGAAATAGCCGACATCCAGCTCGCCGCTTTTCACCATGTTCAGGACCGTGCCCGAGATGCCGTGCTGCAGGCGCGGGGTCAGCTGGGGCCAGGATTCGACCAGGTGCTTGAGCAGGACCCCCAGGCGGGTAAATTCCGGATCGAGGATGGTGCCGATGGCCAGGGTGCCGCTCAGCGTGGTGTGCAGGGCGTTGGCGGCTTGCTCCAGCTCCGCCATGTTGGCCAGGATGCGTTCGGCCAGCGGCAGCAGCTTGGCCCCTTCGGTGGTCAAGACCATGCCGGTCGGCGTGCGCGAAAACAGCTGTACCTGGAGCGTGGCTTGCAGGGCCTTGATTTGCAGGCTGACCGCCGGCTGGGTCAAATGCAGCGCGGCCGCGGCGCGGGTCAGGTTGCCGGTACGCGCCACGGTGATAAAGGCACGCAACTGGGAAGGATCCATGCAGATTATTTATCGATTCGGGAATACGATAATTATAAAATATATTTATGACGTATTGATAAAATATGATTGGATTCACTACAAATATGCCGATATTCTGCGGAAATCAGATCACTTACCCAAGGAATATTTATGGCAAATACCGCTTCTTCCACGATTTCTCATTTCATCGCCGGCCGCGTGACAGCGTCCGAAAGCGGCCGCCGGCAAGATGTTTTCAACCCCGCGACGGGCGAAGTGACCGGCGAGGTTGCCTTGGCCAGCGTCGAGGAAGTCCATGCCGCAGTGGCAGCGGCGTCTGCGGCTGCGCCGGCCTGGGCGGAAACCGCACCCTTGAAGCGTGCCCGCATCCTCTTCAAGTTCAAGGAATTGATGGAGCGGCACCATGATGCGCTGGCCGCCGCAATTACCCGCGAACATGGCAAGGTGTTTTCGGATGCCAAGGGTGAAGTGGTGCGCGGCATTGAAATCGTGGAGTTTGCCTGCGGCGCGCCGCAACTGCTCAAGTCGCAGTTTTCCGACAATATCGGCGGCGGCATCGATAACTGGCAAATGCGCCAGCCGCTGGGGGTGACTGCCGGCATCACGCCATTCAATTTTCCAGTGATGGTGCCGATGTGGATGGCGCCAATGGCGCTGGCCACCGGTAACACCTTCATCCTGAAGCCTTCCGAGCGCGATCCGACCCCGTCGCTGATGCTGGCGGACTTGTTCAAGCAGGCGGGGTTGCCCGATGGCGTCTTCAATGTCGTCCAGGGCGACAAGGTGGCAGTCGACGCCCTGCTGCAGCATCCCGACGTGAAAGCGGTGTCCTTTGTCGGCTCCACGCCCATTGCCGAGTACATCTATACCGAGGGTGCAAAACGCAAGGGGCCGTATCCCATGCGCGTGCAGGCGCTGGGCGGCGCCAAGAACCACCTGGTGGTGATGCCGGACGCCGACCTCGGCCAGGCTGTCGATGCCCTGATCGGCGCGGCCTACGGTTCGGCCGGCGAGCGCTGCATGGCCATTTCGGTGGCGGTGGCGGTGGGTGACGTGGCCGACCGTTTGGTGGAAGCCCTGGTGCCGCGCGTGAAGGCGCTCAAGGTCAAGAATGGCATGGAAGCCGACGCCGAAATGGGGCCGGTGGTCACCGCGATCCACAAGGCCAAGATCGAGGGCTATATCGATGCCGGCGTGAAGGCCGGCGCCAAGCTCCTGGTCGATGGCCGCGGCTTGCGCGTGGCCGGCCATGAAAACGGCTTCTTCCTGGGCGGCAGTCTCTTTGACAATGTCACGCCCGACATGAGCATCTACCGCGAAGAAATCTTCGGGCCGGTGCTGTGCGTGGTGCGCGTGCCGACCTTTGCGGCAGCGGTCGAACTGATCAATGCGCATGAATTCGGCAATGGCGTATCGCTCTTTACTTCGGACGGTCAGACCGCGCGCGAATTCTCGCGCCGCATCGAAGTCGGCATGGTTGGCGTCAACGTGCCGATCCCGGTGCCGATGGCCTGGCATTCCTTCGGCGGCTGGAAGCGCTCGCTGTTTGGCGATGCCCATGCCTATGGCGAGGAAGGCGTGCGTTTTTACACGCGCTACAAGTCGATCATGCAGCGCTGGCCGGACTCGATTGCCAAGGGCGCCGAGTTCACCATGCCGGTGGCGAAGTAAGCCGGCGCCATGCCGGCCAAGCCTGGAGGAGACAACAACACCATGCAATCAGCGGGACAATACGATTACATCATCATTGGCGCCGGCTCGGCCGGTTGCGTTCTGGCCAACCGCCTGACCGAAGATCCGCAGGTCAAAGTCTTGCTGCTCGAAGCGGGCAAGAAGGACGATTACCTGTGGGTGCATATCCCGGTCGGTTATCTGTATTGCATCGACAATGCGCGCACCGACTGGTGCTTTCGCACCGAAGCCGATGCGGGACTGAATGGCCGCAGCCTGATTTACCCGCGCGGCAAGGTGCTGGGCGGCTCGTCGTCGATCAACGGCATGATCTACATGCGCGGGCAGTCGCGCGACTATGATGAGTGGGCGCAACTGACCGGCGACGCGGCCTGGCGCTGGGAAAACGTCCTGCCGGTGTTCATGAAGAGCGAAGACCATCATCGCGGCGCCGATGCCTTCCATGGCGCCGGCGGCGAGTGGCGCGTGGAAAAGCAGCGCCTGTCGTGGGAAATCCTCGAAGCCTTCCGCGCCGCTGCCGGCCAGGCCGGCATTCCCGCCACCGACGATTTCAACCGCGGCGACAATGAGGGCTGCGGGTATTTCGAAGTCAACCAGAAGCGCGGCCTGCGCTGGAGTACCGCGCGCGCTTTCCTGAAGCCGGCGCTCAAACGCGGCAATCTCACCGTCATGACAGGATGTCATGTCGAGCGGCTGCGCTTTGCCGACACGCCTGATGGCAAGGTATGCACGGGCGTCGAGTTTGTCCGCGAGGGCGCACGCTGGTTTGCGCAGTCGGCGCGCGAAACGCTGCTGTGCGCCGGCGCGATCGGTTCGCCGCAGATACTGCAGCTCTCCGGCGTGGGACCGGCGCCCTTGCTAAAGGAGCATGGCATTGCAGTTCAGGCCGATTTGCCCGGTGTCGGTGAAAACCTGCAGGACCACCTGCAGTTGCGCATGATTTTCCAGATCCAGGGCACGCGTACACTGAATACCATGGCCAACCACTGGTTCGGCAAGATGAAGATTGGCCTGGAATACTTGCTGTTCCAGAGTGGACCGATGTCGATGGCGCCGTCGCAACTGGGCGCGTTTGCCCGTTCCGATCCGGCACAGGCCAGCGCCAACCTGGAGTATCACGTGCAACCCTTGTCGCTGGAGCGCTTTGGTGAATCTTTGCACAACTTTCCAGCATTTACCGCCAGCGTGTGCAACCTGCGTCCGAGCTCGCGCGGCCACGTGCGCCTGCGCTCCGGCGACCCCGCCGCGGCGCCACGCATCACGCCCAATTACCTCAGTACGGAAGACGACAGGCGGGTTGCCGCCGATTCCCTGCGCCTGACGAGAAAAATAATTTCCGCTCCCGCACTGCAGCAATTTTCTCCGAAGGAGATCAAGCCTGGTCCTGACTATCACACCGAAGAAGCGCTGGTACGGGCGGCAAGCGAAATCGGCACAACCATTTTTCACCCGGTTGGCACGTGCAAAATGGGACGTGCCGAAGATCCGATGGCGGTGCTCGACAGTCGCCTCGGCGTCAAGGGCATTTTTGGCTTGCGCGTGGTGGACGCTTCCGTCATGCCGACCATTACTTCTGGTAATACAAATTCCCCCACGGTCATGCTGGCCGAACATGTTGCGAAATGGATCAAGTCCACTTCTACCCGCATTGCGCTGCAGCAAACAAACGAATAAAAAGTTAATTTATCAATAAAAGAATTTATATCTCGCATATCTGGTATTGTTTCTTGGAATAAGAGCTAGTACCATTCGCAAAATTGCAAAGTCACATGTGTGGCAATCGGCATTTCAAGTGTCAATAACAAGCAAAAGCGTCAACCAGTAATAGACGTAACAGAAGGAGAAATGATGACTCCTGTCATCCTCGAGACTAAAAATCTCACCAAAGAATTCAAGGGGTTCACGGCAGTCAATGACGTGAATTTGAAAGTGCAACGAGGTCATATTCATGCACTGATCGGCCCCAATGGTGCCGGCAAGACGACTTGCTTCAACTTGCTCACCAAGTTTTTGATCCCGACCTCCGGACAGATCCTGTTCAATGGCAAGGACATTACTGCTGAAAAGTCGGCGCAGATCGCACGCCAGGGCATCATCCGCTCGTTCCAGATTTCTGCCGTGTTCCCGCATCTGACCGTATTGCAAAACGTGCGTATCGGCCTGCAGCGCAAGCTGGGCACGTCCTTCCATTTCTGGAAGAGCGAAAAGAGCCTGGATACGCTCAATGACCGCGCCATGCAATTGCTGGCGGAAGTGGGTCTGTCCGACTATGCCGACACGATTACTGTCGACTTGCCCTATGGTCGCAAGCGCGCGCTGGAAATCGCCACGACGCTGGGCATGGAACCGGAACTGATGCTGCTGGACGAACCGACTCAGGGCATGGGCCATGAAGACGTGCATCTGGTCACCGAACTGATCAAGAAAGTGTCGGCTGGTCGTACCATCCTGATGGTGGAACACAACATGAGCGTGGTCTCCGGCATTTGCGACAGGATTTCGGTGCTGCAGCGCGGCGCCATGCTGGCCGAAGGCAATTACGCAGAAGTATCGAGCAACCCGCAAGTGATGGAAGCGTACATGGGTACCTCCGCCGCAGAACTCGAAGGAGCCCATTGATCATGGCTGAGAAAGCACTAGAAATCAGCAACCTGCATACATGGTATGGCGAATCGCATATCCTGCATGACGTGAACCTGTCGGTGAACTACGGCGAAGTGGTCACCATCCTGGGCCGCAACGGCGCCGGACGCACCACCACCATGCGCGCCATCATGGGCCTGGTCGGCGCCCGCAAGGGATCGATCAAGATTGGCGGCGTTGAATCCATTCATCTGCCGACCTACAAGATCGCCCATCTGGGCCTGGGCTACTGCCCGGAAGAGCGCGGCATTTTCTCGTCGCTGTCGACCGAGGAAAACCTGCTGCTGCCGCCGATGGTGTCGAAGACGGAAAAGGGCATGTCCGTAGAAGAAATCTATGACATGTTCCCCAACCTGAAGGAACGCAAGAACAGCCAGGGCACCCGCCTGTCGGGTGGCGAACAGCAGATGCTGGCGGTCGGCCGCATCCTGCGCACCGGCGCCAAGATCTTGCTGCTGGATGAAATTTCCGAAGGTCTGGCCCCTGTCATCGTGCAGGCGCTGGCGCGCATGATCACCACCCTGAAGGCCAAGGGTTACACGATCGTGATGGTGGAACAGAATTTCCGCTTCGCCGCGCCGCTGGCGGACCGGTTTTACGTGATGGAGCACGGCCAGATCGTCGAGGCCTTCTCTTCATCCGAGTTGGAAGCCAAGATGCCTGTATTGAATACACTTCTGGGCGTGTAGGTTCGTAAGTTCTTTATATAAATAAACACCGCAGAACCAAAGGAGAAATAAAGAATGATGTTGAAACTGAATGCAATGGCGCTGGCTACCGCAACCGCCCTGATGGCTTTTGCTGCTCCCGCATCTGCCCAGATTTCCGGCGATACCGTCAAGATCGGCCTGATCACCGACATGTCCGGCGTGTACGCCGACGTCGATGGCCCTAACGGCGCTGAAGCCGTGCGCATGGCGATTGCCGACTTTGGCGGCACCATCAACGGCAAGAAAATCGAATTCGTCTCCGCCGACCACCTGAACAAGGCCGATATCGCCGCCTCCAAGGGCCGTGAATGGATCGACCGCGAAGGCGTCGACATGATCCTGGGCGGCACCAACTCCGGCGTGAACCTGGCGCTGGCCAAGCTGGCCGCGGAAAAGAAAAAGCCCTTCATCTCGATCGGCGCAGGTTCTTCCCGCCTGACCAACGAGGATTGCACCGGCTTCACCGTGCACTATGCCTATGACACCGTGGCGCTGGCCCGCGGCACCGGCGGCGCCATCGTCAAGAACGGCGGCAAGGACTGGTTCTTCCTGACCGCCGATTATGCTTTCGGCGCATCGCTGGAAAAAGACACCGCTGAAGTTGTCAAGGCGCAGGGCGGCGTGGTCAAGGGCCAGGTCAAGCATCCGCTGAACGCATCCGACTTCTCGTCGTTCCTGCTGCAGGCGCAAGCGTCCAAGGCACAGATCCTGGGCATGGCCAATGCCGGCGGCGACACCATCAACACCATCAAGGCAGCCAACGAATTCGGCATCACCAAGACCATGAAGCTGGCCGGTCTGCTGGTGTTCATCACCGACATCCACTCGCTGGGCCTGAACCTGACGCAGGGCATGTACCTGACCGATGGCTGGTACTGGGACCTGAACAACGATACCCGCGCCTGGTCGAAGAAGTTCTTTGCCAAGACCAAGAAAGAGCCGACCATGCTGCACGCTGCCGACTACTCGGCAACGCTGCACTACCTGAACGCGGTCAAGGCCGTGGGCAGCGACGATGGCGAGAAGGTGATCGCGCAGATGAAGGCCACCAAGATCAACGACATGTTTGCCAAGAACGGCGTGATCCGCCCGGACGGCCGCATGGTGCATGACATGTACCTGATGCAGGTGAAGACGCCTGCCGAGTCGAAGTATCCGTGGGATTACTACAAGGTGGTGCAAACCATCCCGGGTGACCAGGCCTACATGAGCAAGGCCGAGTCCAAGTGCGCCCTCTGGAAGTAAGCAGCAGCTAAGTTGGTTCAAGCCTGCGGTGCGCCCTTCGCGGCGCACCGCTTTTCAAGTTTCATCGCCCTTCTAGGGTAAATTTTTATTTGTGATCTGCCATGGAAATATTCGGCATTCCCCTCCAAGCCATGTTGAGCCAGCTCTTGCTGGGTCTGGTTAACGGGTCTTTTTATGCAATGTTATCGCTGGGCCTCGCCGTTATCTTCGGCCTGCTCAACGTCATTAACTTTTCTCACGGTGCGCTGTACATGCTCGGGGCCTTCCTGGCCTGGATGGGCATGGCGTACTTCAATATCAATTACTGGGTCATGCTGATTGCCGCGCCGATCATCGTCGCGATTTTCGGCATCATCATCGAAAAGCTGCTGCTGCGCTGGCTGTACAAGGTCGACCATATCTACGGCCTGCTGCTGACCTTTGGCGTGACGCTGATCGTCGAAGGCGTGTTCCGCTCGATTTACGGCGTCTCCGGCCAGCCGTACTCGGTGCCGGAAGCGCTGGCTGGCGCCACCGACCTGGGCTTCATGATCCTGCCGAACTATCGCGCATGGGTGGTGTTCGCCTCGGTGACGGTTTGCCTGGCCACCTGGTTCGTGATCGAAAAAACCAAACTGGGCGCCTACCTGCGCGCTGGTACCGAAAACCCGAAACTGGTGGAAGCCTTCGGCATCAACGTGCCGCTGATGGTGACCCTGACCTTCGGTTTCGGCGTGGCGCTGGCGGCATTTGCCGGCGTGCTGTCGGCGCCGGTGATCCAGATCTCGCCGTTGATGGGTTCCAACCTGATCATCGTCGTGTTTGCGGTGGTGGTGATCGGCGGCATGGGCTCGATTCTCGGCTCGATCATTACCGGCCTGCTGCTGGGCGTGGTCGAAGGCCTGACCCGTGTGTTCTATCCAGAACTGTCGTCGACCGTGGTGTTCATCATCATGATCCTCGTGCTGCTGGTGCGTCCGGCCGGCCTGTTCGGCAAGGTGAAGTGACATGAGCGCGACTTCAATCAACAAGGATCAAGCGGGCACGGCAGTGCGCCCGCAGCAGCAATCGGTGGGATTTATGAACAAAAAAATTGGTTACGGCTTGTTCCTGGCAGCGGCATTGGCAGCGCCGTTCTTCTTCTATCCAGTGTTCCTGATGAAGATGCTGTGCTTCGCATTGTTCGCCAGCGCCTTTAACCTGGTGTTTGGTTATGCGGGCCTGCTGTCGTTTGGCCATGCCGCGTTCTTTGGCAGTGCCGGTTACATTGCCGGCCATGCCCTGAAGCAGTGGGGCTTGCCGACCGAAGTCGGTCTCGTGCTGGGTACCCTGGCAGGCGCGGCAATCGGCTGGATCATGGGTGTGCTGGCAATTCGTCGCCAGGGCATTTACTTCACCATGATCACCATGGCGATCGCCCAGTTCCTCTACTTCCTGTGCCTGCAATTCCCCTTCACCGGCGGTGAAGATGGCTTGCAAGGTGTGCCGCGTGGCAAGCTGTTCGGCATCATCGATCTCGGCAGCGACCTGACCCTGTATTTCGTGGTCCTGGCAATTTTCGTTGCCGGCATCGCGTTGATCATCCGCGCCGTGCATTCGCCATTCGGCCAGGTGTTGAAGGCGGTCAAGGAAAACGAACCACGCGCTGTTTCGTTGGGTTACGACGTCGACAAGTACAAGCTGCTGGCCTTCGTCATCTCGGCAGCGCTGGCCGGCCTGGCTGGCTCGACCAAGACCCTCGTGCTGGGCTTTGCCACGCTCTCCGACGTGCACTGGAGCCTGTCTGGCCTGATCGTACTGATGACCCTGGTGGGCGGCCTGGGCACCATTGCCGGCCCAATCGTCGGCGCCTTCGTGATCGTGATCCTGGAATCCAAGCTCGGCGATATCGGTACCTTCCTGGCCAATGTCACGACCATCGAATGGTTCCGCTCACTGGGCGAATCGGTCAACATCGTGATTGGCGTGATCTTCATCGTCTGCGTGCTGGCCTTCCGCCGCGGCATCGTTGGTGAGTTCATGGCGTACTTCACGCGCAAGCGCGCTTAAGTAAGCTTTCGGCGGCGTTTGCCGCCGTGACTTCCTGAGGGCGGTAAGCTGTTGCAAGACAGCTTACCGCCCGCAGTCTTTTGTGCGACGCATTCCGCGTTGGCCGCTTGCCCTTGGCATTTGCCGTCAAGCGTGTCAGTGGCTGCCGCCTCCCATGCCCTGCAGGATGCGGCAGTCGCGTACTGCCTGCACTTCCTGGCAGCGCCCGCGTAACTCGCGCAGCTGGCGCTCCAGGGCTTGCAATTCTCCGATGCGCCTGGCGACATGATCGATATGCCTTTCCAGCAAGGCATTCACTTCCCCGCAATTTTCCTCCGGGTGATCCCGAAAGCCTAGGAGGCTGCGTATCTCGTCGAGCGTCATGTCCAGCGTGCGGCAATGCAGGATGAAGCGCAGACGGTCCACATGGTGCTGGCGGTACAGGCGATAGTTGCCTGTGGAACGTTCGGGCGGCGGCAGCAAGCCTTCGCGCTCGTAATAGCGAATCGTTTCCACCTGACATCCACTTTCCCTTGCCAGGGCGCTGATGATCATGACATCCGTGTACATGCCTTCTCCTTCACCGAAAAACGGCTTGACCTTGTAGTTACTATAGGGTTTTAAATAACGCCATGATATCGGCGCCGCTCGGTCTTGTTAAGTGGCCGGGCAGGAATACGTGCGGTTGCCTGCTTGCCGAAGTGATTTCGGCGGGTGCATTGAGTGTTGCAGAAGGTGAGATGGGCCGGCATGTCCTGGCTACTGGTCGAGGCGCCGGCGAATCGGTGATGGCTTGGATTGGTGAGGGAGCATGGCTTATGGATCAAAAACTGAAAGATGCTTTTGAAATTGAGATGGCCAAAGCGTTCTGGCATCTGGAGCAGGGCGCGCTGGCGTTGGCTTTTTTTCATGCGGAACTTGCCCATATATTGGGGCAAAAGTATGTGATGCTGCATGTGCGAACGCATTGGCTCATGCTGCGGGTCGGCCTTGCACGGCGGGCAACGCGGGATGTCGCTGGGCAAATCGCACGGATTATGTTGGGCGCCATCGGATCGGCGATCGGTTTGGTTCCGGTTGGTAACGCCGGCGGCAGTAATATTTCTATGTTCCAACGGCTTCCAGTTGATCCAACATTGTCAGAAATCATCAATGCCGACTAAACTGCGGGGCGGGTCTAGGTACCAGTGATCATTTCGGTTTTCTGATTGTTCTGGCGATCCATTTGATCCCCATTTTTCATCGTCTTGCTGGCGGTACTTTTTATGCCTGAACAATTTGTCTTTTTATTAGGGGCGGCATTCCTCGCCGGGCTGGTCGACGCGATGGGCGGCGGCGGTGGCTTGATCCAGGTGCCCTCGCTGTTTTCCGCATTGCCGCAAGCAGCGCCTGCGACGCTGTTCGGGACTAACAAGCTGGCCAGTATCTGGGGCACGGGCGCAGCGGCAATGAATTATGCGCGGCGCGTCACGCTTGAGTGGAATGCCGCCTTGCCGGCAACCTTTGCCGCATTCGCCTTTGCCTTTTGTGGCGCCTATGCCGTGACCTGGCTCCCGGGAGAGCTGGTGCGCAAGCTTTTGCCATTTGTCCTGGGGGCGCTGCTGGCCTATACCTGGCGGGCCAGCCAATTGGGCTTGCACCATGCGCCGGTACATCGCGGCAAGAAAGAACGCATCCTGGCAGTGGGGGTGGGGGCGGCGATCGGATTTTATGACGGGTTTTTTGGCCCGGGCACGGGAAGCTTTTTGATCTTTCTGTTCGTGCGCTTTTTTGGCTTTGACTTCTTGCGGGCCTCTGCGGTGTCCAAGGTGGTGAATGTTGCCTGCAACCTGGCCGCCTTGCTCTGGTTCGGCTATAGCGGCAACGTCTTGTGGCAATTGGGATTGGCGATGGCGGTACTCAATGTCACCGGTTCATTGCTCGGGAGTCGTTTGGCCTTGCGCCATGGCAGTCAGCTGGTGCGCCGGGTTTTCCTCGTGATGGTAGGCGCCTTGATTCTGAAGTCTGGCTATGATGCTTTCTTTCGGTAAGGCCACTTGCCACTCATTTCTCCCGCGGACTTCACCCGGGGTTTTGCCTTGCCCGACGGGTGCCCGTTGTGCGGAAGGTGTTTCTTCCTTGCCAGGCGCCACCATTGTTTCACGTGGAACATTTCTTTGGCGGGGTAGGGCGTTGACACAAGCATGGTAAAAATTTGCATGGTACGCTGCACTGTGTCCCACGCATATTGGCATCCGCGCGGCCGTGGACACTAAAAATGTTTCACGTGAAACCAAATAATTCGCCTGCCAGTCGAAACACCTTCTGTAAAAAACTTTATAATCCCGCTTCGGCAGTTTATTGCGGTACTGGAATACACCATGCTTTTTCCTACGGAATTCGATGTAATCGTTGTTGGTGGTGGTCACGCTGGCACGGAAGCCGCGCTGGCTGCTGCGCGCATGGGTCAAAAGACCCTGCTGTTGACCCATAACATCGAAACCTTGGGGCAAATGTCCTGCAATCCTTCGATTGGCGGCATCGGCAAGGGCCACCTGGTGCGTGAAGTCGATGCCATGGGCGGGGCAATGGCGATTGCCACCGACGAGGGTGGCATCCAGTTTCGTATCCTGAATTCCTCCAAGGGGCCCGCGGTGCGCGCAACCCGCGCCCAGGCCGACCGCATTCTGTACAAGCAGGCGATCCGCCGCCGCCTGGAAAACCAGCCGAATCTCTGGCTTTTTCAGCAAGCCGTGGATGACTTAATGGTGGAGGGCGACCGTGTCATCGGTGCCGTCACCCAGGTCGGCATCCGCTTTCGCGGGCGTGCCGTGGTGCTGACTGCCGGGACTTTCCTGGACGGGAAGATCCATGTCGGCCTGAATAACTATTCCGCCGGCCGTGCGGGAGACCCGCCTGCCATCTCGCTGTCGGCACGATTGAAAGAGCTGAAGCTGCCGCAAGGGCGCCTGAAAACGGGCACGCCGCCGCGCATCGATGGCCGCACCATCGATTTTTCAGTGATGCAGGAGCAGCCCGGCGATCTCGATCCGATGCCCGTGTTTTCCGTCATGGGGTCTGCGGCCATGCATCCGCAGCAATTGCCTTGCTGGATTACCCATACCAACCAGCGTACCCATGACATCATCCGCGGCAGCCTGGACCGCAGCCCGATGTACACCGGCGTCATCGAGGGGGTAGGGCCGCGCTATTGCCCCTCGATCGAAGACAAGATCCATCGTTTTGCCGATAAGGACTCGCACCAGATTTTTCTTGAGCCGGAGGGTTTGACTACCAACGAGTTTTACCCCAACGGCATTTCCACCAGCCTGCCGTTCGACGTGCAACTGGACCTGGTGCGCTCGATGCGTGGCCTGGAACAGGCCCATATCCTGCGCCCGGGCTATGCCATCGAATACGATTACTTCGATCCGCGCGGCTTGAAAGCCTCGCTGGAAACCAAGATCATCCAGGGCTTGTTCTTCGCCGGCCAGATCAATGGCACCACCGGCTATGAAGAAGCGGCCGCGCAAGGCATGCTGGCCGGTATCAATGCCGCCCTGCAAACCCAGGGGCGCGATGCCTGGACGCCGCGGCGCGACCAGGCTTACCTGGGTGTCCTGGTGGATGACTTGATCACCAAGGGTGTACAAGAGCCTTACCGCATGTTTACCAGCCGCGCTGAATATCGTCTGAGCCTGCGTGAAGACAATGCCGACATGCGCCTGACCGAGGCCGCCCGCCAGCTGGGTTGCGTCAGCGACGCGCAATGGGAAGCTTTCGAGCGCAAGCGCGAAGCAGTTGCACGTGAAGTCGAACGCTTGAAATCCACGTGGGTCAACCCGCGCATTTTGCCAAGCAACGAGGCCGAGCGCGTGTTGGGCAAGACCATCGAGCGCGAGTATTCATTGGCCGACTTGTTGCGCCGCCCGACCGTGACCTACGACACCCTGATGGGCATGCGGGCAGGCGACGTGCAAGTGTCCAGCGGCAATGATTTTGATGCCGCCATCAAGGAGCAGGTCGAGATCCAGATCAAGTATGCCGGTTACATCGACCGCCAGGCACGCGAAGTCGAGCGCCATGACCATTACGAAAATTTCAAATTGCCCGAGACACTCGATTACCTGGAAGTAAAAGCCCTGTCGATCGAAGTGCGGCAAAAACTGAACAAGCATCGTCCTGAAACGCTCGGCCAGGCGTCGCGCATCTCCGGCGTCACGCCTGCGGCCATTTCCCTGCTGCTGGTGCACTTGAAACGAGGTGGCTTCAAGGGCTTTGCCGGCGTCGTCACCGATGCGTCGGCCGAAGCATAAGGATTGTTGTCAATGATGCAATTTGATCGCGAAGCTTTCGCAAAACAACTGCAGCAGGGCGCACAGGACCTGCAACTGACTCTGAGCGATGTGCAGATCGGGCAATTGCTCGATTACCTGGCCTTGCTGGCCAAATGGAATGCCGTCTATAACCTCACTGCCGTGCGCGACCCGCAGCAGATGCTGACGCAGCATGTGCTCGATTGCCTGGCGGCCTTGCCGGCTTTTAGCGAGGCCATCAACGTGCTTGATGTCGGTGCCGGCGGCGGCTTGCCGGGCATGGTGCTGGGGATCTGGGGCGCCGCCCGCGCGCCTGCGCTGCAGGTGTCGATGATCGACACGGTCCACAAGAAGACCGCGTTCCTGACGCAGGCCAAGAGCCAGCTCGGCCTGGCCAGTGTGACGGTGCATACGGGGCGCGTGGAGCAGTTGCAGGTCGCGAGAAAATTCGATGTGATCACGTCGCGCGCCTTTGCCGAGTTGAAGGATTTCATCACCTGGTCGCAGCATTTGCTGGCGGACGGCGGCTGCTACATCGCCATGAAGGGCGTGGCCCCGCTGGAGGAAATCGGCCGCTTGCCGGCTGGCTGGGATGTGCGCGAAGTGCGCGCGCTGCGCGTGCCGGGACTGGATGCGCAACGCCACCTGGTATTCATCGAGCGCGCCGCAATGCCACTGGAAGCGGGGCAGGGCAGTACAACGGACAGCCCGGCATGACGGCCGTGCGCCGGGCAACAGCAAGGTCACGCAACGGGTGATGGCAACGCGGCTGGCAAGGTTTTACGGACCAGCTTGAGTGTGAAATTGAGGACCAATTAAGGGCATATGGCAAAAATCTTTTGTGTGGCGAACCAAAAAGGCGGGGTCGGCAAGACCACCACGGCGGTCAACCTGGCGGCAGGATTGGGCCAGCTGAACCAGCGCGTGCTGCTGGTGGACCTCGACCCGCAGGGCAATGCCACCATGGGGGCCGGCATCAACAAGGCAACGCTGACGTCGTCGGTCTATGAAGTGCTGCTGGGCCTGGCGGATGTCAAGGGTGCCCGGCTGCGCTCCGATGCCGGTGGCTTCGACGTGTTGCCCGCCAATCGCGAACTGGCCGGCGCCGAAGTCGAGATGGTCGAACTGGACAACCGCGAAAAGCGCCTCAAGGATGCCCTGGCCGCGGTCGACGCCGAATACGATTTCGTGCTGATCGATTGCCCGCCAGCGCTGTCGATGCTGACCCTGAACGGCCTGTGCGCGGCGCATGGCGTGGTGATCCCGATGCAGTGCGAGTACTACGCGCTGGAAGGCTTGTCCGACCTCGTCAATACCATCAAGAAGGTGCACGCCAAGCTCAACCCGGATTTGAAGATCATCGGTTTGCTGCGCGTGATGTTCGACCCGCGCATGACCCTGTCGCAGCAAGTCTCGGCGCAGCTGGAGCAGCATTTCGGCGACAAGGTATTCAAGACCCTTATTCCGCGAAACGTGCGCCTTGCTGAAGCGCCTTCATACGGCGTGCCGGGTGTGACATTCGATCCGGCTTCCAAGGGCGCACAGGCGTATATCGCCTTTGGCGCGGAAATGGTCGAACGAATCAAGGTTATGTAAATAAAGAAAATCATGGCTACCAAAAAAACCAAGGGACTCGGCCGCGGCCTGGATGCGTTACTCGGCGGATCTTCCGACATGATGGAGGAAGTGCCGGTCGCCGCCGGCGCGCCAAACGTGATGGCGGTGACAAAGCTTCAGGCTGGCAAGTACCAGCCGCGCACGCGCATGGATGAAGGGGCGTTGAACGAGCTGGCAGCATCGATCAGGACGCAAGGCTTGATGCAGCCGATCCTGGTGCGCCCGGTTGCCGCCAGCGGTGGCGTCACGCATGAAATCATTGCCGGCGAACGGCGCTTCCGCGCCGCGCAGATCGCCGGCCTCGATGAAGTGCCGGTGCTGGTCAAGGACGTCGACGACCAGGCTGCCGCCGCCATGGCGCTGATCGAAAACATGCAGCGTGAAGACCTGAATCCCCTGGAAGAAGCGCAGGGCATTCATCGCCTCATCACCGATTTCAACTTCACCCACGAGCAAGCCGCCGGCGCGGTCGGCCGTTCGCGCAGCGCTGTCTCCAACCTGTTGCGCCTGCTGAACCTTGCCAAGCCGGTGCAAACCATGCTGATGGCCGGCGATATCGACATGGGCCATGCCCGCGCCTTGCTGGCGGTCGACGGCGCCACCCAGATCACCCTGGCCAATGAAGTCATCGCCAAGCGCCTGTCGGTGCGTGAAGCAGAAAAACTGGTGGTGCGCGCCACCACCGAACAGGGCGCCGGGCGGCAAAAAGAGGCCCGCACCAAGAGCCGCGATATCGAACGGCTCGAAGAGCAGTTGTCGGATGCGCTGGCGACGACCGTGGCGATCAAGGTTGGCGCGAAGAATCGCGGTCAGCTGATCATCGACTTTGCCGACCTCGATGCGCTCGATGGCCTCATCGGACGCCTGCGTGATGAGGCCGATGCCTAGCCTTGGCACAGTCGAACAACGCTGACACGCAATGCCTCTGCGTGGCATACCGTAGTTCTACGGTGGTATTTTCGCGAAAGACATTGCCCTTTCTGACAGGCAAATGTTTGACGTGTGTTTGAGAATCCCCTTATAATCCCGAGGCTTCACAGAACCACTCCCTTTGAATTAAAAAAACGCTCGTGTAACGCCAGTGCGACAGGCGAGCACGAAATGGATCAGTATGCTGCGCGTCGTACTCATGCAACTTGCCGCGACGGTCGTCACGGCGCTGATCGCTGGAGCAATTGCAGGGGAGACTGCGCTGATATCCGCGCTGCTGGGTGGCCTGTGCTGCGTTATACCGAATGGATTATTTGCCTGGCGCCTGTTTGTCAACTCGCGCAAGCCCGGAGGTGGAAACGCCGCCGTATTTTTCATCGGTGAATTTATCAAGATTGGAATGACCATTGCGTTGCTTGTCGCGGTGGCCATGCTGTATCGCGATGTGAATTGGCTGGCGCTGGTCGCCGCCCTCATCGTGACACTGAAAAGTTACATCATCTTATTATTTAGGCACTGACATGGCATCCACGGCCCCAGCTTCCGCATCAGACTATATCGTCCATCACCTTGGACACTTCAACAATACGCACCATGCGCAGAAAGATATAGTCGATTTCTCCATTCTCAACTACGACACGATTTTCTGGTCGGTCCTGGTTGGCGTGCTTGGCTGCTTCTTCATGTGGAGCGCAGCACGCAAGGCAACCGCCGGCGTGCCGGGCCGCTTCCAGGCTTTCGTCGAGATCGTCGTCGAGATGGTCGAAGACCAGTCCAAGTCCATTGTCCATGGCAACCGCGCCTTCATCGCGCCGCTGGCCCTGACCGTGTTCGTCTGGGTCGCCCTGATGAACTCGCTGGACTTTTTGCCGGTCGATCTGTTCGCCCAGCTTTTCCATGCCCTCGGCCTGACCAATGCAATCCCTTACCACCGCGTGGTGCCGACCGCCGACCTGAACGGTTCGCTCGGCATGGCGCTCGGCGTGCTGGCCCTGATGCTCTACTACGGCATCAAGATCAAGGGCCTGGGCGGCTGGATCCATGAATTGTTTTCCGCGCCGTTCGGCATCTGGATGGCGCCGTTCAACCTGCTGCTGAACCTGGTGGAATACGCTGCCAAGACCGTGTCCCTGGGCATGCGACTTTTCGGCAACATGTATGCCGGCGAATTGATTTTCCTTTTGATTGCGCTGCTGGGCTCGACCGCGACCGCGTTTGGTTTTATCGGCCACGTGATTGCCGGTTCGATGTGGGCTATCTTCCACATCCTGATCGTTCTCCTGCAAGCTTTCATTTTCATGATGCTGACCCTGGTGTACCTCGGTCAGGCACATGAAGGCCATTGATCCGGCCTGCAGGAATAACCAGGATCGCGCAGTACCGAAGTTTTGTTTTCTCTAGTTTTACCATTTTAATTTTTTAACTTAACCATTGAAGGAACTCTCATGACCGATCTCTCTTTTGTTGCCCTGACTTGCGGCTTGATCATCAGCTTCGGCGCTATCGGCGCTTGTATTGGTATCGCAATCATGGGCGGTAAATACCTCGAAGCATCGGCCCGTCAGCCTGAACTGATGAACGCCCTGCAAACCAAGATGTTCCTGCTGGCTGGTCTGATCGATGCTGCATTCCTGATCGGTGTTGGTATCGCCATGTTGTTCGCCTTCGCAAACCCGTTCGTTGCCAAGGTTGTAGGCTAAGTCGGCCTAGACCCGATTCTCAGCGGCCGAACCCTAGTCGTTCGGCATTTGTTCTTTTGAGAAGGAAAACACCGTGAACTTAAATGCAACCTTGTTTGCACAGTTCGTGGTCTTCTTCGTCCTCGCCGGCTTCACGATGAAATTCGTTTGGCCGCCGCTGATGAAAGCGCTCGACGAGCGTGCAGAGAAGATCGCGAACGGCCTGGCTGCCGCAGAAAAAGGCAAAGCCGAGATGGCTGCCGCCGAAAAGCGCGTGCAAGCCGAACTGGCAGGCGCCAAGGATGAAGGCTTGAAGCGCATCGGCGACGCCGAAAAGCGCGCTGCAGCAATCATCGAAGAAGCCAAGAAAACCGCCTCTGACGAAGCTGCCCGCATTATCGCGGCTGCCAAGGCTGACGCGGAACAGCAGGTAACCCAAGCGCGCGAAACGCTGCGCGGCCAGGTCGCAACCCTCGCGGTTGCCGGCGCCGAACAGATTTTGAAGCGCGAGGTGAATGCAGCGGCCCACGCCGACCTGCTGAACCAACTGAAGGCTGAGCTGTAATCATGGCAGAACTCGCAACGATCGCTCGTCCTTATGCAGAAGCCCTGTTCCGTGTGGCCAAGTCCGGCAATCTCGCCGCCTGGTCGGAGCTGGTATCCGAAATGGCGCAAGTCGCTGGCAATCCCGAAGTTCTGGCATTCGTCAGCAATCCGAAACTGACCGACGCACAGATCATCGACACCTTCGTGTCCCTGATCAAGTCTCCGGTCAGCGCGGAAGCCCGCAACTTCATCGGCGCGCTGGTAGAAAATGGCCGTCTGGTGGCCTTGCCGGAAGTCGGCGTGCAATTCCTGGCGTTGAAAAACGCCGCGGAAGGCGCTGCCGATGCGCACATCACGAGCGCGTTCGAGTTAAGCGACGCGCAGGTGAAGGAACTGGTGGCCACGCTGGAAAAGAAATTCGGCCGCAAGCTCGTCCCTGCCGTGACCGTCGACAATTCGCTGATTGGTGGCGTGCGCGTGACCGTAGGTGATGAAGTGCTCGATACCTCGGTGCGCGCCAAGCTGCAGAAAATGCACACAGCCCTGGTGGCGTGATTGGCGAACAGCCACCGTCCCAGGCACAGTGAAAAATATTAGGAGTTAAAATGCAACTCAATCCGTCTGAAATCAGCGAACTGCTCAAGAGCCGCATCCAGGGTCTTGGCGAAAGCGCTGATATCCGCAACCAGGGCACGGTTATTTCCGTGACCGACGGCATCGTCCGAATTCACGGCTTGTCCGATGCAATGCAAGGCGAAATGCTGGAATTCCCAGGCAACACTTTCGGCCTCGCGCTGAACCTTGAGCGCGACTCCGTCGGCGCCGTTATCCTGGGTGCCTACGAACACATTTCCGAAGGCGACACGGTCAAGACGACCGGCCGCATCCTGGAAGTGCCGATCGGTCCGGAACTGTGTGGCCGCGTGGTCAACGCACTCGGTCAGCCGATCGACGGCAAGGGCCCGATCAACACCAAGCTGACCGCCCCGATCGAAAAAATCGCTCCAGGCGTGATCGCCCGTCAATCCGTTTCGCAGCCGCTGCAAACCGGCCTGAAGTCGATCGACGCCATGGTGCCAGTCGGCCGCGGCCAGCGCGAATTGATCATTGGCGATCGTCAGACCGGTAAATCGGCTGTCGCGATCGACACCATCATCAATCAAAAAGGCCAGGGCGTGACATGTATCTATGTCGCGATCGGCCAAAAAGCCTCGACGGTCAAAAACATCGTGCGCGCACTGGAAGAAAACGGCGCGCTGGAATACACCATCGTGGTCGCCGCTACCGCTTCCGAATCCGCCGCCATGCAATACGTCTCGGCCTACTCCGGTTGCGCCATGGGCGAATATTTCCGTGACCGCGGTCAAGATGCGCTGATCGTGTATGACGATCTGTCCAAGCAAGCCGTGGCTTACCGTCAGGTTTCCCTGCTGCTGCGCCGCCCGCCAGGCCGCGAAGCTTATCCTGGCGACGTGTTCTATCTCCACAGCCGCCTGCTGGAACGTGCAGCCCGCGTGAACCCCGACTACGTCGAGAAGTTCACCAACGGTGAAGTCAAGGGCCAGACCGGTTCGCTGACCGCACTGCCGATCATTGAAACGCAAGCAGGCGACGTTTCCGCCTTCGTGCCGACCAACGTGATCTCGATTACCGACGGCCAGATCTTCCTGGAAACCTCGCTGTTCAACGCCGGTATCCGTCCTGCGATTAACGCCGGTATTTCGGTGTCCCGCGTCGGTGGCGCAGCGCAAACCAAGGTCATCAAGAACCTGTCCGGCGGTATCCGTACCGATCTGGCGCAGTACCGTGAACTGGCTGCGTTCGCGCAGTTCGCTTCCGACCTGGACGACGCTACCCGCAAGCAGCTCGATCGTGGCGCCCGCGTGACTGAACTGCTGAAGCAGAAGCAATTCTCGCCGCTGCCGATCTCGCTGATGGCCGCTTCGCTGTTCGCAGCGAACAAGGGTTACTTCGACAGCATCGAAGTCAAGCAGGTGCTGGCGTTTGAATCCGGCCTGCATAACTTCCTGAAGACCAGCCACGGCGCACTCTTGCAAAAGATTGAAGACAGCAAGCAACTCGATAAAGACGGCGAAGCAGCATTGGCCGCCGCGATTGCCGACTTCAAGAAAACTTTCTGAACCCACAGCTAGAAGGAGTAATACCTCATGGCTGCAGGAAAAGAGATACGCGGCAAGATCAAGAGCGTAGAGAATACGAAGAAGATCACCAAGGCGATGGAAATGGTCGCCGCATCCAAAATGCGCAAGGCGCAAGACCGGATGCGGGCCGCCCGTCCCTACAGTGAAAAGGTTCGTAATATCGCTGCCAACTTGTCGCTGGCTAATCCGGAGTACACGCATCCCTTCCTGGTAAAACAGGAAGGCGCCAAGAAGATCGGCTTGATCGTGGTCACCACTGACAAGGGCCTGTGCGGTGGCATGAACACCAACGTGCTGCGCCTGACGACCAACAAGATCCGCGAAGCGGAAGGCGAAGGCGTCAAGGTCGAAGCGGTTGCGATCGGTAACAAGGGCTTCGGCTTCCTGAACCGTATCGGCGCCAAGGTGGTGTCGCACGCAACGCAGCTGGGCGATACCCCGCACCTGGAAAAGCTGATCGGACCGGTCAAGGTGCTGCTGGACGCATACCAGGAAGGCAAGCTGGATGCCGTCTACGTGTGCTACACCAAGTTCGTCACGACGATGAAGCAGGAACCGATGCTGGAGCAGTTGCTGCCCCTGTCGTCGGAGCAAATGAAGGCCGACAAGGGATCCCACTCGTGGGATTACATCTACGAGCCGGATGCGCAAACCGTCATCGATGAACTGCTGGTGCGCTACGTGGAAGCGCTGATTTACCAGGCCCTCGCCGAAAACATGGCGTCCGAGCAATCGGCGCGCATGGTGGCGATGAAGTCGGCTTCCGACAATGCCGGTAGCGTGATCAAGGAACTGAAGCTGGTCTACAACAAGACCCGCCAGGCCGCGATTACTACCGAGTTGTCCGAAATCGTCGCTGGTGCAGCTGCGGTCTAAGCGTCGCTACGCTTAACGGATTAATCGAATTTAAATTTAATATTGAAGGAACGAAAATGGCTGAAGGCAAAATCGTTCAGTGTATCGGCGCCGTGGTTGACGTGGAATTTCCACGCAATGCAGTACCCAAGGTCTACGATGCTTTGAAACTGGAAGGCTCCGAGCTGACCCTGGAAGTGCAGCAGCAGCTGGGCGACGGCATTGTCCGTACCATTGCGCTGGGCTCCTCCGACGGTCTGCGCCGTGGCTTGGTAATCAGCAACACCGGCAACCCGATCACCGTGCCGGTTGGCCCGGCGACCCTGGGCCGCATCATGGACGTGCTGGGCAACCCGATCGACGAAGTCGGTCCCGTGAGCCACGCGCAAACCGCGCAGATCCATCGCAAGGCTCCGGCCTACGACGAACTGTCGCCATCGACCGACCTGCTGGAAACCGGCATCAAGGTGATTGACCTGGTGTGCCCGTTCGCCAAGGGCGGTAAAGTCGGCCTGTTCGGCGGCGCCGGCGTCGGCAAGACCGTGAACATGATGGAACTGATCAACAACATCGCCAAGGCGCACTCGGGTCTGTCCGTGTTCGCCGGTGTTGGTGAGCGTACCCGTGAAGGCAACGACTTCTATCACGAAATGATCGAAGCCGGCGTCGTCAACGTCGAAGACTTCCCCAAGTCGAAGGTCGCGATGGTGTACGGCCAGATGAACGAACCGCCGGGTAACCGTCTGCGCGTTGCGCTGACCGGCCTGACGATTGCTGAATCGTTCCGTGACGAAGGCAAGGACGTGCTGTTCTTCGTGGATAACATCTACCGTTACACCCTGGCCGGTACCGAAGTGTCCGCGCTGCTGGGCCGTATGCCTTCCGCCGTGGGCTACCAGCCGACGCTGGCCGAAGAAATGGGCCGCCTGCAAGAGCGTATCACTTCGACCAAGACCGGTTCGATCACCTCGATCCAGGCCGTGTACGTCCCTGCGGATGACTTGACCGACCCGTCGCCTGCGACCACCTTCGCCCACTTGGACTCGACCGTGGTTCTGTCGCGTGACATCGCCGCCCTGGGTATCTACCCGGCGATCGATCCGCTCGACTCGAGCTCGCGCCAGCTGTCCCCGGACGTGGTTGGTCAGGAACACTACGACACGGCACGCGCCGTGCAAGGTACCCTGCAGCGCTACAAGGAATTGCGTGACATTATCGCGATTCTGGGCATGGACGAACTGGCACCGGAAGACAAGCTGCTGGTCGCACGTGCTCGTAAGATGCAGCGTTTCCTGTCGCAGCCGTTCCACGTTGCTGAAATCTTTACCGGTTCGCCGGGCAAGTACGTTTCGCTGAAAGACACGATCAAGGGCTTCAAGATGATCGCTTCCGGTGAACTCGATCACCTGCCGGAACAGGCTTTCTACATGGTCGGTACCATCGAAGAAGCGATCGAAAAAGGTCGCAAGATGGCTGAGGAATCCAAAAAGGCAGCCTGATCGCTTGGCGGCGAATCGTGAAGACGGTTCGCCGCACCGATAAGACGAACGATATAAGGTTCCAACATGGCAAACACTATTCACGTTGACGTGGTTTCCGCCGAAGAGCTGATCTTCGCCGGCGAAGCCGAATTCGTCGCGTTGCCGGGTGAAGCAGGCGAGCTGGGCATCTATCCGATGCACACCCCGCTGATCACCCGCATCAAGCCGGGTGCGGTACGCATCAAGGTTGGCGGTCAGGCGCAGGAAGAGCTCGTCTTCGTCGCCGGCGGCATCCTTGAGGTACAGCCGGACAAGGTGACGGTCCTGGCCGATACCGCAATCCGCGGTGCCGACCTCGACGAAGCCAAGGCAGCCGAAGCCAAGAAATTGGCCGAGGAAGCAATGGCCAACAAGGATTCGAAGATTGATTACGCCCAGGCGCAAGCCGAACTGGCCCAGGCCATTGCACAACTGGCGGCAATCGCGAAACTGCGTCAAAAGCGTTAAGCGCAACTCGCGTCAAGAAAAGGCAGCTTCGGCTGCCTTTTTGTTTTTCAGGGCGCCAACCGGGCGTCGGCCGGTTGCGGTTGCCGTGCGATCCACGCTGCCAGGATGGCGGGGCCATCGGCCGGCACATGCAGGCCGAGCTTGGAGCGGCGCCAGAGCATGTCATCCGCTGTAAGCGCCCACTCTCGCTGCATCCATTGTCGCGCTTCGATTTCATAAAGGCCGGGCAGAATTTCCAGGCCCAGGTCGGAGAGGCTGCTACAGTCGTGCAGGAGATGGTCCATGCGCGAGCCATAGGCGTGGGCATAGCGCAGCACCAGCGCTGGCGGCAGCCATGGGTATTGCGCCAGCTGGCGTTGGATGAAATCGTCAAAGCTGGTGGTGCCCGCAGACTGGCCGGGCGCCAGGTCTGCGCCTGGCAAAAGGGCATGCTCGGTCCAGGCGCCGCGTGGCGGCTGCAACAGCGGCGCCAGGCGGTCCAGCGCTTCTTCCGCCAGCTTGCGGTAGGTCGTGATCTTGCCGCCGAAAACCGAGAGCAGCGGCGCGTCGCCATCCTCGAGGACCAGTTGGTAGTCGCGCGTGAGCGCCGCGGCCGGGCCGGTGCCGTCATCAAGCAGGGGGCGCACGCCCGAATAAGTCCAGACGATGTCCGCCGGCGCCACCGGCTTGCGGAAATAATGGTTGCACAGCTCGCACAGATAGGCGATTTCAGCGCTGTCGATCGCCGCCTTGCCGGGGTCGCCCTGGAAGTCGATGTCGGTCGTGCCGACCAGAGTAAAGTCAGATTCGTAGGGAATGGCAAAGACAATGCGGCCATCCGCATTCTGGAAAATATAGGCGAACGGATGCTCGAAGAGCTTGCGGACGATGATGTGGCTGCCCTTGACCAGGCGCATCGGGCGCCCGGGTTGGGATGGCAAGGCTTTCTGGTGAAATTGTCCGGCCCAGGGGCCGGCGGCGTTCACCAGGCAACGTGCGCGCACGGTGATGGTGGCACCATCGGCGCCTGCGAGCGTGGCGAGCCAGCCATCACTGCGTTGCACTGCACTGACGCACCGGGTGCGCGTCAGGATCGTGGCGCCGCGCTCGGCGGCATCGATGGCGTTGGCAACCACCAGCCGTGCATCGTCGACCCAGCCGTCGGAATACACGAAGCCATCGGCGAACCCCGCTTTCAGGGGCGCACCGGCCGGATGCGCCTGCAGGGCAATGCGACGGGAGCCCGGCAACAGTTCGCGCCGCGCCAGATGGTCATACAGGAACAGGCCGGCCTGGATCATCCATGCCGGCCGCTGGTGACGGTCGTGCGGCAGCACGAAGCGCAACGGCCGGATCAGATGCGGCGCCGCGCGCAGCAGGCGCTCGCGCTCGCGCAAGGCCTTGCGCACCAGGGAGAATTCGAATTGCTCCAGGTAGCGCAAGCCGCCATGGATCAGCTTGGTAGAGGCGGAGGAGGTGTGGCCGGCAAGGTCGTCCTGCTCGCACAGCACGACAGAAAGGCCACGCCCGGCCGCATCGCGGGCAATGCCGGTGCCATTGATGCCGCCGCCGACTACCAGGAGGTCACAATCCAAAGCAGAGTCACTTTATCGGGAAGGGGAATTGTTGATGCCAACAGCCGGCGCTGTTTCAGTAAATGCTTAACGCTGTGACGGATAGGCAGGACGCGCAGGCTCGTTCTGAATGACAGTGACGCCTGAGCGGCGCGAACCGCCATCAATCGGACGGCTCAATGCCCGTTCCATGGCCGCATGCTGCTGCCGCACGGCGGCCTTTGCCGCATATTCTTCACGTTCGCGCGCCTGGCGCGCTTCCCTTTCCTCGCGATTAATTTCCCGTTGGCGCCGTGCTTCAAACGACTCCAATTGTCCATGAATTTGCTGGCTTTCATAACGATTGCGTTCCAAATCGCGGCGGGCATTCGCTTCCATTTCGCGTTGCTGGGCCAATTTTTCGCTCTCCAGGCGCTGCTGTTCTGCCAGCGCCAGCAGCTCGGCCTGTTCCGCTTCGGCCTTTGCACGGGATTCTTCGATCCGCAACTGCTCGATGCGGGCCTTGTTTTGCTGGTGCTGATAGATAAATAAACCGCCCACCAAGACTAACGCCAGCAGTGCAATGCCGATCCATGGGAAACCGCGAGATTCCACCACCTCATAACGTACCGGCTGGCTCGCCGTCTTCTTTAACTGTTGATCATAGCGCTCACGGCGGGCTGGCGATGAAAGCAAGGCATAAGCTTCTTCTACCGCGCGCATTTCCAGGCTTGCTCCTTCTGACAAGAGCCCTTCCTGGCCTTTGAATGCATTTTTCCGGACAAGGTATGCCTGTTCGATTTGCAAGACAGTGGCGTTGCTGCTCAGTCCCAGAATGTCGTAAAGGTTGCGCATGAAAGTAATTTATCGTTTTAATAATCCAACTACTTATAACAAAATTTACTCTCAATGTAATCTGCATTCCGGACTCGGGCGTCAAAATGTTGCATTTGAAATACTAAGATCGTATCAGCAGTAGGCGCAGCGCAAAGACAGCGAAGACCATGCGTGTCATGCGGTTCATGAAGTGCTGCAGAGATAGGGCGCCAATCATAGTGGTGCAACTCTGCTTTAATAACGTGCGCCAATGTAGTTTTCATTCTTGCAAGTGGTGCATGCCAGGACTTGAACTCACCAGAAAGAATGCGGAACCGCCAATTGAGATGGCCGGAGAGTGGCATAAACTTTGCTTTAAAGAAAGTGTTGTGCCAACGATGGTGCATCAATTCAAAGTATGCTGATAATGCAGTCGGCATCTTAGGGGCAAAGGCGTCCGAGACAAGCAAATCATGTTTGCTTGTCTCGGACGCTTTTTTTGTGCCCGCCAGTAAACAAACTGGTGCCTCTGTTCTTCTCCCGGCCAGCGCCGTGCGGTCGGTAGAGCGAGCAGGAAAGGGGCAGGCTGTAATGCAGTGAGGTAACCGGATCGCGGCAGTACGAAGGGCCGCCGCATAAAAAATTGGTGACACCGACAGGGATCAATATGAAAGCAAATTCAAAAATCACGTCTACCGGGAAATACCGCGAAATCATTCTTGCCGTCGCATTTTTTCTCGTGTTCGACTTGGCTGTATTGGTGCTTAATTTTTACATTTCATTCCAGATTTCTGAAGATGCCCTTGCCATCAACCTGGCCGGACGCCAGCGCATGCTGTCGCAACGGATGACAAAAGCCCTGCTGACCACCGAGAGCGATGTCCAGCGCGGCGTGCCGGATAGCGGCGCGCTGGCGGAACTAAAGAAAACGGTGAATTTGTTTGATAGCACGCTGATCGGCTTTCAACGCGGCGCAATGGTCACTGGCGGAAATGAAAAGCCGATTTATCTCGCAGCCGTCACGATTCCGCAAGGACAGGCCATCCTGCAGAAAGCCGAGGCAATCTGGCTGCCCTACAAGAAAATACTCGCCCCGCTTGTCGCCGAGCGCGCATTTACGCCGGAACAGCTGGCGGCGGCAGATCGTTACGCCCGCGCCAATAACCTGAAGTTGCTGGCACTGATGAATGAGCTGACGACGCAACTGGAGCAGACCGCCAATGCCAAAGCCGACATGCTGCGTACCGTGCAGACGATCGGCATCGTCCTGGCATTGCTTAATTTTGCCTTCATCCTCTTCAAGTTCATTCGGCGCCTGCAAGCGAATGATCGCAAGGTAGGTGCCGCGCAAAAAGAAACGGCTGAAATCCTGGGGACCGTCAAGGATGGGTTGTTCCTGCTCGATGCGCAATTCCGGATCGGCTCGCAATTCTCCCAATCGCTGCCGCACATTCTGGGCCGCCCGATTGTGCCGGATAGCGATTTTCGTACAGTGCTGCAGGAAATGATGTCACAGGCAAGCGTGACGACTGCCTGCGATTACATCGAGCTGCTGTTTGGCGATCGGGTCAAGGAAGCGTTGGTCGCCGCCCTGAACCCGATGTCCGCGCTCGAAGTCATGGTGGCCGACGCGAATGGGATGACTGCCAGGCGCTTTCTCAAGTTTCAGTTCAATCGCGTCCTGGAAAATGACAAGACATCGCATCTGCTGGTGACCGTGATTGATGTCACTAAGCAGATCGAACTCGAACGCGCACTGGAGCTGGCCAAACGGGAAGCCAAGGCGGAAATGGAAATCATGCTTGATTTGCTCAAGGTGAATCCCGTAACGCTGAACCAGTTTCTGGAAACGAGCGAACGTACCTTGCTCGAAGTGAATGATTTCCTGCGTTCCGCTGGCAATACCGCCAACTATCGCAGCACGATCAGTACCATCTTCCGCAAGATTCATACCCTGAAAGGGGAAGCGGCCGCGTTAGACCTGGAGATGTTTGAAAACCTGGCGCAGCAATTCGAGACGCAGCTGGCGGGCCTGCGCGAAAAGGGCGATATCTCCGGCGATGACCTCCTGGCCTTGCCATTTCCGCTGGAGGAATTCCTGCAGCGCGTTGCCATGGTCCGCAGCCTGGTAGAACGCCTGGCTGGCTATCATGATGCCTTCACCCCGGCAGTGGATGACCAGACATTTGCACAAAATCTTGCCAAGTTAAGCCAACGGATTGCGCTTGATAACGGCAAGGAAGTGCGGCTGGACACCGATCTCGCGCTTCTGGGCGCGCTGCCGCACCAGACCCGCAACGACTTGCAGGATATAACGGTCCAGTTGCTGCGCAATGCCATTGCCCATGGCATCGAGCCGGCGCCCGAACGCGCCGGCCTGGCAAAGCCGTCGGCCGGCAATATCCAGATCGCGCTCAAGCAAAGCGAAACAGGGGAATACGAATTGATGCTGCGCGACGATGGGCGCGGGCTTGTGCCGCACAAGATCCGGGAGGCCTTACTACAGGCCAGGCGCTACACCGAAGCCCAGTTAAACGAGCTGGATGACCGCCAGGTCGTGATGAAGATATTCGAGCCGGGATTTTCTACTGCCGGCAAGGCCACGCGTGATGCCGGCCATGGTGTCGGCATGGATGTCGTCAAGCACAAAGTCGAGCAGCTAGGCGCCCGCATACGCCTCTCGTCCCGAGAAAACGCGTTTACACAATTCAGCATTCATTTCGCCATCTAGGATCCCGGGAGCTTACAAGTGAAACTGCTTATCGTGGATGATTCCAATATTATCCGTTCACGCATTGCAAGGATTGCGCTGCATCCGAGCTTGCGGCAACTGAGTATCGTCGGACTGGCAAAGAATGGCATCGAAGCGGTTGAACTTTGCCAGCGCAATATGCCGGATGTGGTGACGATGGATCTGACCATGCCGGAAATGGATGGCATCGCTTGCATTGAAATCCTTATCGCCCGCAATCCCGGCCTGAACATTCTGGTGGTGTCCGCCCTGAGCGACAAGGTCACCGCGATCGCGGCCCTGAAGAAAGGGGCGCGGGGGTTTTTGCATAAGCCGTTTTCCGATGAACAATTGGCCAACGCTTTGCTGGAAGTCTCCCAGTAGCGCAAGCCGACCCTATGACGACACGTGTTTTGAATCGACCAAGCTTCAGGAAACAATCTATGGCGACGCTTCGTGAAACCGAATTAAAAATCTTCATTGATGCAGTGACTCACTACTTTCTGCATTTGACCAGCGAGCCGGCGGAGATCCGCGCAGCGTATCTTGCAGAAACCGATTTACCGCGCTTCGATTACACCGGCTTGATCACCCTGTCCGGCCAGTTTCGGGGATGTATCTATTTTTCGGCGCCCCGCATTCTGGTGCGGGAGTTGCTGATCCGCCTGCAGGAACCGGATACTTGTGAAGCCAATCTGCTGGATGCTGTAGGCGAGGTGGCCAATACCATATCCGGCAATGCCCGGCAGCATTTTGGTGACCGGCTTGAAATTTCCGTGCCGATTACCATCCTTGGCAACACGCAGCAAATCAAGTCGTCCACCCGGACGCGGCCATTTGCCATTCTGTTGCGCTGGCAGCGCTACGAGGCAGCCGTGGTGATTGACATCGAAGCCACTGCCTGAACCGAACGACATGGGCTGGTCACGGCGGGGCAGGGAAGTATTTATCTATTGGCAAAAAAGTCTGGCATTCGCCGTTCCCGCTGTGCTCAATCACGGGAACATTCCTGCTGATATCCGCCATTTCCGCTGCAACCCTCGTCTCTTGGGCGATAATAGCGGGTTATTCAATTCCGCCAGATGATGCCCATGTCCAGTTCCTTCGCACCCCTCAAGAACGACACCTTCCTGCGCGCCTTGCTGCGCCAGCCGACCGAGTACACGCCGCTGTGGCTGATGCGCCAGGCTGGCCGCTATCTGCCGGAATACAATGCCACGCGCAAGCGCGCCGGCTCCTTCCTCGGGCTGGCAAAGAATCCCGACTACGCCACCGAAGTCACGCTGCAGCCGCTGGAGCGCTTCCCGCTGGATGCGGCGATCCTGTTTTCCGATATCCTGACGGTGCCCGATGCCATGGGCCTGGGCCTGTATTTCGCCGAGGGCGAGGGGCCGAAGTTCGAGCGCCCGCTGCGCGACGAAGCGGCGGTGAAGGCGCTGCGCCTGCCGGAGGCGGGCAGCCTGCAATACGTGTTTGACGCCGTCACGCAGATCCGGACGGAATTGAACGGCCGCGTGCCGCTGATCGGCTTTTCCGGCAGCCCCTGGACGCTGGCGTGCTACATGGTCGAGGGCGGCGGCTCGGATGACTTCCGTACCATCAAGACCATGCTGTACCAGCGCCCGGACCTGCTGCACCATATCCTCAAGACCAATGCCCAGGCGGTGGCGACTTACCTGAATGCGCAGATCGAGGCGGGCGCGCAAGCCGTGATGGTGTTCGATACCTGGGGCGGCGTGCTGGCCGATGGCGCCTACCAGGCGTTTTCGCTGGCGTACCTGCGCGAGGTATGGGCTAACCTGAAGCGCGAGCACAATGGCGTGCGCATCCCCAGCATCGTGTTTACCAAGGGCGGCGGACTGTGGCTGGAGCAGATTGCCGGCATCGGCGCCGACGCCGTCGGCCTGGACTGGACCGTCAACCTCGGGCAGGCGCGTGCGCGCGTGGGTGCGCAGGTGGCCTTGCAGGGCAACCTCGACCCCAACGTGCTGTTCGCCAGCCCCGCGCAAATCCAGGCGGAAGTTGGCAAGCTCTTGCAATCCTTCGGCGCGCCGGGGAATGGCCATGTCTTCAACCTCGGCCATGGCATTTCGCAATTCACGCCGCCGGAGTCGGTGGCCGTGCTGGTCGAGGCCGTGCACGAACAAAGCCGGGCGCTGCGCCAGCCTGGATAAGGCTGTCCTTAATAGTGCATGCAGGAACTATTTTGGGGCGCTGCATGCACTTATTCACAGAATGTGAGTAAATTTCCTTAGGTAAAAAAATTTATTTTACTAAATGATTTTTCGCAAGGCAATTTTCGTAAGTCATTGATTTGTAAGGGATGGAAATTTTGGTTGGCAACAGGAAAGATTGCAGAAAACCCCGTCATTCTGCGGCTTTCCGCCTGTCAAGAGGATTTTGTCCACAAAGTTATCCACAGGTAATGTGAATAGAATGAAAAAGCCTTTTGGAATCAGTACTTAGGCGAAAAATTGATGTTTTACCTTAAGTAGCCAATGTGGCATGGCAAGAATGAATTACTTGACGATATGAATATTTTTTGTTCTTCACATTCGCCAAAAAAGGGCCACCCCCTTCAACTTATTCACAAACCTGCCATGTTGCGGAGCAACATAAATTATTTGCCGAAAATAATTTCCTGCATCAAAGCTCAGAAAGCAAGTCGTTGATTTTAAAGGAAAATATTTTTGCCCTCCGAATGAGCAGTTTGTTGAAACCCGCATAAATACTGGTACTTGCGGGTGTCAAGCATGGCTTGTCCACAAAGTTATCCACAGTATCTGTGGATAGTTGAAAAAACGCTTATGAAACCGCCGCTTAGCTTCATTATTAAAGAATCACTTTAACTGCGTGGAACACTGCATCCTCAAAATTGCACTCGATACACCACTTGACAGTTGTTTCGATTATCGTTGGCAACTTGTCACAGGGGCGGGGGCGCTGCCCCAGCCGGGACATCTGGCCATTGTGCCGTTCGGTCGCCGCGAAGTGGTGGGGGTCATCGTCGCAGTGAGCGAACACAGCGAGGTGTCGCCGGAAAAGCTCAAGGATGCGCTGGCAGTGCACGTGCAGATTCCGCCGTTGTCACGGGCCTGGCTGGCTTTGTGCCAGTTCGCTGCCGATTATTACCATCGGCCGCTGGGCGAGGTGGCGGTGCCGGGCTTGCCGAAAAACTTGCGCGCCATAAAGACCACGGCGCTGGACAAGGCCCTGAAAAAATTGCACACGCCGGTGACGGCGCAGGTACCGGCAAAGGCATCCAGAGCAGCCCGGGCGCGCGCAAAAACGGCCGATGCAGAGGTTGCCGTTGTGGCGGTTGCGGCGAGCGACATGGCCCTTGAGGAAGCGGCCGTGGTGCCCGAAGTGCCTGCCGCACCATGCCTGAACCCGCCGCAGCAAGCCGCGGTGGACGCGATTGCCGGCGCCGCAGGATTTGCGCCCTTCCTGCTGTATGGCGTCACCGGCAGCGGCAAGACCGAGGTGTACCTGCAGGCGGCCGCACGCATCCTGGCGCGGGCGCAGCCGGAAGAGGCGCCCTCGCAAGTGCTGATCCTGGTGCCGGAGATTAACCTGACGCCGCAATGGCTGGCCAACGTGCAGGCGCGTTTTCCGCACCTGGCGATTGCGATGCTGCACAGCGGCCTGGCCGAGGGCGAGCGCCTGGCGCACTGGCTGTCGGCACACCATGGTCGCGCGCAAATCGTGCTGGGCACGCGCCTGGCGATCCTGGCATCGTTGCCGCACCTCAAGCTGCTGGTGGTCGACGAAGAGCACGACCCGTCCTACAAGCAGCAGGAAGGCTTGCGCTATTCGGCGCGCGACCTGGCCGTGTGGCGGGCGCACCAGCTCGGCATTCCCGTGGTACTGGGGTCGGCCACGCCTTCGCTGGAATCCTGGCAACATGTGCAATCAGGGCGCTACCGCAAGCTGGAGTTGCGCGAGCGGGCCGTGCCCGACGCCGTGCTGCCGAAGGTGCGCCTGATCGACATGGAGCGCGACAAGCCGACGGGCGGGCTGACCGCCACCCTGGTCAAGGCGCTGAAGCTGCGGCTCGAGCGCGGCGAGCAATCGCTGCTCTTCCTGAACCGGCGCGGCTATGCACCGGTGATCGCCTGCGAGGCGTGCGGCTGGATCAGCAATTGCGCGCATTGCAGCGCCTACATGGTCTTGCACAAGCTGGACCACCGCCTGCGCTGCCACCATTGCAGCTGCGAGATGCGCATCCCGCGCAATTGCCCGACCTGCGGCGATGTCGACCTGCAGCCTCTGGGGAGGGGCACGCAACGCGTGGAAGAGGGTTTGCAGCAGATGTTCCCGACAGCGCGCATCCTGCGCATCGATGCCGATTCGACGCGCTTGAAAGGCAGCGCCCAAGCGGCGTTCAGCGCGGTGCACCAGGGCGAGGTGGATATCCTGGTGGGCACGCAGATGGTGGCCAAGGGGCACGATTTCCAGAACCTGACGCTGGTGGGCGTGCTCAATCCGGATACGGCGCTGTTTTCGCAGGATTACCGCGCCGCAGAACGCCTGTTTGCGCAATTGATGCAGGTGGCAGGGCGCGCCGGGCGGCGCGCGCAAAAGGCGGATGGCAGCCCCAGCGAAGTGTGGATCCAGACACGCTATCCGCAGCATCCCCTGTATGGCGCGTTGATGGCACATGACTACGAGCGCTTTGCCCAGGGCCAGCTGGAAGAGCGTGGCCAGGCCGACTTGCCGCCATTTATCTTCCAGGCGCTGTTGCGCGCGGAAGCGCGCGAACTGCAGCTGGCGCTGGAATTCCTGCATGCCTCGAGCCAGCTTCTGGAATATCCGGGCATCACCATCCACGACCCGATTCCGATGTCGATGACCCGGGTCGCCAATGTCGAGCGGGCGCAACTGCTGGTGGAGTCCGGTTCGCGTCCGGCATTGCAGGCATTCCTGAATGACTGGCTGCCGCTGCTGCGCGAGATCAGGCCACGCGTCAAATGGTCGCTCGAAGTCGATCCGGTCGATATCTAGAAACCTTGCCTCGGTCGCGCCGCTGGCGGCTGGTATCGGCGTCTAATGCAAGTCCACCAGTGCGGGAGGCTGCAGCGGATTGAAATCCGCCCAGTCGCCATTGGCGATGGTGCCTTGGGCGCGTTCGATATCCTGGGCGTGCAATGCATGCAGCAGGCGGATGGCGCGGTCTTCTGCATCCGGGTCGGGGGCCAGTACCGCCAGCATCATGCCAGCGTGGCGAAAGGGGGCGCTGTTGCCATCGTCATCCATCTCCGACAGCGAGCCTGCCAGGTCGCCGACATGGGCGCCCACCAGGGCGCCAACCATGGGACCGACCGGCCCCAGCACGGGTATGGTGGTGGCGCCAAGGGCAGCACCGACGGCGCCGCCGGCGAGCCCGCCGCGGCTGATGCCATGCCTGCTATGCTCAGCGCCATGCGATTCCACTTCATCGCCGCCGATCGGCGTGAGGTCGTGCTGGCCCGGGGGATTGACATAGAAGCTGGTGATCTGCTCTTCGGCAAAACCGGCGCGCAGAAATTCCGCCCGCGCTTCTTCGACCATAGCTTGTTGATCGAAACGACCGGCAATGATGTTGCTCATGGCTCGCTCCTTCAGAAACAGACAATGATTCCCATTGAGTAAGAGCCTGAACACTGGAATTAGTTCGAGGAAGAAGAGCGTCCCGCCAAGACGCTGGAGAGCCGGTAATTTTTACCCTGCTGCGCGTAAAACACGCTGCGGCCGCAACCGGCGATCAGCCCGATAAGACAGCAGAGCGCCGGCCCGGTGCCAGGCTTGTTTATTGCATCCCATGCTTTCCTGTTTTTGCAGCGAAGTCCCAGGCTTCCCGAATTGCGATGAATCCCAACAATGCATTTCCAGAACGCCCTGCAGGGGTGGCTGCCGCCACACGGGCACACGATGTCGCCGGCAACGCGGTCGAGGCAACTAGCCTGCCGGTTGTGCAGGAGCGCATCGAAGTCAGCAAACGCACAATTGATAGCGGGCGAGGCGTGCGCGTGCAACGCCATACGGTGGAACACACGCAAGTTGTGGATGAACCCTTGCGCGAGGAAACGGTGGAAGTCGTTCGTGTCCCGGTGGGCACGATGGTCGACAGCGCGGCCCCGCCCGTGCCGCGCCAGGAGGGCGATACCTTTATCGTGCCCGTGCTCGAAGAAGTCCTGGTGGTCGAGCGACGCTTGCGCCTGAAGGAAGAGGTGCGCATTACCAGGCATCAACGGGACAGGCGCGCGCCGCAATCTGTCGTCGTCAAGTCGTATGAGGTCCAGGTCGAACGGTTCGATGAAAACCCTGAAGGCGACGGGCCGCCACCGGGAACTCCATCGCCGTCACAAGACCCTAAGCGGGACGACAATATTCCTGGCGATTTTGCCCGGCAACCTCTATTACAGGAGAACATCATGGCTAATACTGTGGTGGGTGTGTACCAGAACTACACCCAGGCGCAAGGCGCCTACAATGAATTGCTTGCCAACGGCTTCGATCGTACCGATCTTCAGCTTTCACCTGAGGAAGAATCGCCCAATGCGCGCCAGACCTCGCTGAGTGCGACGGGCACGACAACCGCAAGCGAGGACCAGTCATTCGGCTCCGGCATCCGCAATTTCTTTCACAATCTGTTCGGCGGTAACGACGACTACAGCGAGCATGCCGATGTCTATTCGGAAGCCGTGCGCCGCGGACATTATCTCTTGACGGTGCATGCCAGCGATGACACGGAACTGACACAGGCGACCCAGGTGATGAACCGCTTCGGCGCAATCGATATCGATGAACGCGCCGCGCAGTGGAAGAGCCGTGGCTGGTCACGCTACGATGAAGCGGCGCCAGCCTTGAGCGATAGCGAAATCGAGGAAGAGCACCGCTATTACTCGACCGGCGCAGCGACAGGCAGCGGTCTGGACGATACTGCCCGCACGACGGCCACCCAGGCGAGCATGAGAGAGAACGACTTGCAGCGGCGCCAGGCTGCCACGGGCGGCATCGCCGCGGGTGCGACCATTCCCGTGGTGCAGGAAGCACTGCAGGTCGGCAAGCGCGTAGTCGAGCGTGGCGGCGTGCGGGTGTTCCAGCGGGTTAGCGAAACCCCGGTCAATGAGTCGGTGAACCTGCACGAGGAGCGGGTAAATGTGGAACGGCGCCCAGTGGACCGCCAGGCCAGCGAAGCCGAATTGAGCGGGCTGCAGGAAGGCTCTTTCGAAATGCGGGAAACGTCGGAAGAGGCAGTCGTTGGCAAGACTGCGCGCGTCGTCGAAGAAGTGGTTGTCAGCAAGGAGTCGCGCGACAGGACCCAGGATATTCGCGATACTGTGCGGCGCACGGACGTTGAAGTCGAACAGCTCGGTGCGACGGGACGCACCGGCACCGAGATGCTGGACAACGATGATGAATACCGCCGGCACTTCCAGACGACGTATGGCAACAGTGGCAAATTCGAGGATTATGCGCCGGCGTATCAGTATGGCTCCAGTGTCGCGGCCGACGAGCGCTTCCGTGGACATCCCTGGGATGAAGCCGAGGAAGACGTGCATGCGGACTGGGAATCGCACTATGGCGCGGCAACGCCGTGGGAAAAAGCCAAGAATGCAGTGCGGTATGGCTGGGAACGCGCGACCCGCTAAACCGTATTACGTCGGGCAGCACTTTGGCGGGCAGTCGTGCGTGGCACGGCTGCCCGCCATTTCATGGTACTGCCGCTTCAGCTTGGCAGGCGATCCAGCCGGCCTTCTTCGGCCAGGCGGCGGATGGTGCGGATGGTTTCCACGTCGGCCTCGTGATAGGCCGAGCGGCGGAATTCATTGTAGAAATCCGTCATCGCATCGTGCGCATCGGGCGAGCCTTCCTCGTAATCGAAACGCACGAAAAACGCTTCCGGCGTCGGTTCCTCGATGCGCATGGTCATGCGCGAGGCGGCAATGTCTCCCTGTGCCGGCACTTCATACAGGACCTCTACTTGCGGCGAAAAATGCACCCGGTCGCGAATGACCAACGTGCCATAACGCAACTCGCGTGACACGCCTTCCGCCGTGCGATCCAGCAGGGTGCACTGGTCGAGATGCGCCATGAACAAGGTCGGTGATTCTGCGCGCAAGACCAACCCGTACCAGAGCTGCGCCCGGCTCAGAAAAGGCACCAGGGGATTTTTCGGATCGTTGATTTCGATGAGGTGGTGAAATTTCATGTGCGGCAGTCAGCAAGGCGAATTCGGCAAGTGTAATGCAATCGGCGCGCCGATGTAGAGCGGCTTTGCTGGCATGGGGAATAGCCAATAAATATTTTCGTCTTGGAACTTGTTGACCTTTGGCAATGTCAGTGTCAGAGCCAGCCGCAGCGCGGCGGGCTTGCTAAACCGATACATGAATGTCGGACGGGCAATTAACCATATGCATGTTTGACCAGGGAGACTGATCTTGAAACGCCATACCCATGCCCTCGCCCTAATGGGTGCGCTGTGCGCCCTTGGCGCCAGCCAATCTTATGCCGCCAGCTACAACTGGTCCGATTTCGCCAGCCTGTTCAGTCGTAATCCTGCGCGCACGACAACGACGCTTGCGGCGACGACGACGACCAGGCCAAGTACGACGACCACAGCAGCTGCGACGACCACCACGCGCGCGGCCACGACAACCACGATTGCCACCGTTGCCACGACCACCACCACCACGCTGGCATCGGGCGCCGCCTTGCCGGCCGCGCAAACCTGCGGCCTGGGCAATTTCCAGCAGGAGCTTTTGACCCGCATTAACGAAATCCGCGCCAGCGCGCGCGCCTGCGGTTCGCTGACCTATGCCGCTGCGCCGCCAGTGAAGTGGAACGACAAGCTGTTCAATGCCGCCGCTGGCCATTCGGCCGACATGGCCGCGAAAAATTATTTTTCGCATACCAGCCTGGATGGCCGCAGCTTCAGCCAGCGCATCACCAACGCCGGCTATGCGTGGTTGGCTGCCGGTGAAAATATTGCCGCCGGCCAGACCAGCGTGGCGCAGGTGATGACGGCATGGGTCAACAGCCCCGGCCACTGCGCCAACCTGATGAGCAAGAACTTTACCGAAGTCGGCGTGGCTTGCGTAAAGAACGATGCTTCTTCCTATCGCAATTACTGGACCATGGACCTGGCCCAGCCTAGGTAACCTGGGTGCGGCCGCGTGCGGCCAGCGCCACTTGCAGGTCATGCGCCTGGCGGTAAATGAAGGGCGCGACGATGTTGCCGTACAGGGTAAAGCAGCCCCACAGGCCGAATTCGTCGCGCGCCGTGACCATGCCGCGCTGCGGGTAGGATAGACGCTCGAAGCGTGGCGGAATGATTTCGCGCCCGCCGCTATCGACCAGGCCAAAGCGCATGGGGCCATCGAAGCGGCGGCCGATGCGCGCCACCCCGCGCTTGAAGGGACCGGCTTCCTGGTAGTAATCGGGTGTCACCGGCACGCCGCAGGTATCGATGTAACACCAGCCGCGTTCCGTGCGCACCGGCGCCAGGCCTTCGCTGAAGGCCCGCGCTTCGAGGTAGCGCGGCGCAATGACATAGTGGCCACGCCGGTCGATATACCCATAGCGGCGCAGTGGCGCGTCCTTGGCCGGCGCCGGGCGCCAGTTCCGTATCAATGCATGCAGGCGCTCGCGCCATCCTGGCGCTGGCGCGCCGGAACTTGCCACGGCCAGTCCATGGTGGAATGTGCCGGCATAATCGAAGCGCGGCGCAATCGCCCAGTTGCCGCGCCGGTCGATGTAACCATAGCAGGCGGGGGCGGCCATGTCGGCGGCAGCGGCCAGTCCTTCGGAAAAGCTTTCGGCAGCGGCAAAGCGGAAGCCGATCACGGTTTCGCCGTGCAGGCCGATATAACCGTGGCGCATGCCCTGGGCATCGCCGGCGCAGGCAGGCAACAAGCCATCGTCGTGCGCACCATAGGTGATGGCGGCAAAGTGCTGGTCGCCGCAGGGCCGGCCCAATGCGTCCACAAGAATCTGGCGCGGTGCGCCGGTGTCGGCCTCTGGCGGCGTTTCCCGGGCAATGAAGACGGCGCGTTCGCCGGCGAAGGCTTGCTCGGCCAGCAGCAGCGGCTGCTCGCTATAGCCGGCCATGAGTTCGCCGCTTAACGACAGGTAGCCATGCCGGCCGTCCAGGACCGCGCGCAAGGCTTCGTTGCCCACGTCGTGCTCCAGCGCCGCGAAGCGTGGCGCAATCACTTCCTGGCCATCGCGGTCGAGCGCCCCCCACAGGCCATCGCTCTTGACCAGCAAGAGATCCTGGCAACAGTCGGCGGCATCTTCATACATGAACGGCACGGCCACATTGCCGTCCGCATCGATATAGCCGTACTTGCCCTGCTTGACTGCCACTGCCAGCCCCTGACGCAGCGGCGCCACATCCTGGAAGGCCGGCGGCACAAGAATCTCGCCGCAACCATTCATCAGGCCACAAAGGCGTGTTTTGCCGCAGGTGGCAAAGACCACGGAGTCCTCGGCGGTGGCGGCATCGCTGCAATCCTCCCACAGCACGATGCGTCGGCCGCTGGCATCGATGTAGGCGGGCAGCGTTGCCGCACTGCCTGCGCCGACTGTCACGGCGGCCGCGCTGCGCGGCAGCTTGCCGTGGCGTTGCAGGGCTTGCTTGATCAGGCCCACCACCTGGCGCACGACGCCCCGATGGAAGCTGTCGCGCGCATTACGGATGGCCAGGGCGCCAAGCGGCCAGTTCGCCACCTTGAACTTGTAGAACGGCCGCTGCCAGGGCTGGTTGCCGGCATAGTCGCGCGCCACCTGTTCGGCCAGCGCCTCGGCTTCGTTTTCGGCAAAAAATACCCCCTCGACCTGGTCCGGGGTCCCCAGCTTGTCGTGCGTATAGGCAATATACAGTGAATGCCAGGCGCGGCCGGGATGGTTGAAGACGCCTTCCCAGGTTTCCCCCTTGAGCAGGGAATGGCCCACCTCCAGCAGTAATTCCTGCGCTGGCGCAGTGTCCTGGCTGGCGGTTGCGGTGGAATTTTCCATGAGGCGACCCTATCAGGGAGTTTTTTTAGGTTTTCTCCCATATTTATGGGATGTGCACCAGTGCAGTGCGGCGCTACCATCTGCACCAGGCGACGATCCTTATTCTCCTCGCAACGCCCCACGATGTTCTGCACACAATCAAGGCATGACGGAGAAGAAAGCGTAAATCGTTGCAGGCGTGTGCCTGCCGCAAGACAAGAACACATTTCGGGGACGCACCATGACAGCCATCGACTTTTCCAAATCGGTCAAAACCGCGCTGGCGCAGCGCGCTGCCTACATTTGCAGCAATCCCGAGTGCCGTTGCCTGACCTTGCGCCTGGTGGGTGACGAGGCAAGCAAGGTGACTTACCGCGGCCGCGCAGTGGCCATTTGCGGTGCCGAAGGCGGCCCGCGCCATGATGCTGCCATGAACGGCAACCAGCGCAAGGCCATCGACAATGCCATTTTCCTGTGCGCCAAGTGCGCCGAAACCACCAGCCGCAACCGGGGCGCGCATTATCCCGCGACCCTCTTGCGCCACTGGAAGGAACAGCACAAGCGCTGGGTTCGCGCCAACCTGAACCTGCGGGCCGAGGAACCGGGGCAACTGCGCCTGGTACGTGCCGCGGCCTTGCGTATTGACAACACGGCGACCGCCTCGCTTCCGCTCAAAAGGGGCATTTAGGGCGGTTGTCGTGCCCGCGCGGCATTTAATTTTTCGTGCCGGCAAATCGGTGGCGGTGCACTGCTACAATGTGGCGCTGCTCTTTCCTCGGTTTGTCGCATGTCCCATCCCCCTTCTTTCGGCCTGAACGCCCCGCAAAGCGAAGCGGTCAAATACCTTGATGGTCCTTGCCTGGTGCTGGCGGGCGCCGGCTCGGGCAAGACGCGCGTGATCACGCAAAAGATCACGCACCTGATCGAGGACCGCGGCTACGACCCCCGCAACATCGCTGCGCTGACCTTCACCAACAAGGCTGCCACCGAAATGCAGGAACGCCTGGCCAAGCAGCTCAAAGAGCCGCGCCATGCCAAGCAGCTCACTGTCTCGACCTTCCACTCGCTGGGCGTGAATATCCTGCGCCGTGAATCCCGCGAACTGGGCTTGAAGGACCGCTTTTCCATCATGGATAGCGACGACTGTTTTTCGCTGGTGCAAGACCTGGCGATTACCACCGACAAGCAGGAAGTGCGGCGCATCCAGAACGCCATGTCGCTGTGGAAGAATGGCCTGGTCAGCCCCGACGACGCCATCAAAAATGCCGTCACCGAAGAGGAAGCGCAGGCCGGGCGCATTTACCGCAGCTATGTCGCCACGCTGGCGGCGTACCAGGCCGTCGACTTCGATGACCTGATCCGCTTGCCGGTGGAACTGTTCAAGAGCAATGAAGCCGTGCGCGACCGCTGGCAACGCAAACTGCGTTACCTGCTGGTGGACGAATACCAGGATACCAACACTTGCCAGTACGAACTGGTGAAGCTCCTTGTGACCGGCGTCGGCAAGAAACCCTTGTTTACCGCGGTGGGCGACGACGACCAGGCGATCTATGCCTGGCGCGGCGCCACCATCGAAAACCTGAAGACCCTGCAGGTCGATTTTCCCGACCTGAAGGTCATCAAGCTGGAACAGAATTACCGTTCCACCACGCGCATCCTGCAGGCCGCCAACGCGGTCATTGGCAACAACCCCAAGCTGTTCGAGAAATCGCTGTGGTCCGAGCATGGCCTGGGCGACCCGATCAAGGTCATGGCCATGCAGGACGATGACCACGAAGCCGAGCAGGTCGCGATCATGCTCTCGGCGCACCGCTTCGAACGGCGCGCCAAGTTTTCCGACTACGCCATCCTGTACCGCGGCAACCACCAGGCGCGCATCATTGAACAGGCGCTGCGCAAGGAACGCATTCCCTATACGATCTCCGGCGGCCAGAGTTTTTTCGACCGCGCCGAAATCAAGGACATCATCAGCTACCTGCGCCTGGTGGCCAATGCCGACGATGATCCCGCATTCATCCGCGCCGTCACCACGCCCAAGCGCGGCGTTGGCCAGTCAACCCTGGAAGCGCTGGGTTCCTTCTCCGGCCAGTGGCAATGCTCGCTGTTCGAGGCGGTGTTCAAGGGCGGCATCGAAGCCAAGCTGGCCGACCGCCAGTTGCATCCCTTGCGCGAATTCTGCAACTTCATCAACCAGGTCGAAGCGCGCGCTGCCAAGCGCGGCGAAAGCGCCGCCGAGCTGCTCGACGAGATGATGAAGGAGATCAATTACGAAGGCTACCTGTACGATGCCTTCGATGAGCGCGCAGCGCAAAGCAAGTGGCAAAACGTGCTGGACTTCACCAACTGGCTGAAGGAAAAAGGCAAGGGCGGGCGTGATGGCACCGGCGAAGAAAAGAGCTTGCTGGAACTGACGCAAATGGTGGCGCTGATGACCATGCTCGAAGGCCGCGACGAAGAGCCCGATGCGGTGCGCATGTCGACCCTGCATGCGTCCAAGGGCCTGGAATATCCGCACGTTTTCCTGGTGGGCGTGGAAGAGGGCATCCTGCCGCACAAGGGCGACCCGGATGCGCCCATCGAGACGCTGGGCGCGCGCATCGAGGAAGAGCGGCGCCTGATGTACGTGGGCATCACGCGGGCGCAGCGCAGCCTGCACATCAGCTGGTGCAAGAAACGCAAGCGCGCGCGCGAAACGGTCAATTGCGATGTGTCGCGCTTCATCAAGGAAATGAAGCTGGACGAGGGTGATGCGCTCCCCGCAGAAGATGAAGTGATCACGCCGCAGAACCGGCTGGCGAATTTGAAGGCGCTGTTGCAAAAGCCGAAGGCGGCGTGAGCCGCCGCGCCGTGCGCCAAAGCGTTTAGTCGTTGCGGCGCGTCTGGTCGGCATTGACCAGGTCATACAGGGTGGCCGGTTGCAGCAGGATGATCTTCCTGCGATCAAAGTCCAGCCAGCCGGCGTGTTGAAAATCCTTCAGGATGCGGTTGACCGTCTGCCTGCTGGCGCCCACCATGTTGGCCAGTTCCTGGTTCGTGATCGGCGCGCCGAAATGCACCGCCGTGCCGGACTGGCTGCCCCATTGCTGCGCCAGGCGCAACAGGATCCGCGCCAGCCGCGCATCGGTGCGCCGCGTGGCGTTGTCCGTCACGGCGTCGCACGCCAGGCGCAGGCGCGCGCCGACCAGCCTGAGAACATTGATGGCCAGTTGCGGGTGAGCGCGCAAGATGTCATCGAAATCGCCACGCTTCAAGGCATACACCACCGTGCGCGTGGTCGCCAGGGCATGGACCGACTGCCGCTCCGCGCCGGCCAGGCCGCCTGCGCCGAATAACTCCCCCGGCACGCAAAACCAGAAAATGGTGACTTCGCCATCGGGGCTCAGGTGATAAATCTTGACGCTGCCCTGTTCAAGAAAATAGACGTAGTTTGCCGGATCGCTGGCGCCAAAAATGACCTGTCCGCGCCGGAATTCCAGCCGCTCGGCGCTGCCGATAAAAGTCCGCTGCGCCTCCGCCACGCCATCGAACAACTGGATGCGGTTCCAGTACCAGGGAATATTACTTAAAGTCATAACTCGTTTATCGATTATTCATATGCGATCTAAATATACGTTATTTGTCGCATATGCGACAAATTTTGTGTCGGGAATTCTCCATACTGTGACACACCAGAGGCCTAAAACAAACCGCGACGCTGCAGCGCCAGGGCTTGTTGAGCCAACCCCTGTCAACAATCTTGAGGATCACCGTCATGACCATTGCACACCGCACCGCGAAATCCGTCGCTGCCATCATTCCCGTCGAAGAGCGCTACAAGCACATCCGTCCCGTGCCGCAACTGCCCAATTTTGCCGCGCATATCGAGGGCGTGGATTTGCAGCAGCCCCTCTCGGCCGCTGTGCGCGAAGAGCTTTACCAGGCACTGCTGGATTTCGAGGTGCTGTTTTTCCCGCCGCAGGAATTGACGCCGCAACAGCACCTGGACCTGGCGGCGGTATTTGGCCCCGTGGCGCAAGGCGCCTACTTTCCGCGCAAGGATGGCCATAGCCAGATCGAGCTGATCGTCACCGACGAGACGCGCCCGCCGTCGATCGACCACTGGCACACCGACGTGAGCTGGGTTGCCGAGCCGCCGGCCGGCACCGTGATCCAGATCACCGAAGGGCCTTCCGTCGGCGGCAATACGGCCTGGGCAAGCCTCAGCAAGGCTTTCCAGGCGCTCTCGCCGGGCCTGCAGGAATATCTGCGCGGCCTGACCGCGAACCATACCTGGGAAGTGAGCAACTGGCGCAACTACCTGGCCGGCCTGGGAGAAGACGTGCTGGCCAAGGCCATCCAGCACTTCGGGCCGATTGCGCATCCGGTGGTGCGCCCACATCCCGAATCGGGCAAGGAAGTGTTGTTCGTCAACGAAACCTTCACCCGCAATATCAATGGCGTGTCGCCCCTGGAAAGCCGGGAAATCCTGCGATTCCTGACGCAATGGCTGAAGCAGCCCGAGTTCATCTATTCGCACAAGTGGGAACTCAACGGCATCGCCGTCTGGGATAACCGCACCACCCAGCATTACGCCCTTGCCGACTATTGGCCGCATCGCCGCGTCAACCAGCGCGTCACCTTCAATGTGCGCGGCTCGGAACAGGAAGGCGACAGCCTGCTCAAGGTCGTCGGCGCTGAAAATCGCGTCAGCACCAAGGCGTACGGCGAATAATGCAGGGGCAATGATGACGAGCGCATTGCAATCGGTCCGTACCGGGCTGCTGGAAATCCACTATGCCGATACCGGTCCGCGCGATGGCGAACCCGTTATCCTCTTGCACGGCTGGCCCGATGGCATCGCGACGTGGACGCAGACTGCGGCACGCCTCAATGCCGCAGGCTTTCGCACCATTGCGCCGTATTTGCGCGGTTTCGGGCCCAACCGCTTCCTGCATGCCGACACCCCGCGCAGTGCGCAAATCACCGCGCTGGCGCAGGATGTGCTGGACCTGGCCGACCAGCTCGGCTTGCCCACCTTCGCCATGGTCGGCCACGACTGGGGCGCGCGCGCGGGCTATGTGCTGGCGGCGCAGGCGGCGTCGCGTCTCACGCGCTACGTCAGCCTGTCGATCGGCTATGGCGGCGGCAAATTGTCGTTCCAGCAGGCGCGGCAATTCTGGTACCAGTGGTTTTTCGCGCATCCGCAGGGCGTCGCGGCGTTGCAAGCCGACCGGCGCAGCCTGTGCCGGGAGTTATGGCAAAGCTGGTCGCCCGCCTGGCAATTCAGTGATGCCGAATTCGATGCCGCCGCGGCCGGCTTTGACAATCCGGACTGGCTCGACATGACCCTGCATGGCTATCGCCACCGCTGGGGCCTGGCCGAGGCCGACCCGCGCTACGCCGCCCTGGACGCGCGCCAGCAGGAAACGCCGAAGATTGCCGTGCCCACCTTGCTGATCCACGGCGAAGCCGATGGCTGCATTACCGTCGACAGTTCCGCCGGCAGCCATGCCTGGTTTACCGGCCCCTACCGCCGCATCGTCTTGCCCGGAGTCGGGCATTTCCCCCAGCGCGAGGCAGCGGAGCAGAGCGCCGCGCTGATAGGCGACTGGTTGCGCAGCTAGCGGCGCCGCGAAGCTGATCCTACTCAATCACACGGCCCTTGCGGCCGTTTTTTTATTGGGCGAAGCCGTGCCTTTTTATGGGTGACAAGCCAAAATCTATATTACTAAAAATCATTATGAGTTTATTGTTGATTATTATTTGAAATGATCATGGGTTATTTGTCGCCTTCACGACATATTTTTACCTTCCTTGTCGACATACTGAATCCTAACCAAGGCAGGAGCTTTACCTATGACATTACCTTTAAGTTTCCAGGAAAATCCCCGCGCAAGCGCGGTGCATGCCGGCCGCATCGTATTCGACGGGGTCAGCAAGCGCTATGAAGGCAAGGCCGGCCAGCCGGGAACGCTGGCGCTGGATGATCTCAGGCTGAGCATCGCACCTTCGGAAATCGTGGCCGTGCTCGGCCCGACAGGTTGCGGCAAATCCTCGGCGCTGAACCTGATCGCCGGCTTCGAGGAGCCCACCCAGGGCCGCGTCCTGCTGGATGGCCAGGAAGTGCATGGCACCAATCCGGATCGCGCCATCGTTTTCCAGCATGGCGCGCTGTTTCCCTGGCTGAGCGTATTCGACAACACGGTGCTCGGCCTCAAATCGCGCGGCATCGACAAGCAAACCTATACCCGCCGGGCGCGCGAACTGCTGGCCGAAGTGGGCCTGGCAGGATTCGAAAACCATTACCCGTACCAGCTTTCCGGCGGCATGCAGCAGCGCGTGCAAATCGCCCGCGCGCTGGTGTCGCAGCCGCGCATCCTGTTGATGGACGAGCCTTTCGGCGCGCTCGACTACCAGACGCGCATTCAGATGCAGGAACTCTTGCTGCAGCTGTGGCAGGAGCATCGCCCAACCGTGTTTTTCATCACCCACGATGTGACCGAGGCGATCTTTGTGGCAGACCGCGTGCTGGTCATGAGCAGCAGGCCCGGCCGCGTCACGCTCGAAGTGCCGGTGCATACGCCCAAGCCACGCTCGCAGGAATTCCTGTCGAGTCCGGAATTCATTGCATTGCAAAGCCGCCTGTTGCAGGCCGTACAGAACGAGGTACGCACCGCTCGTGCTGCTTCCCCCATCCTCACCTAATTGATAGGAACGTCAAAATGAAACCAGTCACCCCGAAAAAGTCCTTTGCGCGCAAATTGCTGGCAACGGCCGTGTGCGCCGCCTCGCTGCTTGGCGCTGTCGCGGCTGCGCCTGCCTTCGCGCAATCTGCCGAGCCGCTCAAGTTCAAGTGGGGCGCGCCGACCGCAGACTATTTCGTGCTGTATGTCGCCATCGAACAGGGCTTGTTCAAGAAGGCTGGCCTGGATCCCGAGTTCTACTGGTTCCCGACAGGCGCGCCGCTGCTCGCTGGACTCAAGAGCGGCGATATCGACGTCTTTTCGACGGGCCTGGCAACGGTGTTTGCGCTGGGACAGAAAATTCCGCTGACATTCATCGGCTGGGAAGTGGATACCTCTGCCGGCGAAGCGCTGGTGGTCAGCGCCAATTCGCCCGTCAAGAGCTACCGCGACATCGCGCAAGCGAAGGCCATCGGTGTCGCCTCGGGAACCTGCGCCCAAGTGGCGTTCGGCCTGATCGCCCGCAAGAATGGCATCTCGCCCAAAAGCCTGAATGTCGTCAACCTGGCGCCGCCGTTGCAAGCCAATGCCTTCAAGAGCGGCGCCATCGACGCCGGCGTCGGCTGGGCGCCCTATCCGCAAATCCTGGAAACGCAGGGCAACCGCATCGTCAGCTACGATGACGAATACGGCCCCAATGGCGGCGTCTGCCCCTCGCTGTATGGCGCGCGGCCGCAATTCCTGAAAGAGCACCCGGAAGTAGGCCAGAAACTGGTGCAGGTGCGCGCCGAAGCATTGGCCCTGATCGAGAAAAACCCGGAGCTGGCGGTCGATGCGCTGGCCAAGCGCCTGTCGATTTCAAAGGAAGTCGCCCGCACGGTGATCAAGCGGGTTGGCGGCGCGAATCTGCCCACGCTCAAGCAGGAAGTCACGCCGGGCACGCGCTGGTCGCTGGTCGATCAGAAAGCCGGCCTGGCCGCCAAGCTGCATGTGGCCGGTGAAATCCTGCATGAAACCGGCACCATTCCCGCGCCCTTGAGCTGGGAACAGATCCGCGCCGCGATCGATCCGTCCTACATCGAAAACTATCTCAAGCAGGCGCGCTGATGAGCAATTCAGCCACTGCCACTGTCGAGTATGGCCGCAGCGCCGAGGCCGGGGACGCACGTGCCAATGCGCCCGGCGTGCGCCGCCGGGCAATGCCGGACTGGGTCTATTCGGTGGCGGCGATCGTCGCGCTGCTGATCGTATGGACCGTGGTGACAGCCGGCAGCTGGATCGACCCGGATTATCTGCCCAGCCCGCTGGGCATGTTCGCCGCATTCAATGCGCTGCTTGCCGATGGCTACAAGGATATCCCCCTGTACGCGCACATCGGCGCCAGCCTCGGCCGCACGCTTGCCGGATTTGCGCTTGGCGCCTTGCTGGGCATACCGCTGGGGCTGTTGACCGGCTACAGCCGCGTCGGCAGCGCGCTGGTGTCGCCGCTGATGGCATTTGTCCGGCCGATTCCGCCGATCGCCTTCATTCCCATGGCGGTGCTGTATTTCGGTCTCGGTGAATTGGGCAAGATCGTGCTGATCTTCTTTACGGCATTTAACTATGCCCAGGTGAATGCCCATGCCGGCGCCGCCGGCGTGCCGATTGCCTACCATCGTGCGGCGCAATCGCTGGGCTTGAGCCGGTTGCAAATCTTTTTCCGGGTGGTGCTGCCGGCTGCCGTGCCGCAGATCTTCACGGGCTTGAAAGTGGCGATGGCATTGAGCTGGGCCGTGGTGGTCGCGGCCGAACTCGTGGGAGCGCAACGTGGCCTGGGCTTCATGATCGCCGACGCGGCGCAGCTGTTCCATATCCCGGTGGTTTTCATCGGCATTGCCCTGATCGGTGCAATCGGGCTGCTGCTCAATTTCATCCTGGATCGCCTGGAACGGGTGCTGGTGCACTGGAACGGACGCTAGGAGGATTTTTTCTCCCATATTCATGGGATGCGGGGAGCGGCAAAAACACGCATACTTTAGCGCCGTTAACATAAACCGATCACACAGCGGAGGCGCACGCGTGCAAACCAATCCCTATTCCCCGCCACAATCCAATGTCGCTGATGTGCCGCCGCTGACCTATCTCGCCGGCGACGATCTGCCTGCCTTCTTTTCTGTCTCGCAAAGCAAGCTGCTGGTGCTCACCCTTTGCACCTTCGGCCTTTATCAGTATTACTGGCTCTACAACAACTGGAAGCTTGTCCGCGAGCGCAACAGCGCCAATATCTCGCCGTTCTGGCGCACCTTCTTTTCCATTTTCTATTGCTACCAGTTGTTTGACCTGATACGCCGCTATCGTCCGGACCTGCCTTCGGCGAAACTAGCTGCGGGCCCCCTGGCCGCGGCGTGGATCATCGCCACACTGCTGTTTAACCTGCCCGCTCCCTACTGGCTGCTCGGGTTTCCGGGCATGCTCGTCCTGTTGCCGGTGCAGCAGGCGGTCAACAGTCTCAACCAGGTGGTGGCGCCGGCACACGACCGCAACGCCCGCTTTGGTGCCTGGAACTGGGTTGCCGTCGCTCTGGGCGGGCCGATCCTGCTATTGGCGATTTACGGCACGTTTTTAGGCGTTGAATAAGAACCCAACTCGCGCACCAGCCTGAAGCCGACCAGCGTGTAGCGTGTCTGCGCCGAGTTCCAGTTGCGGTACGAGGCGCGTGCGTAAAATGGCCAGGTATGCCACGAGCCGCCACGCCGCACGCGCACCGTGCCGGTGGCCGGGCCAGGCGGATCGTCGGCCGGCGAATGCGCGTAGTAATCGTCGCTGTGCCAGTCGGCGCACCATTCCCAGACATTGCCATGCATGTCGTACAGGCCAAAGCCATTGGGTGCGAAGCTGCCGACCGGTGCAGTGAAGGCGAAGCCGTCGTTCCCGGGCAGTGCCTTATCCCGCCATTTTGCCCAATTGCGCGCGGCGTCGCTGTCAAAGACGTTCGCCGCCGTCAGCAGCGACTGCGGATCGTCGCCGCTGTGGTAGCGCGTGCGGGTGCCGGCGCGCGCAGCGTATTCCCACTCGGCTTCAGTGGGCAGGCGATACGTCTGGCCTTCCTTTTCGCTCAGCCACCTGGCCATCGCCGCGGCATCGTTCCAGCTGACGTTGGTGACCGGGTGACTGTCGTCCTGGGCGAAGCCGGGATCGCGCCAGGAATAACGCAGGTCGCGGCCTTCGAAAGCATCGCCACTTTCCGAGCGGGAGGGGTCATAGTCGGGATTGTAGCCATAGCCGCCGGTGCCGTCGGCTTCCGATTCGGGCCGGTAGCCGGAGGCTTGCAGGAAGTGCCGGAACTGGCCGACCGTCACCTCGTGCTGCCCGAAGTAAAACGCCCGCGTGATCTTCACGCGATGCAGTGGCGTCTCATCGGCCAGGTCGAGGAAGCGGGCGTGCTCCAGTTGCGGGTATGCCGCTGCCAGGACTTGCGGCGATTCGGCGCTGCCCATCATGAATTCGCCGGCAGGCACGAGCACGAATTGCATGCCGAGCATGTTGTTGACGGAACGCGGTGCTGGCGGCACGGTTTCGGCCACTGCTGCGGGAAGGATGGCCAGACTCGTCAGCATCGCGAAGACGGCACGTAAGGATTTCATGTCGGCGCGCTTCTCCAGCGAAAACCTGATGGGTTTTTAAAAATAATTATTCTATTGCAATTTGATTAATCGCTGGGTAATGTTGGCGCGTTTTCTTACACGACCGTATCCACTGCCATGAAACTCAAGGCTCTTCTCACGCGCCACCATGCCAACTTGGCCCTGTTGGTCGGCAATGGCATTAACCGCTATGGCGCGACCCTGCAGGGCAATTCCTGGGATGCGCTGCTCGGCGCGCTGGCAAGAAGACACCTCGATCCTGCGCATGACCGCGTCCCGCCCGGCATTTCCCTGACTGAATTCTATGATGTGCTGGAACTGGGGTATGCGCGCAACAGCAGCGAGGCGGGATTGCAGGCGCAGTTCTGCGAGCTGATGGCCGGATGGCAGCCGCTGCCGCAGCATGAACGCATCGCCCGCTGGGCACTGCGGCACGCCGTGCCCGTATTGACCACAAATTTCGAAAGCACGCTGGGCGAGGGCGCCTGCAGCACGCTGCAGCGCACGCGCCAGGCCGGCTTCACCGCCTTCTATCCATGGGAGCGCTATTACGCTCCGCAAGCCGTGGCCGACCCGTGCCGCGAATTCGCTGTCTGGCATATCAACGGCATGCAATGCTACCGGCAGAGCATCCGCCTGGGCCTCAGCCACTACATGGGATCGGTGGAACGGGCGCGCAGCTGGTTGCACAAGGGCGCGGGAAGGCTCTTTTCCTGCAAGGACCTGCAGGCCTGGCAGGGTGCGTCGACCTGGCTGCAAATCCTCTTTCACAAGCCTTTGCTGATATTCGGGCTGGCGCTGGCGGAGAACGAAGTCTTCCTGCGCTGGCTATTGATCGAGCGCGCCAAGTATTACCGCTGTTATCCCGACCGCCGCCAGCCGGCCTGGTATGTCCACACGGCCGGCGACAAGGATGGCGGCAAGCACCTGTTCCTCAAGGCCGTCGGCGTGGAGTTGGTCGCTATGGCAAGTTACGACGACATCTATGGCGAGTCGACCTGGACGCTGCCTTCCGCGTGACTATGCAAATTCCAGGCAATGACCGGCAATCATGCGCTCTTCGTCGGCTTCGACCACCAGCACCTCGAACGGCCCCAGGAAGGCGAGGTGGCGGCTGACCGCCTCGCGCACCTGGCTGGAATGCTCGCCTATGCCGCCGGTGAAGACCAGCGCATCGATGCCGGCGAGCGCCACCGCCATGCGCGCCGCATGCTGGGCAGTCATCATGCAAAAATAATCGATGGCAAAACGCGCTGACGCGCTGTCGCTTTCAGTCAGCGTGCGCATGTCGCTGCTGATGCCGGAAAGCCCCATCAGGCCCGACTCGTGCGACAGCACGTGGTCGATCTCGTCGCCGCTCATGCCGAGCTGGCGCATCATGTAGAGCGTGACGCCCGGATCGATGCTGCCGCAACGCGTGCCCATCGGCAGGCCGTCAAGGGCGGTCATGCCCATGGTGGTGTCGATGCTTTTGCCAGCATGCATGGCGCACAGGCTGGCGCCGTTGCCGAGGTGCGCCGCCACCACCCGGCCTTGCGCCAGGCGCGGATGACGTTCGCGCAGCACTTGCGCCATCCATTCATAGGACAGGCCATGGAAACCGTAGCGGCGTATACCGTGTTCGCGCAGCTTGCGCGGCAGCGCATATTCGCGAAACAGCGGGTCATGGCTGGCATGAAATGCCGTGTCAAAGCAGCCCACTTGCTGCGGCTCCGGATAGATCTGCGCCAGGGTGCGCACGGCCGCCAGTGCATGCGGCTGGTGCAGCGGCGCCAGCGGCACAAGGGACTCCAGATTTTCCATGGCCTGCGCCGACAGCACCACCGGCGCGGCGTAATATTCGCCGCCGTGGACGATGCGGTGGCCGACAGCGCGGATGCGCCAGTTGTCGTCATGGCGGTCGATCCACTCGACGATGGCGCGCAGCGCGTGCGCCTGGTCGATGCCGGCCTCAAGCCTGGTGACCGGTTCGCCGTCGACGATGAATTCCGGCCGGCTGCCGATGCCGGTGATGCGGCCATTGGCAAGCAGCGGCAAGTCTGCCTGCGCGCCAAAGACGCGGAACTTCAGGCTTGATGAGCCGGCGTTCAGGACCAGCAGGACATCGCTTTTCATTTGACGGCCCCCGTGCGGCGGGCATCGGCCATGCGCACCGCCAGCGCGCACGACATCATGCGCGTGCGCAGCGAGTCGGCGCGGCTGGTCAGGATGATCGGCACGCGCGCGCCCAGCACGATGCCGGCGGCATCGGCGCCGCCCAGGAAGGTCAGCTGCTTGGCGATCATGTTGCCGGAGTGGATATCCGGCGCCAGCAGGATGTCGGCGTCGCCCGCCACGGCGGATGCCAGGCCTTTGTCGAGCACGGCTTGCTCGCTGATGGCCAGGTCGAGCGCCAGCGGACCGTCCAGTTGCGCATGGTCGATCTGGTGGCGCTCGGCCATCTTGCACAGGCATGCCGCGTCGACAGTCGCCTGGATGTTCGATTTCACTTTCTCGGTTGCGGCGAGGATCGCCAGCTTGGGCCGGGCAGCCGGGTCGACAATGACGCGCCACAGGTCGATGACATTGCGGCAGATGTCGGCTTTTTCATCCAGGGTCGGGGCGACATTGATGGCGGCGTCCGTGATGAACAGCAGCTTGTGGTAGGTCGGCACGTCCATGACATAGGCATGGCTGATCCTGCGCTCGGTGCGCAGGCCGCCTGCACTGGGCAAGACCGCGCCCAGCAGTTCGTCGGTCGGCAGGCTGCCTTTCATGAGTGCGGCAACCTCGCCATGCGCGGCCAGTTGCACGGCGCGCGCCGCCGCCGCGTGGCTGTGTTCGGCATCGATCACCTGGTAGGCGCGAATGTCGATGCCGGCGTCCAGGGCTGCCTGGCGGATGCGCGCTTCAGGCCCGACCAGCACCGGCTCGATCAGTTTTTCCAGGGCCGCTTCATGCGCCGCCTGCAGAGCGATTGCCGTCACCGGGTGCACCACCGCCGTGCGTACGGGCGCCAAGGCTTCGCAGGAATCGACCAGCTGGCGGTAGCGGTCGTGGTTGTGCAGTTGCACTTCGGGCAGGTCGGGGCGCGACAGGCGGATCTTGCTGGTGGGCGCAATCACCACGGCAGTGCCGGCGGCGACCGTTTCGCCAAGGCCATTCCTGCACAGGCAGTCGAAGATGACCACATGCTTGTGGTCGTGCTTTTCCTTGACGGTCACCGACACGCGCACCGTTTCGCCTGGGTGCACCGGCTTCTTGAAGTCGAGGTTCTGGTTGAGGTAGATGGTGCCGGGGCCGGGCAGGGTGGTGCCCAGCACGGACGAAATCAGCGCGCCGGTCCACATGCCATGGCCGATCACGCCGCCGAAGGCACTGTCGCGGGCGTAGTCGGCGTCCAGGTGGGCCGGATTGACGTCGCCCGACATGACGGCGAAGAGTTCGATATCGCGTTCCGATAAGGTCCGCGTCACCATGGCGCTCTGGCCGATTTTCAGCTCGTCGTAGGTGACATTCTCCATTTGCTGCTCTTGCATTGTGGCTCCCCTGTCATGATTGTGGCGCGCCTCGCACATCGGGCGGGCGCATTTTGCATCCGGTTTCCAGTATACGTGATGCCATATTGTGTGGGCGTAAATGCAACACTTGCGATATGCCGCGGCCCCCCTGGCGAGTTGCAGGTTGCACAGCAGGGCGTTATTGCCCAAAGTGCTCATCGCCGCAAGCGACGCGGCGCCTGCGACAAGCGCTGTCTTTTGAATCGATCCCTAACTTGTTGTAGAAGTAACCGAATGAAACTTTTCGTGCTTTTCCTCGTCAGAACCTCGATAATTTAATCGTAGAAACTAACCCTGATAGGTAAAGAGCATGGTCAAACTGATCAAATCGGCAACGCTTCTGATGCTGGTATTAGCCGGTACGGCAGCGCATGCCTCGGATGTGAATTTTGGCGTCAGTGTTGGCGGGCAAGTTGCGCCCGGCGTCTACGGGCAGGTTAATGTCGGCAATGCGCGACCCGTGCTCGTTTATCAACAGCCGATGGTCATTATGCAGCCGGTGCGGCCGATGCAGCCGATCTACATGAATGTGCCTCCCGGCCATGCCAAAAAATGGAGCAAGCACTGCCACCGCTACAATGCCTGCAACCGGCCGGTATATTTCGTCAAGACGGCGGAATACGGCGGCGATTACCACGGCGGCGGGCGGCATGAACATCGGGGCGGTGACCGCTACGATTACGATCGCTCAGAGCGTTCACGCGGGCATGACGATGACCACGGTCATGGACATGGCAAGGGCAACAAGCACAAGGACAAGCACAAGGACAAGCACGACCATTGAGTCGCGCCGCCATGAAGTAATGTCGCAGGTTTTCAACAAAAATCGCCCGGATACGCCTTGCGTAGCTGTTTGCTCAACGTTGTTCGATGATATCTGTCGCGGCTGCGGTCGCACCGCGACGGAAGTCTCGCACTGGGTCTACTTGACGCAGGCGGAAAAGGATGCGGTGTGGGAGAGGATCACCCGTGAGGGTTATCCGAAGCGGCAGGGCTAGTCCAGTGCGCGGTTCTTGCCGGCCTGCTTGGCGCGGTACAGTTTCTGGTCGGCCTGGTGGATGAAATTGTCGACCGTATCGGGGACGGACGCCACCTGCACGCCAAAGCTGATGCTCAGGCGATGCGCGATGCCGCCCGGCTGGAATTCGATGGCGGCGATCGCCGCACGCAATTTTTCTGCCACTTCCAAGGCAAGTTCCGCACCGGTTTCGGGCAATAACACCAGGAATTCCTCACCGCCCCAGCGGCACACGATGTCATGCTGGCGCAGACGGGTGCGCATGGCGTGGGCGATGGCGCGCAATGCTTCGTCGCCTGCAGCGTGGCCGTAGCGGTCATTGATCTGCTTGAAATCATCGACATCGCCGTACAGGATCGCATACGGATGCTGGTGCCGCAGGTAACGGCTGTTCTCTTCTTCCAGCCGATCCAGCATATAGCGCCGGTTGGGCAAGTCGGTCAGCACATCGGTTTGCGAGAGCCGGTCGATTTGCTCGCTGACCTGTTCCAGCGCGCCCTGGCTTTTGGCGCGCGCAAATTCGTGCAAGCCGGTAAACAAGACCAGCGCCAGGAAGGTCGCGGTGTACCGCAGCTTGAAGGCAGCCGAGTAAGCCGCGATCTCGATGAACGCCGGGGGCGCCAGGAACAGCACCAGGATAACGCCCAGCATGGCGGCGATGACGGCAAGACCGAAGCGTGCGCGCAGGATCGACAGCGCGACCACGGCCATAGGGTAGCCCCACAGGGGCCCGGTGTGGTCGACGCCGCCGGTAGCCACCAGAAAACCGAACAGCGCCAGCAAGCCGTAAGTAAAGCCATAGCTGGCCCAGTTGCGATTGCCGGTAACGCGGAACAGCACGATATTGGCGAGCGTGATGCCGCCGTGTACCAGAGTGAACCAGGCGAGCAAGTGGCGCTCCGCCACTAGATTGGCAACCCCGAATCCGAACAGGAAGATGCTGGCCACCGCATTGCCCAGATAAAGCAGCAGCGCTTGCCGCCGCAGCTCGATGGTTTCATAGCGCTGGCGCAGCGTGTCGCCGCTTTGCATGGTCGCCGCCTGTGCTGGCATATCTTTTTCTCTCCGATTCATCGCATTTATATACTAGCAGTAATATTGTTTTGTTTATATAAATGCATGGTCTCGCCGTGGGAAAATCGCGCCATCGTCATGCACGCATCGACTTCACAAGGGAGATTTCATGAACCGGTCAAACTGCCGCGCGGCCCTGCATGCCGCACCCACTGCCCGCGCCGCCTGGCGCCGCGGCGTGCCCTTGCTGCTCGTGACGCTGCTGGCGTGGCAGAGCGCCAATGCGGGCTCCTTGCGCGAGCGGATTGCCGAGCGGCGTGCCGCCCGGGCCGAACAGAATGTGCCGGAGCGCGAGGCGGCAAGTACGCCTGAGGGGGCATCACGTGCCCTGCCTGCCGGCGTCACGGTGCGCCGCGACTTGTCCTATGGGCGCGATCCCCGGCAGCGCTACGACCTGTACCTGCCGCCGCGCGCGCAGGATGCACCGGTTTTGTTCATGGTGCACGGCGGCGGCCGGAAGCGCGGCGACAAGGCGATGGCGTCGGTGGTGGACCCCAAGGTGGCGCACTGGGTGCCGCAAGGGGTGATCCTGGTTTCCGTGAATTACCGTATGCTGCCCGAGACGCCACCGCTGGAGCAGGCGCGCGATGTAGCGCGCGCACTGGCAGCGGCGCAAGCGCAGGCATCATCCTGGGGCGGCGCGCGCGGCAAATTTGTCCTGGTGGGGCATTCGGCAGGCGCGCACCTGGTGACGCTGCTGGCGGCTTCCCCGAGTCTCTTGCGCAATGCCGGCGCCGCCCCGGTACTGGGCACCATCGCGCTCGACAGTGCCATTTACGACGTCGAGCAAGTCATGCGCGCGCCGCATGCCCGACTGTACGACGATGCCTTTGGCGCCGACCCAAAATTGTGGGCCGACGTCTCGCCATATCGCCAGCTCGAGGGTGCAATGGCGCCGCTGCTGGCCGTCTGTTCCGCCCAGCGCAAGGCGGCTTGTCCGCAGGCGCAGCATTTCACCGCCAAGGCACAGTCCCTGGACGGCCGCGCTCAAGTGCTGGCGCTGGACATGTCGCATCGGGAAATCAACTTGCTGCTCGGGCAGGATGCCGCCTACACCCGCGAGGTCGACCAATTCCTGCGTTCGCTCGATACGCGTTTGGCGCAATTGCTGGCGCTGTAATCAAAAAAGCAAGATTGCGGCGCCGCAGCAATCTTGCTTCCCGGTAGGTTTTAAATGCCCTCCCCGAACGGATAGTGGCATCCGGCCCGCCTTGCCATTACATTGCCTCCATGCCGACGATAGCAAAAAAATACGGCCCCCCTAAAAAATTACAAGCACCTAGGAGACATTATGAAATCAGCATTCTCGCTTTCCCGTTTACTCGCCGCCGCTGCCCTGGCAGTTTCCAGCTTCGCCGCCCAGGCCGCCTGCCTCGACAATGTCGTGCTGGTCCACGGCAACATGGCTTATCCATCGAGCTGGAACAATACCGTCGCCGAGCTGAAGGCCCGCGGCTACGTCGCTTCGCAATTGTTCCTGCCAAGCTGGGGTTCCAAAATCAATGCCGGCAGCAATAGCCATGACGCAACCAATACCGGCGTCGTCAAGAGCGCCCTGCAATCGGCCCTGGCTTCTTCCTGCACCGGCAAGATCGATGTCATCGGCCATTCCATGGGCGTGACGCTGGCCATGAAGGCGATCAACGAACTGGGGTACTCTTCCAAGGTCAACAGCTTCATCGGCGTGGCCGGCGCCCAGCATGGCTTGAATTCGTGCGGCGTGTATCCGTTCAACGTCTGGTCCGCCACCTGCGGCTCGGCCGGCCTGTCGATCGACAGCCCGCTGATCGTCTCGGTCAAGAACAAGCGTTACGGCGCCAAGATGTATTCGATCAAGAGCTGGATGGATGAACTGGTTTGTATCGGCAGCTGCTATGTCTGGGGCGCCCATACCAGCAACATCGACATGCAGAATGCCAGCTACGACTATGCGCTGGGTCACCTCGGCCTGCAAGCCTATACCACCATCAAGCAAGCCGACCTGATCATGAATTGAGTTTCAATCCGCCGCCAGCGCGGCGGCACAGGTTTTACTGTGGCATCTCCCGTTTATCCCCAGGCATCCACGCTTGCCTGGGGATTTTTTGTTTTGCGGCGTCACAAAATCGCCACCAATTTGCGCGACGATGCCGGCAACTGGCGGTACCTTTAGGATATGCTTCGTCTGTGGGGCAGGGTTTTCACTTAATTGAATTCGAATATCTATGAAACTGATCAAGCTATTTTTCCTGGGATGCCTGCTGGCGGCAGGGCAGGCCTGGGCGCAGGACGCCGGCAACGCCAGCGGCAACGCTTATGCGCCGAGCCATCTGGCCGCTGCCGAGCGCGTGGTCTATGCAATGGCCTTGCCGGAACGCTTTATCATTCCGACCCGGCAATTGCTGCAGAACAGCCTGGAAAAAGATCCGGACAACGCTCCCCTGATGTCGTCCACCATGGCGCCTTATCTGGAAAAGCAATATACCGCGCAGCATTTGAAAGGTTATTTTGCCAGCCAGTTCGACCAGGCCACCTGCCAGCAGATTGCCGCGTTCTGGGAAGGCCCGATCGGCAAGAAGCTCGTCAAGACCCAGGTTCGCATGCTCACCACTGGCGAGGCGCCGCCGCTGGAATTCACGCCGAAGGAAAAGGCGATCATGAAACGCTTTGATGCGACCAAGGCTGGTCAGGCTTTTGTGGGCGCGATGCCGCAAATCGAGGAAACTTTTGCGGAATACATGAAAAATACCCAGATGCGCATGCGCGAGCAATTCATGATCAACCTGGACAAGAAACTACGGCAAGAACCACCAAAACCTTCTGCCTGAGTTGTTTTCGTATCGCTGCGCCGACACCTGTTGCGGGTGACGGCGTCGTTTATTTTTGGCGCTGCAACTGCTTTTCAAAAGCCGCATCATGGCGGCTGATCTTGACCTGCTTTTGCGGGCCGGTGCGGTTGACCAGGGCAATGAATTCTTCCTGGGTCAGCTCGTCGCTGATTCTTTCTGCAGCGCCTGTGGCGCTGGTGCGCAGCAAATAAAAAAACCCGCTCGCGGTCACGCCCATGGAATAGCGATGGGCGGGGTCGCGCGTATTGAGGCGGGTGACGGCGGCGCTGGCTTTGGTCGATCGCATGAAAAATCCGTCGGTTGTGCAACAAAGAAGCGACTAGTCTAGCTGGATTCGGCGCTACAGGCAGCCGATGCCATCAATATTTCCTCTCTTCAATTCAAATATGCTATCGTTGCCTTCGACCCTTTTTGAGGCATTCGGGAGTTGTTCATGACAGACGCAAATCATTCATGTGGTAATTGCGAGCAGCTGCGCACCCAACTGGCAGAAAAAGAAACGGAAATTGCCCAGTTGCGTGCCCGCATGGACGAACTTGGCCGGCACGATTCCATCACCGGGGCACTCAACCGCCGCAGCTTGCTCGAAACGCTGGTGGCCGAGTTGCAGCGGGCGCAGCGCACCGGCCATCCCTTCTGTTTTGCCGTGCTTGAACTTGACCGCTTCGAAGCCGTCAGCGGGCAGTACGGTCACCTGGCCGGAGATGCCGTTCTGAAAAAAATGGCGGATACGGCCATCAAGCTGCTGCGCACGGTCGACCGTTTCGGCCGCTTGGGCGGCGAATCCTTTGGCATCGTCTTGCCGGCAACCTGGCTCGACCAGGGCATGATTGCCATGGGCCGTCTCTCCAAGGCGATTGCCGATTGCGACTGGGGCGATACCGCCCCCGGCCTGAAGTTGACATTTTCCGGTGGGATTACCACCAATGCCTTTGGCGATACGGCTGAATCAATGATCAAGCGCGCCGAACAAGGCATGCGCCAGGCGCAAGGCGAAGGCGGTCAGCGCACCATCCAGATCGAAGAAGCCTTGCCCACCGGCTTGCCCGGCGCCTGAACCCACGGGATTGCGGCGCTGGCCTTATACTGGCGAGGCAGGCTGGCATATGGCTTGCCTTACGGAGCGTGGCAAAAACATGACAGAAAACCGATTGGTCGAGATTGAAATCAAGCTGGCGCGCCAGGAAGACTTGATGGATACGCTGAACCAGACCATTTACCGGCAACAAAAGAAAATCGACGAACTCGAAGCCTTGTGCATGGCGCTAGCGCGCCATGTCCAGGATGTGCGGCAACGTGCCGACGAGCTCGGTGGCGCCGGCGACGAAAAGCCGCCACACTATTAGCCTTTTCCAGCGCATCTCCGGCCTGCATGCCTTTTCATTCCAGATGGCATTGCTAACTTGCCTGCATGTAATAACTGGTTGAACTCTGCCAGCACTTCCCTGTCGATTAGTAATAGACAGTTGCAGCTTGCTGCAGCAAAGGGAATCCAATGCGCACCTTGTCCAGGTTGTCGAGCAGCGTGGCAGTCTTTGCCACCTTCTTGTTTTCTGCCTCCAGCAATGCCCAGCCCTCCTTAGCGTCCGGCGTGGGCCCGCCTCAGGCCGCGCCAATCATGCTGGCGCAGGTATTTCGCGATTCCGCGCCGGCCGGCGTGGCCCAACGCTCCGGTGGCGGGAGTTTGCCCGGGGGGGCGAATCCGGCAAGCGGCGGGGCAGTGATGTCGCCGCAGCCGACGCCTGACAGCCCAACTTCACCCCCGTCATCTGCGTCCACGTCCGCTTCGCCGCCGCTGCCGCGCATCCCGCCGAGTGCGCCCGCAGTGGCCGCATCGCTGGAGTCCCAGCCCGCGCGCAGCGCCGCGGTGCCGCCAGCACCGGCCATGCCGTCCGCGCCTGCGCAGCAATCCGCCGCTTCGCCTGCTCCGGCGCAGGCTGCCGCCCCGCCCGCTGCCAGCGGTGGCTCGGCGGTGGTGATGGTGCCGGCAGGCGCACGCCCGATAGCACCGCGAGCGGTCTTGCCGAAAATGCGCGCGCAGCAACGCAGTAAGCAATATGCCGGCAAGGCGCGCCCGGTTTCCGAGGGCGGTGGCAAAAGCGCCAGCGCAGCGGGCCGTTAGCGGGGAGCGGAGGTGCCATGCCGAGTTCCAGGCTGGCGTTCGTGGCGTTGTTCTTGCGCATGTTCTGACGGTACTCCGCCGCGCTCTGGATCAGGGTCGCGCTCTTCCTCATCGTGCTCGATCTCGCGCGGCAGGGACTCGACCTCGTCGATCTCTTCTTCTTCATAGTCGGCGTCGCCACCCGGTGCACGGGCGCGCAGCCGGGACTGGCGTACCGGGAGCTTGTAGGCGTTCATCTGGCATTGTCCATGACATGCTTCAAACGTCAGACCGCCGGCGCCATGGCGAGTTCGCCCTGGCAGCATAGCCGTGAATGCCGGCCCGGCGTATCATGACATTTTCAATGTCGACGTCGTGCCCCGCCCATGAACAATGTATTGCCGCTGTTTCCCCCGATCGAGCCTTACCGCTGCGGCACGCTGGCAGTGGATGACCGCCACACGATCTACTGGGAAGAGTGCGGCAACCCCCATGGCATGCCGGTGTTGTTCCTGCATGGCGGCCCCGGCGCCGGGCTGTCGCCTAACCACCGGCGCTACTTCGACCCGGCGTATTACCGTATCGTGCTGTTCGACCAGCGCGGCGCCGGCCGTTCCACGCCGCTGGGCGAATACCGCGACAACACCACGCCGCTTCTGGTCGATGACATCGAGCGTCTTCGCGCCATGCTGGGCATCGACCGCTGGCTGGTATTTGGCGGCTCGTGGGGGTCAACCCTGGCCCTGGCCTATGGCCAGGCGCATCCGGCTGCTTGCAGCGGCTTCATCCTGCGCGGTATTTTTTTGTGTACGCCGGCCGAGATCGACTGGTTCATGCATGGCATCCGCTGGTTCTTTCCGGAAGCGCATGAAGAATTCGTGCGGCAAATCCCGCAGGAGGAGCGCGGCGACTTGCTGCAGGCATTCGCCCGTCGCCTGTTCGGCAACGATGAGGCAGCGTGCCTCGCGGCCGCTCGCGCCTGGGGCCGCTATGAAGGCAGTTGCCTGCATTTGCTGCCGCAGCCGGAGGCGGTCGATGCCTTCGCCACCGACACCACCAGCATCGGCATTGGCCGCCTGGAAGCGCATTACTTTCTCAATGCCGGCTTTTTCAGCGATGACCAATTGGTGCGCAACGCCGCGCGCCTGCGCCATTTGCCCGCCGTGATCGTACAGGGCCGCTACGATGTCGTGTGTCCGCCGCTCTCGGCATACCGCCTGCACCAGGCCTGGCCGGAAGCAAAATTCCACATGATCGCCGATGCCGGCCATGCCGGCATGGAACCGGGCATTGCGCGGGCGCTGGTGGACGCCACCGAACAGTTCCGGCGGCAAGGGCATTTCGATTAAAGGCGGCGCGCCTCAGCGCGCCGGCGCCGGAGAATTTCGGCGCGCATTTCGCGGAATTGCTCGCGCACTTCGCTGCCGATGAACTTGGCGCCGACCACCGGCGGCACCCATATCGCGGGGATGGATTCGCCATGGAATTCCACGCGCGTGGCGTCGCCTTCGCTGCTGAGCAGCGTGGCCCCATCCATTTTTTTCATATTGCCGGACAAGAGGCGCGAGCGGATCAACGAGTGCGGCGTCAGTTCGACTTCCCGCACCGATTCGAAGGAAAAGCTGAACATGCCGCGCGCAGCCTTGCCGGTTTGCTCCACCTGCAGCTTGTTGCCGCTACGGCTGACCACCTTGCTCGATTGCAGGTTGGAAATGAATTCGCTCATGTGATCAAAATCGGTCAGCACCCCCCAGGCTTCCTGCTGGCTGGCCGCCACGCTGAAGCTGACATCGACCACGATGGCGTCGCCATTCTTGTGGACCGCGACAGTGACGTCCGGCTCGGCGTCGGCTTCCGAGCCCAGCGCGGTGGGAATCGAACAGCACAGCGCAAGCAGGCAGATGAGGCGGGAAAGGCGGCCGGACAGGGAGGTCAACATGGGGTGAAAGTTTTGTGTGGTACGGCAAGTTATCATTTCCCCAAGCGTGACTCAAGTATTCTTCTGCACGCAGGCATTGGCGGGTCTGCCACAGGGAGCATATCGAACTTGCTGCACCAGGGCGGATTTTCATAGAATGAATGACGGACAGGTCGTAGGCATGACGACTATGTTGCTTTTGGGAACTATTTTTGCGCTCGTCTGTCCTACGCCAGCGTGCCCTTGCGACAAGCGCTCAGCATGCCTATTCATTCACCCATTCCCGGGATTGGCCAGCAAGAAAGGCACCGGGATCAAGGATAACTATAAGGTCAATTGCCATGAAACAAACGAAACTCTGCCTGCTGTGCGCCATCGCCATCCTTGCGGGGTGTGCGAGTGACGCGCCCCTTTCGACGTCAGCGGTTCGTGGCAGACCCGGCACGTCCGATACGCTGCCCGCTCCGGCAGCCAGCGTGACTGCTTACAAGGTCGCGCTTGCCAACCACATTGCTGCCGCTAATGGCGAGCGCATGTATGCCGGCCGGCCGCAAGCACTGCTGCGCTCGGTGGTCGTGGTGAAATATGTCGTCGATGGTGACGGACGCCTGGTGCGCTCGGAAATCATGCGCTCCAATCATGACCGCACGACCGAGGCCACGGCCTTGGCCACACTGCGCAACAGCGCGCCGTTCCCGCCGCCGGCACCGCACCTGCTGCAGCGCGGCCGGCTCGAACTGGCGGAGACGTGGCTGTTCAATAACGATGGCCGCTTCCAGCTGCGTAGTACGGCGCAGAAACAAGTAGACGAGTGAACGGGAGGCTGCGATCCCGCTGGTTGCTTGACGACAGGCCACACTTTCTTGCACAGTGCGCCTATCCAAACCGGGAAAGTCTCCATGAGTGCAAGCTGGGTCTTCAATACCGTCATCGGCACGATCCTGCTGCCGCCCTTTAACATGATCCTGCTGTGCGCGATCGGCTTGCTGGTCGCGCACAAGCGGCCGCGCCTGGGACGGCGCATCAGCGCGCTTGCGCTACTCTTGCTGACTGCCCTGAGTACGGGATTCATCGCCAGCCAGCTTGGCGCCCCCCTGGAAAACCGCAATCCTCCCCTGGCAACGCCCGCAAGCCTGGATGCCGAAGCGATCGTGGTCCTGGCCGGCGGGCGCTTGTCAGAGGCCCCCGAATATGGCGGCGCCGATGTGCCCAAGCTCATCACGCTGGGACGCATGCGCTACGGTGCTTATCTGCAGCGCGCCAGCGGCTTGCCGCTCCTGGTTTCCGGCGGTTCGCCCGACGGCGCGCCGGAAGGCGAGGCAACATTGATGGCGCGGGTGCTGCAGGGCGAGATGGGCGTGCCGGTGCGCTGGATCGAGGATGCCTCCGACAACACTGCACAAAATGCCGAGTTTTCCGCCCGCATCCTGCGCCAGGCCGGCATCCAAAAAGTCGCGCTGGTGACCGATGCGTTGCATATGCCGCGTGCCCGTCGCGCCTTCGAGCAGCATGGCTTGACGGTGCAGGCGGCGCCTACCGTCTTCGTTTTTCGCGGGGAACATTCCTTCAACAGTTTTCTGCCCTCGGTGCGCGGGATCGATCTGAGTTACTACGCCCTGCATGAATGGCTGGGCTTGTTGTGGTACCAGCTGCATGGTCAAAAGCCTCCTACCTTTAGTTCTGCCGGCTAAGTGGGCGCTTACTTTGATGGTTTCTTCCTAACCCGATACAGCAAATTGGGGCGGGAATGGGAAGGTTTCCAGTGCGGAATCAAACTTGCCGGCTTGCCGGTAATAGCATGGCTCGGTATGATAAGACCGACAATTTGATTTCACATGGAGAATCAACATGACTGCTTCCAGCTATAAAACAGTGCGCAACGATATGAAAACCCTGGTGCGGGATGCCCAGCAACTGTTCCGTGAAGCGAGCGTCGCCACTGGCGAACGCGCCGACGAGTTGCGGGCCAAGGGCCAGGACCTGCTCGACAATGCCGCCCAACGCGCCCAGGAATTGCAAGCCGCCGCCCTCGAAACGGGCAAGGAGCTAGCCAGCACCACGGACGACTTCGTCAAGGAAAATCCCTGGAAAGCGGTGGCCATCTCTGCCGGCGTTGGCGTCTTGCTCGGCATGCTCATCTCCCGCAAGTAAGCGCTTACTGGATGAATATCGATACCTCCGGCGAAGAACCGCTACGTCCTGGCATCATTGCCGGTGCGGCCAGCATGGCGCGCAATCTTCTGGGCCTTGCACTGTGCCGCATCGAGCTGGCGGCACTGGAACTGGCGGATGTCCGCGCCGCCTTGCTGAAGCTGGCGGTATTTTTTGCCGCCGGTGTCGTCACCGCATTTTTTGCGCTGGCATGCTGGACCGGACTGGTGGTGATACTGGCCTGGGATAGCCTGGGCTGGAAAATCCTCGGCATCGTCGCCCTGTTCTATACCCTGGCAACGCTGGTCATTGCCTTGTATGCGCGCGCCATGATTCGCGACGGCCGCCTGGCGATGCCGCTGACCATGGCGGAATTGCGCAACGACCGCGACGCCCTGCAATAAGGCGTATTCATGAAACCGACCGATCAAAAACAGGCATTGGTAGCGCAAGCCGCACGGCACCGGCAAGGCATGGTGCAGGCCGGCCATGCGCTGGCCGAGGGCCTGCACCCCGGCGCCCTGGTCCAGGCGGTCGGCGGCTTGGCGCTGACCGGGCTTGCACTATTGCGGAATAAAAAGAGTGGCGTGGCGTCCGGCGGGATGGCGGCATTGCTGCCGCTGGCATTGCCCGTCGCCATGCGCGGCTTGTCCCTGCTGGGCCGCTTCAAGCCTTCCGGGCCGACAACGCGCAAGCTGTTAGCCGCCGGTGCACTCGGCGCGCTGGCTGCTTTTGCCCTCAAGCGCGCGAGTGCCCGGCGCCGACGCACCCGCCACGACCGCCCCTAGCGCCGCCATTGCCGCATTCCAACCGCCGCAACCTCGGCGTCTTATTGCGTTTATAGAACTTCCATAAAAAAGCCGACCCGCAGGTCGGCTTCTTGTCGCAAGCGCGGCGGCTTACTTGGCCGCGGCCATCATGTAATCGACGGCTGCCTTGATTTCGGCATCGGAAGCGGACGAGCCACCTTTGGGCGGCATGGCGTTCAAGCCCTTGATGGCGCTGGCGTGCAATGCATCGGCGCCTTTTTTCAGGCGCGGCGCCCAAGCGGCCTTGTCACCGAACTTCGGCGCGCCGGCAATGCCGGCACCGTGGCATGCCACGCAGGCCGAGTCATAGATCTTCTTGCCTGCATCAGCAGAAAGGGCTGCCGGGGCTGAGGCCGGTGCGGCAGCAACTGCAGCAGCAGGAGCGGCGGCAGCAGGCGCGGCAGCTTCGGCAGCCGGTGCAGCAGCTGCCGGGGCGGCTTTTACAGCAGGTTCCTTGAAGCTTGCGCCCGACTTGTTGGCCATGAAGACCACGGCGCGCGCGACTTCAACGTCATCCAGATCCGGATTGCCGCCCTTTGCAGGCATGCCGCGGATACCGCTGATGGCGTGGGCGACCAGCTTGTCGTATCCTTGCGCAATGCGGGCCGACCAGCCCCCGGCGTCACCCAGCTTCGGTGCGCCAGCCAGGCCGCCGTCATGGCAGGTCGCGCAAACGGCCTTGTAGACGCCATCGCCGGTTTGCAACTGACGCGGGGCGTTTGAATCCTTGAGGGTAAAGCCCTCGTCACCGACCGGACGGATGCGTGCAGCGGTAGCTTCGGCGATTTGTTCATTGGAGAGGCCCGACAGGCCGCCTTTTTCGCCAGCGACGAATTTCGTCAGCAGCACGATGACCAGGATCGGCACGATAAACGCTGCCGCGATCACAGCGATCAACTGCTTGGGTGTTTTAATCAAGGATTCGTGTTCGTTGTGTGCGTCGCTCATTATTCCCTCAAGACATTTTTTTAAACTGGTAGGCGGGTACGCACGGATCCGAAGCCAAGCTGGGATTTCATTGCGCAATAGGTCGCCAAACCTTTGATTATAGACGCAATACTGTCGATTTGGAACGGATGGCAAGCGGTTTGCATGGACGACATGCCAGAAAAACGGTATCCTTCTGGACTCTTCTGTATTCCTCCTACGCGGCTGTAGCTCAGTGGATAGAGTATTGGCCTCCGAAGCCAAGGGTCGTGGGTTCGATCCCCGCCAGCCGCACCAGATTTAGAGATGTGAGCGAAAAATATATTTTGCCCATCTCCACGCCATATTTATAATTTGAAAAAACAAGCTGCCAACACAAGCCTTCTTCCTCTATTCGGATCAAGCTGCTTGTTAAATTAAACAATTATAAATTTGTCAGCATTTTTCCAGCTTCTTGTTTCGGTAGTCAATCTTCCCATTTACCATGCAACAAAATGGCCCCAACGTACTGACGAATTTCATGGATTTGCTGCCGGATGCAATCTGTGTGGTTGATACCCAAGGGCGATTCATTTCTGTTAGTGGTGCTTGCGAACGAATTTTCGGATATACGCCAGACGAAATGGTGGGCAAGCAGATGATTGACCTGGTATTCCCCGAGGATCGCACGAGGACATTGAAGGCGGTTGAGCGGATTGAGGCCGGCTACCTGCAGCTGCATTTCGAGAACCGCTATATCCGCAAGGATGGCCGCATCGCCAACATCATGTGGTCGGCCCGCTGGTCGGAGACCGATCAGGTCAGGGTTGCTGTGGCTCGCGATGTCACCGAGCGCAGACATACCAATCCCATCGATGTGGCTTCCCAAGCCATTGCCGATTCAGTACCGCGCTGGCGCCTGTCAGGTTCGCCGCCATGCCTGACTCCCCCCGGCTTCGCGCCGATTACCCTCTCCGCTCAAGACTACACGGTACTGCTGGCCCTGGCCGCAGGTGGTAATAGTGTCAGTCGCAAGACAATTGTTTGTGCGCTGGGTGAGGACTACGTGGATTATGACCAACGTCGGCTCGACACCCAGATGCGCCGCCTGCGTCGCAAGGTCGAGGAGGCTTGCGGCCTCCAACTGCCCGTGACCACCTTGCGGGGTATTGGCTATCGTTTTTACGACGAAATCGAAGTTTGCCGGTAAGGCCAAACTGCCCCGTCATTTTGTCCGTTCTTCCCTTCGTTGTCTTTCGGCAATGTTATTTAACACGCCGCTCAGATTTGCTCAGGCAATTTCTGTTTAGAAACTTCTACTATTGAGAAATATCAATTCTCAAGATGGCAGATGTCCGTCTGGGAATAGGAGATGTTTCAGGAATTGCGGCCATTCGGCCTTCATGACGGCCGCACGGTTTCCAACCTGTGCCCTCATGGAGGTCGATACCGCGTCACAAAAATTCCAATTTACGAACTGACAGGTTGCATCGATTGTTCCTTCAAGGACTACTATTTTGACTACCAACAACGAAACCAGTGCAGTTCAGCGGAACGCCATCGGCAAATTTGAAGGCCCCGTACTGGATTTATCGACAGTGGATAGCAATAAGCTATCACGTGTTGGCGACAACCTGGTGGTCAAGTCCCCAAACGGGGAGATAACTGTTTATTCCAACTTTTTCAGCGACCCGAATGCCGCATTTAAAGTGCCTGGATCGCTGGCGGAATTTTCTGCGGAAATACTCATCGCAAATTTTCCTTTTCTGCGCGCAGCGCAGGCCGCCACCCAATTATCCAGCGGGACTACCGCCGACGCTGATGCCGGATCAGCCGCATCAATCATCGTGGCGCATATTCGTGAAACAGATGGCCGCGTCAAGGTAATACGAGACGGCAAGGAATTTTTCGGTAAGCCAGGCGATGCCATTCTTGCAGGCGACAGCCTTGACAGCACGGGCGGTGTCGCGGTCAAGATGGAGTTCGTGCGGACGAACTCTCGAAGTGGCGGTGACCAGTTGGCCACCGGTGTCATTGGTGCCAATTCCCGCATTTTGTTTCAGGGCGAAACGATTGCACAAGGCGGTATTCAGAAGCAGACGGTCACATTGAATTTAAGTGGCGGCGCTATCGCAATCGAGAATTTGTCGAGCATTAGCGACAGCATTCATATCAATACACCAGCAGGTCTGGTGGCGGCCCGAGGCCAAGGCGTCGGGATCCACGTCAATGCGATCACGGGTGAGACGACGGTCGTGGCGCTCGGAACGAGCGGCTCCGCTATGGTTGCCGATACCGGGATCTTCATACAACGAGCGGGCATTGAATCCCGGATTTCGGTGCCAGGCGATGGACTTGTCCTGCAAACAAGCGACTCTCCCGCATCGCAGGCCGGATCGCTATCGTCCGCGCAGGTTGATCCGATTTCCCGTCTGGTTGCTGCTCCCGGCGCCAGCACCGGGGGGGCGGACCGTGCAGGGACTGTCAGTGGCACCCTCAGCGCAGACACGGGTGACAATGCAAATCCAATTTTCGCCAGCAATTCGCGCGGGCCAATTTCGGGTAGCACTGCCGGGTCGCCGACAGCCTCGACCACATCATTTTCCGAACTTTCCCCTTTTTCCGGTGGCAGCCAAAACGCGCCATTTTCCGGGACCTCTGGCGTATCGACCACTCCCGTGCCTGCATCGAGCACAGACAATTCGATTGTTCCGCCTGTTGGGACGACGGGCGGCAATGCAACAGATGTGAATACGCCTCTCGTCCAGAGTCCACCCCCGGTGGTCCCGACGATCATCACTGGCAGTACTGCCGCCAGTTTGAACGAAACTGACGCAATACTCCTAGCTACCGGTACCCTGGCGACTAACAATAGTTCGGTAATTTTTGTTCCTCAGACGCTGGTCTCCGGTAGTGGCGGGTACGGGAAGTTCAGTATCGACGCTGCCGGAGCGTGGAATTACATTGGCGATAGTGCGCACAACGAATTTATATCTGGCGTGGTTTACACCGATAGCTTTACCGTTGTCACGAAGGACGGAAAAAGCCAGACGGTGACTGTCACGATCAATGGCACCAACGATGTGCCGGTGGTGAGCAATGCCGGTGCTGCCTTGCTGGGTACTGTGACCGAAGCCGGTCATGCCGATGACGGTACGGCCACAGCAGGCACGGTGAGCGCCACGGGCACGCTGGCTGCGACCGATGTCGATGCGGCAGCCACAAAAACCTGGAGCATCGAAGGCACGCCGAGCACGACCTATGGCAGCATCGCCATCGATGCATCCACGGGGGTGTGGACCTATACGCTGGACAACACCCTGGCGGCGACGCAGGCCTTGAAGGAAGGCGAAGTCGTTACCCAGACCTATACCGCCCGTGTCACCGATGACTTCGGTGCCTATGTCGACCAGACCGTCACGATCACGATCAATGGCACCAACGATGTGCCGGTGGTGAGCAACCTGGCGGCAGCATTGGCAGGCAGCATCACGGAAGCAGGCCATCTGGATGACGGCACGGCTGTAGCCGGTACCGCCAGCGCCACCGGCACGCTGTCTGCGACCGATGTCGATGCGGCAGCCACAAAAGCGTGGAGCATCGAAAGCACGCCGAGCACGACCTATGGCAGCATCGCCATCGATGCATCCACGGGGGTGTGGACCTACACGCTGGACAACACCCTGGCAGCGACGCAGGCATTGAAGGAAGGCGAAACCGTCACCCAGACATACACCGCCCGTGTCACGGATGACTTCGGTGCCTATGTCGACCAGACCGTCACGATCACGATCAACGGCACCAATGATGTGCCGGTGGTGAGCAACCTGGCGGCGGCGTTGGCAGGCAGCATCACGGAAGCAGGTCATCTGGATGACGGTACGGCTGTAGCCGGTACCGCCAGCGCCACCGGTACGCTGGCTGCCACCGATGTCGATGCGGCAGCTACAAAAGCATGGAGCATCGAAGGCACGCCAAGCACGACCTATGGCAGCATTGCCATCGATGCCTCCACGGGTGTGTGGACCTACACGCTGGACAATACCCTGGCAGCGACGCAGGCCCTGAAGGAAGGCGAAGTCGTTACCCAGACCTATGTGGCCCGCGTCACCGATGACTTTGGTGCCTATGTCGACCAGACGGTCACGATCACGATCAACGGCACCAATGATGTGCCGGTGGTGAGCAATGCCGGTGGTGCCTTGCTGGGCACTGTGACGGAAGCCGGTCATGCCGATGACGGTACGGCTGTAGCCGGTACCGCCAGCGCCACCGGTACGCTGACAGCCACCGATGTCGATGCGGCAGCCACAAAAGCATGGAGCATCGAAAGCACGCCGAGCACGACATATGGCAGCATCGCCATCGATGCATCCACGGGTGTGTGGACCTACACGCTGGACAACACCCTGGCGGCAACCCAGGCCTTGAAGGAAGGCGAAGTCGTTACCCAGACCTATGTGGCCCGCGTCACGGATGACTTCGGTGCCTATGTCGACCAGACAGTTACGATCACGATCAATGGCACCAACGATGTACCGGTGGTGAGCAACCTGGCGGCAGCGTTGGCAGGCAGCATCACGGAAGCAGGCCATCTGGATGACGGCACGGCTGTAGCCGGTACCGCCAGCGCCACCGGCACGCTGTCTGCGACCGATGTCGATGCGGCAGCTACAAAATCGTGGAGCATCGAAGGCACGCCGAGCACGACCTATGGCAGCATCGCCATCGATGCATCCACGGGTGTGTGGACGTACACGCTGGACAATACCCTGGCAGCGACGCAGGCATTGAAGGAAGGCGAAACCGTCACCCAGACTTATGTGGCCCGTGTCACGGATGACTTTGGCGCCTATGTCGACCAGACGGTCACGATCACGATCAACGGCACCAACGATGTACCGGTGGTGAGCAATGCCGGTGCTGCCTTGCTGGGCACTGTGACGGAAGCCGGTCATGCCGATGACGGCACGGCCACAGCAGGCACGGTGAGCGCCACGGGCACGCTGGCTGCGACCGATGTCGATGCGGCAGCCACAAAAGCATGGAGCATCGAAGGCACGCCAAGCACGACCTATGGCAGCATCGCCATCGATGCATCCACGGGTGTGTGGACCTACACGCTGGACAATACCCTGGCAGCGACGCAGGCCCTGAAGGAAGGCGAAGTCGTTACCCAGACCTATGTGGCCCGCGTCACCGATGACTTTGGTGCCTATGTCGACCAGACGGTCACGATCACGATCAACGGCACCAATGATGTGCCGGTGGTGAGCAACCTGGCGGCGGCGTTGGCAGGCAGCATCACGGAAGCAGGTCATCTGGATGACGGTACGGCTGTAGCCGGTACCGCCAGCGCCACCGGCACGCTGACAGCCACCGATGTCGATGCGGCAGCCACCCAGACCTGGAGTCTGCAGGGCGCCCCCAGCACGACCTATGGCAGCATCGCCATCGATGCATCCACGGGTGTGTGGACCTATACGCTGGACAATACCCTGGCAGCAACCCAGGCCTTGAAGGAAGGCGAAACCGTCACCCAGACCTATGTGGCGCGTGTCACCGATGACTTTGGCGCCTATGTCGACCAGACGGTCACGATCACGATCAACGGCACCAATGATGTGCCGGTGGTGAGCAATGCCGGTGGTGCCTTGCTGGGCACTGTGACGGAAGCCGGTCATGCCGATGACGGTACGGCTGTAGCCGGTACCGCCAGCGCCACCGGTACGCTGACAGCCACCGATGTCGATGCGGCAGCCACCCAGACCTGGAGTCTGCAGGGCGCCCCCAGCACGACCTATGGCAGCATCGCCATCGATGCATCCACGGGTGTGTGGACCTATACGCTGGACAATACCCTGGCAGCAACCCAGGCCTTGAAGGAAGGCGAAACCGTCACCCAGACCTATGTGGCGCGTGTCACCGATGACTTTGGCGCCTATGTCGACCAGACGGTCACGATCACGATCAACGGCACCAATGATGTGCCGGTGGTGAGCAATGCCGGTGGTGCCTTGCTGGGCACTGTGACGGAAGCCGGTCATGCCGATGACGGTACGGCTGTAGCCGGTACCGCCAGCGCCACCGGTACGCTGACAGCCACCGATGTCGATGCGGCAGCCACCCAGACCTGGAGTCTGCAGGGCGCCCCCAGCACGACCTATGGCAGCATCGCCATCGATGCATCCACGGGTGTGTGGACCTATACGCTGGACAATACCCTGGCAGCAACCCAGGCCTTGAAGGAAGGCGAAACCGTCACCCAGACCTATGTGGCGCGTGTCACCGATGACTTTGGCGCCTATGTCGACCAGACGGTCACGATCACGATCAACGGCACCAATGATGTGCCGGTGGTGAGCAATGCCGGTGGTGCCTTGCTGGGCACTGTGACGGAAGCCGGTCATGCCGATGACGGTACGGCTGTAGCCGGTACCGCCAGCGCCACCGGTACGCTGACAGCCACCGATGTCGATGCGGCAGCCACAAAAGCATGGAGCATCGAAAGCACGCCGAGCACGACCTATGGCAGCATCGCCATCGATGCATCCACGGGTGTGTGGACCTATACGCTGGACAATACCCTGGCAGCGACGCAGGCATTGAAGGAAGGCGAAACCGTCACCCAGACTTATGTGGCCCGCGTCACCGATGACTTTGGCGCCTATGTCGACCAGACGGTCACGATCACGATCGACGGCACCAACGATGTGCCGGTGGTGAGCAATGCCGGTGCTGCCTTGCTGGGCACTGTGACGGAAGCCGGTCATGCCGATGACGGTACGGCTGTAGCCGGTACCGCCAGCGCCACCGGCACGCTGACAGCCACCGATGTCGATGCGGCAGCCACCCAGACCTGGAGTCTGCAGGGCGCCCCCAGCACGACCTATGGCAGCATCGCCATCGATGCATCCACGGGTGTGTGGACCTATACGCTGGACAATACCCTGGCAGCAACCCAGGCCTTGAAGGAAGGCGAAACCGTCACCCAGACTTATGTGGCCCGCGTCACCGATGACTTTGGCGCCTATGTCGACCAGACGGTCACGATCACGATCAACGGCACCAACGATGTACCGGTGGTGAGCAATGCCGGTGCTGCCTTGCTGGGCACTGTGACGGAAGCCGGTCATGCCGATGACGGTACGGCTGTAGCCGGTACCGCCAGCGCCACCGGTACGCTGACAGCCACCGATGTCGATGCGGCAGCCACAAAAGCATGGAGCATCGAAAGCACGCCGAGCACGACCTATGGCAGCATCGCCATCGATGCATCCACGGGTGTGTGGACCTACACGCTGGACAACACCCTGGCGGCAACCCAGGCCTTGAAGGAAGGCGAAGTCGTTACCCAGACCTATGTGGCCCGCGTCACGGATGACTTCGGTGCCTATGTCGACCAGACAGTTACGATCACGATCAATGGCACCAACGATGTACCGGTGGTGAGCAACCTGGCGGCAGCGTTGGCAGGCAGCATCACGGAAGCAGGCCATCTGGATGACGGCACGGCTGTAGCCGGTACCGCCAGCGCCACCGGTACGCTGACAGCCACCGATGTCGATGCGGCAGCTACAAAAGCATGGACCATCGAAGGCACGCCGAGCACGACCTATGGCAGCATCGCCATCGATGCATCCACGGGTGTGTGGACCTATACGCTGGACAATACCCTGGCAGCAACCCAGGCATTGAAGGAAGGCGAAACCGTCACCCAGACCTATGTGGCCCGCGTCACCGATGACTTCGGTGCCTATGTCGACCAGACAGTTACGATCACGATCAATGGCACCAACGATGTACCGGTGGTGAGCAACCTGGCAGCCGCGCTGGCAGGCAGCATCACCGAAGCTGGCCATCTGGATGACGGTACGGCTGTAGCCGGTACCGCCAGCGCCACCGGTACGCTGACAGCCACCGATGTCGATGCGGCAGCCACAAAAGCATGGACCATCGAAGGCACGCCAAGCACGACCTATGGCAGCATCGCCATCGATGCCTCCACGGGTGTGTGGACCTATACGCTGGACAATACCCTGGCAGCGACGCAGGCATTGAAGGAAGGCGAAACCGTCACCCAGACTTATGTGGCCCGCGTCACCGATGACTTTGGCGCCTATGTCGACCAGACGGTCACGATCACGATCGACGGCACCAACGATGTGCCGGTGGTGAGCAATGCCGGTGCTGCCTTGCTGGGCACTGTGACGGAAGCCGGTCATGCCGATGACGGTACGGCTGTAGCCGGTACCGCCAGCGCCACCGGTACGCTGACAGCCACCGATGTCGATGCGGCAGCCACAAAAGCATGGAGCATCGAAAGCACGCCGAGCACGACCTATGGCAGCATCGCCATCGATGCATCCACGGGTGTGTGGACCTACACGCTGGACAATACCCTGGCAGCAACCCAGGCCTTGAAGGAAGGCGAAACCGTCACCCAGACCTATGTGGCCCGCGTCACGGATGACTTCGGTGCCTATGTCGACCAGACAGTTACGATCACGATCAATGGCACCAACGATGTACCGGTGGTGAGCAACCTGGCGGCAGCGTTGGCAGGCAGCATCACGGAAGCAGGCCATCTGGATGACGGCACGGCTGTAGCCGGTACCGCCAGCGCCACCGGTACGCTGACAGCCACCGATGTCGATGCGGCAGCCACAAAAGCATGGACCATCGAAGGCACGCCAAGCACGACCTATGGCAGCATCGCCATCGATGCCTCCACGGGTGTGTGGACCTATACGCTGGACAATACCCTGGCAGCGACGCAGGCATTGAAGGAAGGCGAAACCGTCACCCAGACTTATGTGGCCCGCGTCACCGATGACTTTGGCGCCTATGTCGACCAGACGGTCACGATCACGATCGACGGCACCAACGATGTGCCGGTGGTGAGCAATGCCGGTGCTGCCTTGCTGGGCACTGTGACGGAAGCCGGTCATGCCGATGACGGTACGGCTGTAGCCGGTACCGCCAGCGCCACCGGCACGCTGACAGCCACCGATGTCGATGCGGCAGCCACCCAGACCTGGAGTCTGCAGGGCGCCCCCAGCACGACCTATGGCAGCATCGCCATCGATGCATCCACGGGTGTGTGGACCTATACGCTGGACAATACCCTGGCAGCAACCCAGGCCTTGAAGGAAGGCGAAACCGTCACCCAGACTTATGTGGCCCGCGTCACCGATGACTTTGGCGCCTATGTCGACCAGACGGTCACGATCACGATCAACGGCACCAACGATGTACCGGTGGTGAGCAATGCCGGTGCTGCCTTGCTGGGCACTGTGACGGAAGCCGGTCATGCCGATGACGGTACGGCTGTAGCCGGTACCGCCAGCGCCACCGGTACGCTGACAGCCACCGATGTCGATGCGGCAGCCACAAAAGCATGGAGCATCGAAAGCACGCCGAGCACGACCTATGGCAGCATCGCCATCGATGCATCCACGGGTGTGTGGACCTACACGCTGGACAACACCCTGGCGGCAACCCAGGCCTTGAAGGAAGGCGAAGTCGTTACCCAGACCTATGTGGCCCGCGTCACGGATGACTTCGGTGCCTATGTCGACCAGACAGTTACGATCACGATCAATGGCACCAACGATGTACCGGTGGTGAGCAACCTGGCGGCAGCGTTGGCAGGCAGCATCACGGAAGCAGGCCATCTGGATGACGGCACGGCTGTAGCCGGTACCGCCAGCGCCACCGGTACGCTGACAGCCACCGATGTCGATGCGGCAGCTACAAAAGCATGGACCATCGAAGGCACGCCGAGCACGACCTATGGCAGCATCGCCATCGATGCATCCACGGGTGTGTGGACCTATACGCTGGACAATACCCTGGCAGCAACCCAGGCATTGAAGGAAGGCGAAACCGTCACCCAGACCTATGTGGCCCGCGTCACCGATGACTTCGGTGCCTATGTCGACCAGACAGTTACGATCACGATCAATGGCACCAACGATGTACCGGTGGTGAGCAACCTGGCAGCCGCGCTGGCAGGCAGCATCACCGAAGCTGGCCATCTGGATGACGGTACGGCTGTAGCCGGTACCGCCAGCGCCACCGGTACGCTGACAGCCACCGATGTCGATGCGGCAGCCACAAAAGCATGGACCATCGAAGGCACGCCAAGCACGACCTATGGCAGCATCGCCATCGATGCCTCCACGGGTGTGTGGACCTATACGCTGGACAATACCCTGGCAGCGACGCAGGCATTGAAGGAAGGCGAAACCGTCACCCAGACTTATGTGGCCCGCGTCACCGATGACTTTGGCGCCTATGTCGACCAGACGGTCACGATCACGATCGACGGCACCAACGATGTGCCGGTGGTGAGCAATGCCGGTGCTGCCTTGCTGGGCACTGTGACGGAAGCCGGTCATGCCGATGACGGTACGGCTGTAGCCGGTACCGCCAGCGCCACCGGTACGCTGACAGCCACCGATGTCGATGCGGCAGCCACAAAAGCGTGGAGCATCGAAGGCACGCCAAGCACGACTTACGGTGGCATCGCAATCAACGCTTCGACCGGCGTGTGGACGTACACGCTGGACAATACCCTGGCAGCAACCCAGGCATTGAAGGAAGGCGAAACCGTCACCCAGACTTATGTGGCCCGTGTCACGGATGACTTTGGCGCCTATGTCGACCAGACGGTCACGATCACGATCAACGGCACCAATGATGTGCCGGTGGTGAGCAACCTGGCGGCGGCGCTGGCAGGCAGCATCACGGAAGCTGGACATCTGGATGACGGCACGGCCACAGCAGGCACGGTGAGCGCCACCGGTACGCTGACAGCCACCGATGTCGATGCGGCAGCCACAAAAGCATGGACCATCGAAGGCACGCCAAGCACGACATATGGCAGCATCGCCATCGATGCATCCACGGGTGTGTGGACCTACACGCTGGACAACACCCTGGCGGCAACCCAGGCCTTGAAGGAAGGCGAAGTCGTTACCCAGACATATACCGCCCGTGTTACGGATGACTTCGGTGCCTATGTCGACCAGACGGTCACGATCACGATCAATGGCACCAACGATGTACCGGTGGCTAGCGCCGATACCGGCAGCACTTCGGAAAATGCCACTTTGACGGTCACTGCCGGGAGCGGCCTGCTTTTCAATGACAGCGATGTCGATACGGCTGACACGCACATTGTCAGTGCGGTCAACGGCCTGGCCGGCAATGTTGCAGTCGGTGTCGCCGGCTCGAACGGCGGCACCTTCACGATTGCCGCTAACGGCGCATACAGCTTCAATCCGGGGAGCGATTTTGATTATCTGGTCGCGGGAGAATCCCAGATCACCAGCGTTACCTATACCAACCAGGACAACAACGGCGCCATCAGCTCCAGCACATTGACCGTCACCGTCACCGGCAGCAACGATACGCCGGTCGCCGTTGCGGCAACCAACAGCGCAACAGAAGATGGCAGCACCGTTACAGGTACGCTGACTTCAGTCGATCCCGATGTCACAGGAAAAACCGCGACCTACACGCTCAACGCGGCAGTCGCCGGCCTGACGCTGAGCACTAACGGGAACTACAGCTTCGATCCGACCAACTCGGCCTATCAATCGCTTGCTCAGGGCGCAACGACAGACGTGGTGGCCAACTACACCGTCACCGATGACAAGGGCACGACCGGCACGAGCACGCTGACCATCACTGTCACCGGCGTTGACGATCTCGCCGTGATCGGCGGCGTCAGCAGCGCCAGTCTCACCGAGACCGATGTTGCGCTCACCGCCAGCGGTACCTTGACAGCGACCGATGTCGACAGCACCGCGAGCTTTCTCGCGCAAACGCTGGTGGCAGGCAGCAGCGGCTATGGCAAGTTCAGCATCACCACTGGCGGTGTCTGGAACTATATTGCGGACACAGCACACAACGAGTTTGTAACCGGCGTCGACTACACCGACAGCATTACCGTGGCCACCACCGATGGCGTGCAAAAGGTCATCACCATCACGATCTCCGGCAGCAAGGATACGTTCGTTGGCGGAGCAGGCAATGACACATTTACTGGTAGCGCAGATGACGACAGCATGAGCGGCGGCGCAGGCAATGATACTTATATCGTTACCGACGTGCGCAATATTGTGATCGAAGCGTCTGGCGAGGGCACTGACGAAGTGCGCACCAACCTGACCACTTATACCCTCGGTGGCAACCTCGAGAATCTGGTCTTCACCGGCACGGGCAATGCCGCCGGTAATGGCAACACGCTGGACAATGCCATTACCGCCAACGTCGGCAACGACACGCTCGATGGCGGAGCAGGCGCCGATACCTTGACGGGCGGCGCAGGCAATGACGTCTACATCGTTGACAATGCCGGCGATGTCATCGTCGAGGCGTTGAACGAAGGTGTCGACGAAGTGCGCACCAACCTGACCACCTACACGCTGGGCGCCAACGTCGAGAACCTGGTGTTCACCGCTGCGGGCGATGCCGCCGGCACCGGCAATGGACTGGCCAATGCCATCACCGGCAACATCGGCAATGACACACTCGATGGCGGCAGCGGCGCGGACAGTATGACGGGCGGGGCAGGCAACGACGTCTACATCGTCGACAATGCCGGCGATGTGGTCAGCGAAGCGGCCGGTGAAGGTGTCGACGAGGTGCGCACCACTCTGACAAGCTATACTCTGGGCGCGAACGTCGACAACCTGCTCGTCACCGGTAGCGGCAATACGAATGCCACGGGCAATGCATTGGTCAACGCCATCACCGGCGGCACTGGCAATGACACGCTCGACGGTGGCGCAGGCGCCGACAGCCTGGCAGGCGGCAACGGTAACGACACGCTGATCTACGATGCCAGCGATGTGCTCATCGATGGCGGTGCCGGCACCGATACCTTGCGTTTCCTGTCCAATGCCAACCTGACTACCGATACGGTCACCTTGAGCAACATCGAGGTCCTTGACATGCGTGCCGTCAATGGCGGCACCGCTGCGCAAATCGAACTGGGCGCAGCAGATGTGCGCGCCTTGCTGGCCAGCGGCGTCACCACGCTCACAATCAATGGCGATTCGGGCGATCGCATCCTCGTCACAGAGCAATGGCAGCGTGGCGCCACTGGCGGCGGCTATACGAGCTTTACCCGGGTGCACAACGCCGAGACCTTGACCCTGAGCCTTGCTACCGGGGTCGAACTCGTGGCGAACCTCAGCGGCACGTCCGGCGACGACAACCTCGTTGGCGACAGCGGCAGTGACACCTTGTCGGGAGGGGCCGGCAACGACACTCTCAGCGGTGGTGCCGGTATTGACAGCATGAGCGGCGGAACAGGTAACGACGTCTACTGGAAGGACGTCGTCGGCGATGTCGTTAATGAAAGCGCCGGTGAGGGCACCGACGAAATCAGGACCGTGCTGACCAGCTATTCCCTGGCCGGCAATCCTGAGGTTGAAAATCTCACCTATACCAATGCAACGTACGCGGCACCCGGCGCCAGTGCTTTCACCGGCACCGGCAACAGCCTGGACAATGTCATCACCGGCGGCAGCAGTGGCGACAGTCTGACCGGCGGCCTCGGCAATGACAGCCTGTCAGGTCTTGACGGTAATGACATGTTCATCGGCGACGCCGGTAACGACAGCATCAGCGGCGGCAACGGCACCGACACGATCGACTACAGCGCCGAGACTGGCGGCGTCACCGTTTCGCTGGCAACGGCGATTGGCAGCAGCGCCGGCGCAATTACCGGCAACGATCAGATCAGCAGCATTGAAAACATTATCGGCGGCGCCGGCAATGACAGCATTACCGGTAGCGATGACTTCAACCAGCTCGACGGCGGCCTTGGCAACGATACGCTTTCGGGCGGGCTCGGCCAGGACACGCTGATTGGCGGTGGCGGTGACGATAGTCTTGATGGCGGTGCCGGCAACGACACCCTCATCGGCGGCGCAGGCAACGACAGCTTCATCGGCGGCCTGGGTACCGACACGGCCGACTTCAGCAGCGAAGGCAACAGCATCAGCGTCAATCTTGCCACCGGTAGCGGCACCGACAGCAGTGGCGGCAGCGACAGCTTCAGCGGCGTGGAAAACGTCACCGGCGGCAGCGCTGGCGACATCCTGATTGGCGATGCCAATGCGAATCGGCTCGACGGCGGTGCCGGCGACGACACCATTGCAGGTGCTGCGGGTAATGACACCCTGGTCGGCAGTGGCGGTCTCGACACGCTCGATTACTCCGCCGTCAGCGGCGCGATCATCGTCAACCTGAGCAATGCAACAGTTAACGCGGTGCTCGCCAGCACGGCCAGTGATGGCTTTGGCGGGATCGACAGCCTGTCCGGATTCGAAACCGTACTGGGCGGTGGCGGCAACGACATTCTGGTCGGTGGCACGGAAAATAACCTGTTGGTGGGGAATGCCGGCAATGATCTGCTGTCCGGCGGAGCGGGCGTCGACACCTTGCAGGGCGGCGCAGGCGACGACAGCCTGCGCGGCGGTGCCGGCAACGACAGCCTGGATGGTGGCAGTCATCTCGGCAATGGCGATACGGCAGACTATTCCGACCAGGGCACGGCCGTCAACGTCAATCTCGCCACGGCCAGTGCAACCGGCGGCAGCATTGGCACCGATACCCTGAGCAATATCGAGAACATTGCCGGAAGTAGCGTCAACGATACCCTGACTGGTGACACCGGTGCCAACCAGATCTGGGGCAATGCCGGCAACGATAGCGTGCAGGGCGGCGATGGCAACGACAGCCTGCGTGGCGGCCAGGGTAATGACACCATTGATGGTGGCAACGGTATCGATGGCGTTTTTTATGATGACGTCAACGGCCCGGTCATCGTCAATCTTGGCGCGACCACGCTGAACCTGACCGTCACCGTAGCTGGAACTGGATATGGCTACAACGTGCTCGCCGGCAGCGCCCAGGGCGTGACCCAGGCCGGCGCCAACGCTGGCACCGACACGCTCCTCAACATTGAAAATATCGTCGGCTCAGGCGGCACCGATACCCTGGTCGGCAGCGCTGGCGACAACATCATCGATGGCGCCGACGGCGGCGACTCGATCGATGGCGGCGCTGGCAATGACACCATCTATTATGATGAAAACGATGCCTTCGTCGACGGCGGCGCGGGCAGCGCCGATACGTTGCTGGTGCGTGCCGGTCTTGCCACGCTGGATCTGACGCTGGTGCGCGACGAGGTGTTCAACAATTTTGAAATCCTCGACGTCACCGTTGCCGGCGCCCAGATCGTGAAAATTTCGGACTCCGACATCAAGGCGCTTACCGGTGGCGGTGCGACCGGCACCCTGATCGTCAATGGCGGCAGCGACGACACGGTGCGACTGGTCGGCGCCAATTGGCCGACCACCGGTATTCCGACCGAAGTCATCGACAGCGTCACGTATAACGTCTATACCTATAACGGCGCGACCATCAAAATCAGGGATGTTGTCTCGGTCGGATACCTGTTCAACTCGGGAGAACTTGGCGAGGTAACCAACGGCAGCGACGGCGGCGATACGTACGAAGGCAATGGCGGCAACGACACGTTCAATGCCGGCGCCGGCGACGACTATGGCAATGGCGGCGGCGATAACGACTGGATGGCAGGCGATGCCGGCAACGATACCTTGCTGGGTGGCAGCGGTAGCGACACCATCTTCGGCGGCGACGCTGCCGATACCGCCGGCAGCGGCAATGACAGCATCGATGGCGGCGAGGGTGACGACGTCATTAGCGCCGGCGATGGCGACGACAGCATCATCGGCGGTAGCGGCAATGATGGAATCATTGCTGGCAGCGGCAACGATTCCGTCAGCGGCGGCGAAGGCAACGATAACCTGCAGGCCGGCAGCGGCAACGACACGGTCGACGCCGGTAGCGGCAACGACCAGATCAATGGCGGGGAAGGCGACGACAGCATCAATGCCGGCACGGGCGACGATAGCGTGGTCGGCGGTGCCGGCAACGATACGCTCGATGGCGGCAGCGGCACCGACACCCTCGACTACAGTGCCGAGAGCGATCCCGTCAATATCAACTTGACCACAGGCAGTGGCACAGGTACCGGCATCGGCAGCGACACCCTGGCAAACTTCGAGAACGTCGTCGGCGGCGCCGGCAACGATACCATCTCCGGCAACGACGCCGCCAACCGCGTCACGGGCGGTGCCGGCAGCGACAGCATCGCAACGGGCGCCGGCAATGACTGGATCCTGTTCGATGCAGCCGATGCGCTGGTCGATGCCGGCATCGGCGTCGACACGCTGGCAATTGCCGACAACACGGTCGTTGACTTCATGGCGATCGACAACAGCCGATTCGTCGGCATCGAGGAAATTGACCTGACCGGCAATGGCGTGCAAAGCATCGTGCTGAACGCTGCCGACGTCGTGGCTTTTTCCGATACCACCGATACGCTCAAGATCCATGGCGACGCCGGCGACAAGCTGACGCTGTCGGGCAACTGGATTAATGCGGGCACCCAGCCGGTCAGTTACAACGGCGCGTCCAGCCAGCCCTACGTGAAGCTGACGCTGGCGATCGACGGGTCCACGACGGCAACCGTGCTGGTGGATCCTGCGATGACGCTCGACATCGTTTATCTTGGTTCGGCCAGCAACGATACGTTGAGCGGCGGTGGTGGTGCCGACAATGTCGACGGTGGCGCAGGTAACGATTCCCTGGATGGCGCGGCAGGCGCCGACAGCGTCTACGGCGGCGTTGGCAACGACACCATCATTTACGACAGTAGTGACGTCTACCAGGACGGTGGCGCCGATACCGACACGCTGAAATTCGCCGGCACGGCCAGCGGCTTGCTGCTCGATTTCGGCCAGCTCGCGCGCCCGGCAGTGAATGGCTTGCGGCCAACCCTGACCGGTTTCGAAATCATCGACATCACCGGCGGTGGCAACAATAGCGTGGTCATCGATGCGACCTCGCTCAAGGCGCTTTCTGACAGCACCGACTCGCTCGACATTACCGGCAATGCCGGCGACACCGTGTACATCGTTGGTAGCTGGACCGATGACGGCATTGCCGGCGGTTACCATAGCTACTCGAAAGATGGCGCCACCTTGCGCGTCGCTACGGCAATCGCCGTGGGCGCCGTGCTGGATGATCCGAACGGTGACGCCAACAGCGCCAACCCGATTCCGGGTGCGACGGCCGGTTCTGACGTCATACGCGGGCTCGGCGGCGACGACACCCTTGACGGTGCGGGTGGGGCCGACGTACTCAACGGTGGCGCCGGCAATGACGTGCTGGTGTACGACGCCAGCGACCTGACCATCGATGGCGGCGACGGCAGCGATACGCTGCGGCTCGCAAGCAGCTTGAACCTGGCCGGCGTGGCCGGCAGCAAGGTCGCCAATATCGAAATCATCGACCTGGTCACCGGCGGCAGCAGCATTACGCTGAGCGCAACGGCGGCGGATATCATCGCCCTCAACAGCACCGGCACGGTGCGTGTCGACGGCGATGCCAGCGACAGCGTGGCGCTCTCCGGCAACTGGGTCACCGGCGCAACTGCCGGCGGCTACACCTCGTATACCCTGGGCGCAGCGACGCTCGATATCGCACAGACGATTGCCGTCACGGTGACTTATACGGGCACGACTCAGGGCAATAACATGCTTGCCGGCGCCGGCAGCCAGACGCTCGATGCGCTTGGCGGTAATGACACGCTGGATGGCGGCAGCGGCGCCGATACTCTGCTTGGCGGCAACGGCGATGACGTGCTGGTTTACGATGCGGCCGATACCAGCATCAGCGGCGGCGCCGGGACCGATACCCTGCGCCTCGAAGGTGCAGGCGTTACCCTGGATCTGACCGCAATTGCCAATAACCGGATTACCGGCATCGAGAAAATCGACATTACCGGCAGCGGCGATAATACCCTGGTGCTCAACGCCGATGATCTCAAGGCGCTGTCGACCGATACCGATACCTTGATCGTCACCGGCAATGTCGGCGACTCGGTACGCCTGTCCGGCACCGGCTGGGAAAGCCGCGGCTCCGAACTGGTGGCCGGCATTACTTACAACAAGTTCATCGGCTACGCCACTGACGGCACGCTGGTCACCGTGCTCGGCGGTCTGAAAATGGTCAAGGGCGACCAGATCGTCGGCTCAGGCGGCAACGATACCCTGGCCGGCGGCACCGGCAGCGATGATATCCAGGGCATGGCGGGCAATGATAGTATCAGCGGCGGCACCGGCAGCGACATTCTTGATGGCGGCGCCGATGACGATATCGTCATCTATGATGCACTCGACATCGCCGCGGGCGGCGGCAGCGGCACAGATACCCTGCAACTGGCCACCGGCGGCGAAATCATCGACTTGCAGGAAGCCGGCCGTCCGGATGCGGCTGCGCTGCGTCCGACCCTGAGCAGTTTCGAAGTCGTTGATCTCAATACCGGCAGTGCAAATTATCTGATTCTTGACGAGGCCACGCTTGCCGGACTGGCCGGCGGCACGCTGACCGTCAGCGGCACCGCCGATGACATCGTGTTCGTCGACGGCAGCCTGAGCTCGACCCTGAACCTGGTTGGTGGCGTCACCCAGACTGCGCTGACGCGTGGCACTGCTACCGGTGACAACATCACCGGTACAGGCGGCCAGGATGCCATCAAGTCTGACGGCGGCAACGATACCATTCATGGCGGCCTGGGCGCCGACATCATCTACGCCGGCAGCGGCGATGACAGCGTGATCTACGACGCGGCCGACCTGCGCATCTTCGGCGGCGCAGGCACCGATACCCTGGTCATCAACACGGTTGATGGCGATGGCGGCATCAGCAACACTGCTTCCGGCACCAACACAACTGCCGGCGACATTGATCTGACGCTGGCGGCGGGTGGTGTCGTGACCGGCTTTGAAGTGATCGAAATGCGCGGTAACGGTAACCAGACCGTCAAGCTCGACGCGCCATCGGTGCAGACGTTGTCCGACACCGGCCACATGACCGTCATGGGCGACCTCGGCGACGTGCTCAAGCTATACGGCGGCTGGGTCTACAGCAATGTGGAGTCCGACGCCGACGGCAAGCTGTATACCGTGATGAAAAAAGGCGATGCCTACGTCCACGTCGTATCGGAAGTCACGCTCGACATCACCAACGAGATGGGCGGCAAGGTCGTCATCGGCACCTCGGGCGCTGATGACAAGACTGTTTCCACCAATGGCGGCGTGCTCACCGGCGACGGCGATGACCTGATCCGCATTAACAACATGAGCTTCACCGGCGCCGATGGCGGACGCGGCTATGACAAGGTGTATTTCCAGTTTTCTGGCGATATCAATACCTCGCTGATGTCGCCCACTGCGCTGACCAATATCGAGGAAATCGATCTTGCCAGCGGTTCGGCTGCCGCCAACAAACTGATCCTGACGCCGGAAAAGCTGCTGTCGATGACGGATGCCGACCAGATTCTCGTCGTCAAGGGCACGATCGGCACCGACAGCATCGATCTGTATGGCGAATGGAGCCCGATTGCCAGCGCGACCGATGTGCTCTACAACGGCGTGAGCTACAAGGCCATTACGGCCAGCAACGGCGGCAAGCTTTATTTCACGCCCGGCCTGACCGTTGCCATGGTGGATCCGACGCCGCAGATGAGCGCGTTCTCGGTTGCCTACGACGATGGCGCCTATCTGGTCAGCTCCGGCATCGACAAGTACGCCGGCTGGAAAGTGGCCAATGCCGGCGACGTCAATCAGGACGGCATCGCCGACATGATCGTCAACCAGCTCAATTCGGCCTTTGTGGTATTCGGCACGGAATCCATGCAAGGCCAGATCGACCTGAACAACCTCGGCAGCCGTGGCTTCATGGTCAATGGGATCACCACGAACAATGCATTAAGCAGCTGGTCGGAATGGCAATCCCTGAATTACGGTCTGACTCCGATCGGCGACGTCAACGGCGATGGTATTGCCGACATGATCGCGCCGAATGGCACCACCAACACCTTCCGCGTCATCTATGGACGTACCGACTGGAGCAACATTGATGTCAGCAATGCCGGCACCTTCGTCAGCGGCAGCAGCAATGGTTTTGCCATCACGACCAATTTCGGTTGGGGGGGCGGGGACAACCTGAGCGGCTTCGCCGGCGTAGGCGACGTCAACAACGATGGCTACGATGATTACGTTATCAGCCAGATGTGGAGCAGCGACATCAATGGCCAGGGCGATTCCGGCAAGGCTTATCTAATGTTCGGGGGCGCCTACAGCGGCAACATCGCCACCAGCGGCATGCCTGTCACCAAGGGCGTGGTGATCTCTTCGGACAGCAGCAACTATATTAAACTTGGCACGGACATCGCTGCACTCGGCGATATCAATGCCGATGGTTTTGCCGATTTTGCCATTGGCGGCCCAGGCATCGATTCTGCGGGGCCGAATGGGCAGCAAGACCGCAGCGGCAGCGGTTACGTCATCTTCGGCAAGGCTGAAGGCTGGGGCAACAGCATCGTGGTGCAGCGCGATAATGTCGCGCCCACCTTCCGTGCCGGGGCCAGCACGCCAGGTGATGGCCAGACCAATTACCCGTTGGCCTACAATCCGGAAGTTCAGCAGGGGTTCAGCGAGAGCGTGATGTTTGGCACGGGCTACATCAGTCTGTTCAACCAGGCTACGGGCGTACTTGTCGAAAAATTCGACGTGGCGACCGGCCTGGGCAGCATGGGCGGAAAAGTGGCGTTGAAAAACTGGCAGGTTGCAAATGATCTGCTTCAGATGAATTTCTTCAATCCGCTGGCGCCCAATACCGATTACTACATCACCATCGATGCAACCGCTATCAAGGATCTTGCCGGCAACTATTACGCCGGCATCGCCGACAGCACTTCCTGGAATTTCAGGACCACAGGCAGTCCCCTGAACGATGTCACGGCGCCGACGCTGAGTGCCAATGCAACGCTGACCTATAGCGATGGCGCTGCCAGCATTTCCACCAGCGGTGGCACCAGCGGCGTGGTGAGCGCACCGACCAACAACAATCAGGGCGCACCGGTCTACCGGCTGGACTTTTCCTTCAACGAAAACGTCAAACCTTACGGCACCGTCACCATCACCCAAGGTGGCACTGTGGTGGAAGTGTTCGATCTGCAAACCGGTCTCGGCTCCAAAGGCGGCACGGTGTATTTCCCGAGTGGTTCGGCCACCCAGGATAACACTTCCTTCGGCGTCAACTTTGGCGCCACGCTGGCCGGCAACATGCTCACCACTGTGACCTTGTCCGGTTTTCAGGATGTGGCAGGCAATTTGCTCGATGGCGGTCTTGCTAAAAACTTTACCTACACGACTGCCGTCGACGCCAGTGGCCCAGTATTGACGAACGCCTACCGCGTTCACACCCCGGTCGACAACTTGACCGGGGTGTCGGTGGAAAACAATATCGTTTTCCAGGCCGACGAATCCTTGCTGCCGGGAGCTAGTGGATCGATCGAGCTGCGCTACAGCAGCACTTATAACGGTGTTGCAGCAGAGACCTTTGCCTGGTCGAGTGCACCCGTTGCCAGCAACGGCATTTACACGCTCAGCGGTAGCCAGGGCGGCACGCTGACCATCAACAACAAGACGGTCACGCTCAATCCCGGATCCAACCTGGCATACAACACCGGCTACGACCTGTATGTCAGCGCTGGTGCCTTGACTGACCCGAGCGGCAACGCTGCGACCGGTTACACCGTCCAGGGTGCCTACAACTTCACCACCACCACCGGCCTCGTCACTGTGGCAGGCGGCAATGCCGTCGATCATTCTCTCAAGGTCGGCATCACCGACAACCTGGTGATCTCGTTCAATGAATCGGTGACGGCCGGCACTGCCAGCCCCGGCACGCAATTCGTCAAGCTGTGGAACAGCGCCGGCACGCTGATCGAAACTTTCGATGTCGCCGATAGCGATGGCAGCAATGGCAGCAAGGGTGGCAACCTGAGTTTCAATGGCTACAATGTCGTCATCAACCCCGCCCAGAACCTGATGCTGGCTGGCGGCTATTACCTGACCGTTGACACCCAGGCGATCAAGTCGCTGAATGCGTCGTCAACCACTTATTATGCCGGGGCCAGCAATGCGACGACCCTCAGCTTCAGCACGGAGGCCGCGGTGCAGATCGATCCCGGCCAACTCAACAATTCCTTCAACATGCAGTGGGCCGGGCAGCAGATCGAGGGGGTCGGCGACGTCGATGGCGACGGCGTCAACGATTTTGTCGTCGGTTCCTATCAGCAGGTTAACGACGCATCGATTGCCGGCGGCTGGGCCTATGGCAAGTACTATCTGGTGTTTGGCCAGGCGGGTGAGTGGGCGCCGGTGCAAAACATCCAGCAGCTCAAGGATGCCGGCCGGGTAGTCGAAATCTATGGCACTGCCAGCAACTGGCTGACCCGCGTGGTCGAGTTCGGCGATCTGAACAAGGATGGCTACAACGACCTGCTGCTGACTTCGGGCGGCTGGTATCCGGACAATGACGGCACCCCCCAGGACCGCAACGCCAGCAACGACGGCGACATCGATTCCGGCGCCGCTTTTGTCGTGTATGGCCAGGCGCGTTCGAACTGGACCTCCTCGGTTAACATCACCCAGCTGGGCACCGACGGCCTTGAAATCACCGGCGGCTTGCCGCAGGAGCAGTTTGGCTTCTCGGCGGCCACCGGCGACTTCAATAGCGACGGTACCATCGACATCGTTTTTGGCATGCCCGTCAACCACCGCGACGGCTATGCGTCGGGCGAAGCCTTTGTGCTTAATGGCGGCAACTTCACCGATTCGCTGATGAACGTGGGCACCACCGGCGCCAATACGATCCTTGGCGACTACAATGCCAACCGCATTGCGGGCCAGCAGGGCAACGACCTCATTTACGGCCTGGGTGGCGCCGACATCCTGCGCGGTGGCGCGGGCGACGACACGATTGGGATCTCGGATCTTGACTTCGTGCTGGTCGATGGCGGCACCGGTGCCGATACGCTGAAATTCGTCGGCCACGGCATGCATCTGGACATGAGCGGCTATGCCGGTGCCAGTGTGCGCAGCTTTGAAACAATTGACCTGACCGGCGACGGCAACAATAGCCTGGTGATCAATTACAGCGAGGTGGCCTACCTGCTGGAACGGCAATTGTCTCAGGCCTATGGCAACAATGTGAAACTCACCATCAATGGCGATGCCGGCGATGCGGTGACGCTCGAAGGGCCGTGGGCCGCTGTCGGCAGCGATGCCACGCACACGACCTATGCGCTGGATGGCTTGTATGTGCGGATCGACAGCGATGTGACGCGCACGGTGGCCGGCTGGACTAATCCTTACGCCGGCGCAACCATGGATCTGTTTGCAATGCCCTCCGGTTTCCGCACCAGTACGGTTACCAGCGGGATTGCGCTGGACACGGGCCTGGGCAGCTACCTGGCCAATATCGGTGACGTCAACAATGATGGCTTCAACGACTTTGCCGTGCGCCAGGACGCGGCGACGTTAACGAATTTGCAATGGTATGAACGGTATGAAAACGTTTACTGGGAAAATGGGAATACGGTATGGGGTTGGTACCCCCGCCTGAATCAACGCGCGGACCAGAAATACTCGGGCGAGGCTTATGTCATTTACGGCAAGGCCGGCGGCCTGGGCACGGTCAATCTGGCCGCGCCCGTCGACGGCAATGCCATCAAGCTGACAGGCTCGGCCAGCGCCAATGAAAACCTGGGTGTTTACATGAATGGCCTGGGCGACATCAATGGCGATGGCATCAGCGACATGGTCATCGGCGCCAGCCAGTCGAGCAAGATTTTTGCCTTCAACGAAGGTGGCGAGAAGTCGGGCAGTGATCTGACCGGTACGGATCCCACGCACAACGCCGACCGATACCAGACTGCACCCAATGCGGCCAGTCTGAGTCCCGACTGGAACAGCGACAGCTGGTCGCAGTCGAACGAAGGTCGCCAGTACTTCTTCTTGGGCAACAACACGGCGCTGGTCAACAAAGCTGGTGGCGCCATCACCAGCACCACCCTGGCCAACGACTTCAATGCCAGCACCGCACTGCCGACTACCTACAACGTGAACAGCGGGCTGATCACCGACTTGCCCGATCGCGGTCCGGCGAATGCCGAAACCAACACCGTCTACACCTACACCACCACGGCAACGCTGGCCGACGGCAGCTTCATCGGCGCGGCGAATGCGCAGTATGGCAGCAACTGGCAACCGGTCAGCCTGGGCGACATGAACGGCGATGGTTACGACGATTTTGTCACCGGCACCAGCAATACCAAGCTGATTCTCGGCTCGGCTACCGGCTGGACCGGCTTGGACACCCTGAGCAGCGCCGTCACATGGACGCAGAAGAACGTCACCATCAACGGCAACACCAACAGCAACGCCATTGCCGCCGCCGGCGATGTCAATGGCGACGGTTTTGCCGACTTCGTGTTCAGCTGGGACGGCAACGGCGCCACGATCGTGTTCGGCAAGGCGGGCAACAACTGGAACGCGACCACCACGCTGGGTAGTACGCTTGCCGCTTCTGCCACGGTGGCGGCATCGACCTTCATCGCGGTTGAATCCGGCCAGGCCATCAATCCGACTTACACGCGCGGCCTTGGCGACATCAATGGCGACGGCTACGACGATCTGCTGTTCGCGGCGCAATCGGCCAACGACTACAATGCCAAGGACAATGGTGGCGCCTATGTATTGTTTGGTTCCGCCAGCGGCTGGGATGCCAATCTCAGCCTGAGCGGGCTGGCGGCAGCCGGCAGGGGTTTCCGCATCACCGGCGCAGTCGACTTCGACTATGCGGCCTATGACGCAACCAGTGCCGGCGATGTCAATGGCGACGGCTACAACGACTTCGTCATCGCCGCCTACGGCGATGACGAATCCGTCAACGGCACCGGCGCCGCCGGTTCGGCCTACCTCCTTTTCGGTCGCAGCACTGGCTGGAAAGACATCAGCCTGCTGCAAGTCCAGGATTTCGGCACGCAGATACTGGGCGGTGCGGCCAATGCGTCATCCCTCTGGCAGCAGTTGGGCGACATCGATGGCGATGGCCTGGACGATCTGTCCTATTCCAACAGCAATGCCACCGCGACGACCATCCTTTACGGCAATGAAAACTTCACTTCCGGCAGCAATGTCGGGGTGCAGCACATTACTGATCTGAATGACACCACGCCAGGCAACAGCGTCATCAACGGCGGCATGCTGAATGCCACACTGGGCATTGGCGCCGCCGACACCCTGATCGGCAATGCCGGCAACGACATTCTGACGGGCGATGGCGGCCGCGACGTGCTCATTGGCGGTGCCGGCAACGACGTGTTGAAAGTGGCCGACGCCAATTTCTTCAAGCTGGATGGCGGCACCGGCATCGACACCATGGAACTCACGGCAGGCATGACCATTGACTTCACCGCGCTGGCGAATACCCGCGTCGAGGGCATCGAGGTCCTTACGCTGGGTGTCGGCAATCAGACAGTGACGTTCAACGCGCTGGACGTGCTGGCCATGACCGGGGAGAATAATACGGCCGTCAACGATGCCGGTTACCAGAAGGGGCATGTGCTGGTCATCGACAGCGAGGGTGGCAGCGACACCGTCACGCTCAATACCGGATGGAACGGCACGGCGGTTGCGACCGGGGTGAGCGTGGCCGGTGCAACGGGCTCGTTCTCGGTGTACCAGCACGGTACCGACAATATCTATGCCGTCATTGATGACGCGATTACCAAAAATATCAGCTAATGAACCAGCAACAACCCGAGGCCGGCGCGGATCCGGCGGTGCCGCCTGCGCCACCTGCATCACATGCACCATCTGCGCTGGGCAAAACGGTGCGGGCGTTGTTGCACTGGCTGTGGGAGTTTGTAAGCGCGCCCGGCCCGCAGGCGCCGCAGCAAGCCGACGCCAATGGCGCCGTTGACCTCTCGCAAGACAGCGTGCAGGGCAGCGACTGGCTGCGCGAATTGCTGCTGCCGCTGCGGCCGGCTTACCGGCAAGCCCTCACGCTGGCCTTCCTGATCAACCTGATCGCACTGGGTGCCGCGGTGTACTCGCTGCAAGTGTATGACCGGGTCGTGGCGCATGCCGGCTATTCATCCCTGGTCGCGCTGACGGTGGGCATGCTGATCGCCATTGGCCTCGATCTGGTATTGCGCAGCGGCCGCGCCCACCTGTTGCAACGCCTCGGCCTGCAGATCGAGGCCACGATTGCGCGGCGTGCCTTTGCCCGCCTGATGTCCTTGCCGGCAGTGGTCCTCGAAAGCCGTTCGCCGGCCTACTGGCAGACGGTGTTTCGCGACATCGAGCTGGTGCGGGCAACCTGTTCCGGCGCCAGCGCGCTGCTGCTGATCGACTTGCCATTCCTGCTGCTGGCTTTGCTGCTGCTGGGCCTGATTGCCTGGCCGCTGTTGCCGGTCGCGCTTGGCACCATTGCTGCCTTCGTGGTCCTGGCATGGCGCTCGGGCAAGGTTACCCGTCACGCCGCCGAGACCGAGCGCGAAAAACTGGTCGGGCGCGATGCGGCGATCGCCGAACTGGCTGGTGCGCGCATGCTGCTCAAGACGATCGGCGCGCAACAGAGCGCGCACGAGCGCTGGGAAAAAAACTATGCCGCATGGATGGGCGAAGCGCTGGCGCGCAGCCGAGAAGCCGACCATTACCGTGACGTCGCCTACGGCATGACGACGCTGAACACGGTGGTCACGACCGGATTTGGCGCGCTGGCCATCCTGTCGCACCTGATGACGATGGGCGCGCTGATTTCCGCCAATATCCTGGCCGGCCGCATCATCTCGCCGCTGGTGCAACTGGTCGGCCAATGGAAGCAGTTCGGCCAGTATCAGGCGGCCAGGAAGCGCCTCGACGCGCTATTTGCCCTGCCTGCCGAGCGTGCCGCAACTGGTGTGGCAATGCCGCGCCCGCAGGGCACGCTGCTGCTCGACAACGCCACCTTCCGCTACCCCGGCAGCGAACACGATCAATTGCAGGCAATCTCGGGCCAGCTCGGGCCCCATGGCTTGCATGCCATCGTTGGCGCCAACGGCAGCGGCAAGAGCACGCTGCTCAAGTTGCTGCGCGGCCTGTATCGCCCGGCCAGCGGCCGTGTGCTGCTCGATGGCGGCGACCTCGCCCAGTTTTCGCAGCAAGACCTGGCACGCTGGATCGGCTACCTGCCGCAGCAGGTGCAACTCATCTCCGGCAGCGTGCGCGACAACATTGCCCTGGCCGAACCGGATATCGACGACGAACACATCATTGCCGCGGCTCAGCGCGCCTGCGCCCACGGTTTTGTCATCAATCTGCCCGATGGCTATGCAACCGAGGTTGGCGAAGGCGGCAGCCGTTTTTCGGGAGGCGAGCGCAAGCGCATTGCGATTGCCCAGGTCTTGCTGCGCGACCCGCCGATGCTGCTGCTGGATGAACCGACGGCGGATCTCGACCGCGAGGCCGAGCAGGCATTCATCGCCACGCTGCGCGCCCTGGCGACAGACCATACGGTGCTGGTTGTCACCCACAGCCTGGCCGTGCTGAGCCAGTGCAATGGCATCCTGGTGCTGGAAAAAGGGCAATTGAAAGCGGCTGGCCCAGCCCGGCAGATTTTGTCAGGCCTCGGTTATGGCGAGCCGCAGCAACCGCAAAAGGACAAGCATGTCGCCGTCGCCTGATTCGAAACTGGATGCCCTGCTGGTACGTGCTGGCGCGCCTGTCTGGCGCCGCTGCGACCGCCGGCTGGTCGCCTTGCTGGTCGTTGCCCTCGGGTGGTCGTTCATCGGCCAGGTCGACCAGGTGGTCACCGCGCCAGGCAAGGTCGTCCCTCAAGACAAGGTCAAGATCATCCAGCATCTGGAGGGCGGCATCGTCAAACGCGTCATCGCGCGCGAAAACGCCGTGGTCAAGGCAGGCGACGCACTGGTAGAACTCGATCTGGCCACTTCTGGCATCAACCTGGCGGAAATGACGGCGCGCAAGGCCGCCTTGCAGTTTGCCAAGGCGCGCCTGGAGGCCGAATCGCAAGGCGGCGGGCTCGAATTTCCGGCAGGCCTGACCAAACAATTTCCGGCCGTGGCCGAGGCGGAGCGTTCGACCTACAAGGCGCGCCGCGATGAGCTCGCCGGTGCGCTCGATGCGCTCAGCGGGCAAAGTTCCCAGGGGCGCCAGCGCGTTACCGAACTGCAGGCCAAGCTCGCCTCGTTGCAAGCCAGCTTGACCCTGGCACGGCAGGAACTGGCCGTGTCCGAAGACCTGGTCAAGGATAAGCTGACCTCGCAACTCGAGCATTTCCAGCGCAAGAGTGCGGTGGAACGGCTCAAGGGCGAAGTGGCGATGACGCAGCAGGCGATACCGGGCGCCCAGGCAGGGCAGAATGAAACAGATGCGCGCCGACGCGAGGAAGAAGCCAAATTCCGTCGTCGCGCCGCCGACGAGCTGGGTGAACTGGAGCGCAAGCTCACCAGCCTGCAGCAGGAACTTGGGCGCGCCAACGATCAGGAAGGACGCGCCATGATCCGCGCGCCGATCGAGGGCGTGGTCAGGAATGTGCGTTATCAGTCCGCCGGCAATGTGGTCAAACCGGGTGAGCCGATCATGGAAATCGTGCCGCTCGGCGAAGAACTGGTGGTCGAGGTCAGCCTGAGTCCTTCCGACCGCGGTTATGTGAGCCTGAATCAGCCGGCTCTGGTAAAAATCTCCGCCTATGATTATTTCCGTTATGGCGGCCTGGAGGGCCGTGTGACAGCCATTGCCGCCGATACCGACACAGGGAAGAACGAGGAGCATTTTTACCGCGTGACGGTCAGCACCAAACGGTCCTGGCTGGGAGACACGCCCAGCCAGTATCCGATCACGCCGGGCATGGTCGGAGAAGTCGACATCAAGGCGCATTCGCAATCGATTTTCTGGATGCTGATCAAGCCGGTTTTGAAACTCAAGCATGAGGCGTTCAGGGAAGTCTGACGGATGCCATCTCTTCGGATTTTTATTAATAATCGTCGCTGTTTTCGCAGTCTTAACAGGAATAAATAAAATGACATTCAAGCGCACGGCAGTCGCCGCTTTGATCACTGCCATGGTAATGAGCACGCCAGCATGGGCGCGCTCGCTGGAAAGCGAATTGCAAGGCTTGCTGGTCGAGCATCCGCTGCTCAAGTCGGTCCGCAAATCGGTACAGGCGTCCGACAAGGGGCGCGACGTCGCAGCGGCGGGTTACTATCCCCGTTTTTCCATTTCCGGCGATTCTGGCAAGGAAAAGATCGACACGCAGACCTCCATCACCGACCTCAACCGGCGCAAGCTGACGGCTACCATCGAGCAAAACCTGTATGCGGGTGGACGCACTGCCGCTGCGGTCGAGATTGCTGATATCGACTACTCGGCACAGGACAACAGCCTGCGCTCGACTACGCAGGATTTGCTGTTTGAGGGCATCACAGCATACGTGCAGGTGGCGCGTTACCAGACGCTGATTGCCATTGCGCGCCGTAATGAAGAAACGACACAGCGCCAGCTGCAGCTCGAGAACCAGCGCGTCGAGCGTGGCGGCGGCATTGCCGTCGATGTCATGCAGGCGCGCGCCCGCCTGCAACTGGTGAAAGAACGGCGCGTGTTTTACGAACAGGGCTTGCGCGATGCAGTGGCGAACTATCACCAGGTCTTCGGTCACGCGCCGGAGCTGGCCGGCATGCAGGAACTGGGTATCTTCAACGACCGTATTCCGAAGTCGCTCGATGCTGCCCTTGCGCAGGGGCGGGACCAGAGCCCACGCCTGAAGGAAGCCTATCTGCAATCGAAAAAGGCACAAAAGCAGATTGCCGTTGAGCGATCTGGCATGTTTCCCTCGGTGGATCTGGTGGGCACCCGTGGCGCCGAAAAAAATGTCAACGCCATTGCCCGGCGCGATGAAACCTCGGTGTTGATGCGGCTTAGCTGGAACTTGTTTGCCGGCTTCGAAACGACCAATCGCACGGAGGCGGCAACCATCCAGCACCAGGCAGCGCTGGATCGGGAGGTCGCCGTCATTAACAAGACAGACGAAGCTGTGCGTATTGCGTGGAATCAGCTGATCAATGGCCGCGAGCGCGAGGAACTGCTCGCAAGTGCTGCAGGTATTTCCTACGATGTCATGCAGAACCGAAAGCGCTTGCGTGACGCGGGCAAGGAAACCGCCATCAATGTGCTGGATGCGGAAGTGGAATACTACGCCGTGTTGTCAAACAAGTTTAATGCGATGAACGATACGCTGATCGGCAGCTATCGCCTGCTGGCTGCCATTGGCACGCTGACGCCGGCAGCGTTGGGCCTGACGGAAGGGAAATTTGCATTGCCCGTAAAGCCTCTGTCACTTGACGTTGTAAAGCTGGATGCCGAAATTGCCACGCCTGGCGCCCAACAGAAGCGATGATGCATTGAGCTAAAGACGGATGGCGGCCTGGTTCAGCCCGCAGCGGTAACGCTGGCGGGCTTTTTTTTTGTCATAATGCCAAAATCACCAACTCATCTCCGTAGGGGCACATGGTTCCGAAAAAAATCCTGCTGTTAAGCGTGTCGGCCGGCGCAGGACACATGCGCGCTGCCGAAGCGCTGCGCTGTCATGCCCAGTCCTTTGGTGGCGCGGCGCACGCCACGCATCTCGATGTCATGGATTTCGTGCCAAAGACCTTCCGCAAGCTGTACACGGATTTCTATATCAATCTGGTCAACAAGGCGCCAGCACTGTGGGGTTACCTCTATCAGTTCACGCACGAGGCCAAGCCCAACAGTTACATGGAGCGGCTGCGCCGTGCTGTCGAGCGTCTGAACACTGCCGCTTTGCGCCGCGAGATCGAGCGCTTCCAGCCGGATGCCATCGTGTGCACACATTTTCTGCCGGCTGAACTGCTCTCGCGCATGCTCCGCAAGGAACGCCTGTCCTGCCCCGTTTGGGTCCAGGTAACCGATTTTGATTTGCACCGCATGTGGGTGCACGAAGGCATGGCCGGCTATTTTGCCGCCAATGATGAAGTGGCCTGGCGCATGCAGGCATGCGGGATCGCGCCGCAATGCATCCACGTCACCGGCATTCCGATTATGCCCGCCTTCGCCGCACCGCTGGAGCGCGCCGTTTGTGCGCGCGAGTTTGGCGTCGATCCTGGCAAAACCACGATTTTGCTGATGGGAGGTGGCGCAGGCCTCGGCAGCCTCGATGCCGTTGCAGCCCGGTTACTGACGCTGGAGGGCGATTTCCAGCTGGTCGTTCTGGCCGGGCGCAATGCTGCGGCGCTGCTGGCTTTGCAAGCCCTGGCGGCGCGCCATCGGGGACGATTGTTCCCGCACGGTTTTACCGACAAGGTCGAGCGCCTGATGGCGTGCGCCGACCTCGTGATTACCAAGCCGGGTGGTCTGACGACGTCGGAATGCCTGGCCATGGGCTTGCCGATGATCGTCAATTCGCCCATTCCCGGACAGGAAGAGCGCAACGCCGACTTTCTGCTGGAGCAGGGTGTGGCCCTGAAGGCGGTCGATGGCGATGCGCTGGTCTATCGTGTCAGGCACTTGTTGGCCCATCCCGCACAGCTGGCGCAGATGCGCGGGCGTGCGTTGGCGTTGGGTCGCCCGCAGGCAGGAGTAGGGGTGCTTGACGAGGTGCTGGCGGTGCGTCCGGCCAGCACTTCCCAGGCTGGCAGAAAGGAAAACGTATCTGCATGAAATTCTTTTGCCCCCGCATGGCCGCTGCGTTCGCGTGCCTGGTGTTTCTGGTGAGCGGCGTCCGTGCCGATGACGACCGCGACGCCCTGGTGATTTACCCGGCCTTCGGCGATAGCCGCGCCGCCGTCATCGAAGGGCGCGTCATCGAAGACCGCGGCAGCGCGGCGCACAGGGACGACGCGCCCTGGTGGCGCAACCTGTGGCGCAATGCGCGCCTGATGGTCAACAGCGAGCGCGAGCATGCGCGCGTCAGGCTGGACGTGGCCGGGCGCGCATTTGACGTCAGGACCGATGAGGAAGGGTATTTCAGCCAGGCGGTGGCTGGCATGCCGGCGCTGGCGCCGGGCTGGCACACGGTGCGCGGCCAGGTCGGCGATGTCGCGGCCGATGGCCGGCTGCTGGTGGTCCCCGCAGAAAATACCATTGGCGTCATTTCCGACCTCGATGACACGCTGCTGGTGACGGAGGTCAACAGCAAGCGCGCGCTGCTGACCAATACCTTCCTCAAGAACCCCCGCCAGCGCCAGGCAGTTGCGGGCGCCGCCCAATTCATCCGGAATGTTGCTGCCCGTAATCCGCAGCCGGCGGCAGCGCCCGTGATCTACCTGTCGGCTTCGCCGCGCCAGTTGCAGGCCAATATCCTCGATTTCCTGGACCATAACGGCTTTCCGCCGGGCGTACTGCTGACCAAGCGTGTGACCAACGACCGTACCAGCGATCCGCTCGCGGACCAGGTTGCCTACAAGAGCGCCAAGCTCGAGGGGATTTTTGCGCGCCTGCCGCATGTGCGTTTCGTGCTGATGGGTGACGATGGCGAGCGTGACCCGGAAATTTACCAGCAGCTGCGCGAGAAGTACCCGCTGCGGGTGGAAAAAATCCTGATCCGGCGCGTCAATCCCGACCCGGCAAGGCGGATAATCGACGGCCAGGTCGACCTGACCGCTGCCATCAATGGCGTCATCTTGCGGGGCACAAAATGAATATGATTGCAATGCCGTTGGCGGGAAGCGATGCGCAGTACGGCGATTTTGTGCATGACATGGCCGCCGGATGCCAAACGCCGCAAAGTACGACTAGACCATCAGGAATGTCCGCATGAACAATCCCACTGACCTTGCCGTTTTGATCGGCCGCTTCCAGCCTTTCCATAATGGCCATGCTTTCCTGCTGCGGCGTGCTCTGGATACCGCCCCGCGGGTCGCGGTCGTGCTGGGTTCGTCCCATCGCGCCAAGAATGCAAAGAACCCGTTTACCTGGCGCGAGCGCGCGGCAATGATTGCCGCCACCCTGTCCGAGCAGGAGCGCGCGCGCGTGGCATTCATCCCGCTGCGCGATTATTACGACGACGCGCGCTGGTCGGCCGCCTTGCGCCGCGCCGTGGAAGGGCAGGCGGGCCAGGGCGCGCAGGGCGCAAGAATTGCCCTGGTTGGCCACTTCAAGGATGATTCCAGCTATTACCTGAATCACTTCCCGCAATGGCGCCTGGTCGCCGCGGAAAATGCCGGCGGGATCGATGCCACGACGATTCGCGCCATCCTGTACGACGCCGCCAGCCCGGCGCAGGCGCTGGCCACACTCGACAGCCTGGTGCCGTCCACAGTGCGCGCGAACCTGCAGTCCTGGATGGCGTCGCCCGACTACGTCGCGCTGGCCGAGGAACACCGGCTGGTGGCGAACTACAAAAAAGCCTGGGCGGCGGCGCCCTATGCGCCGATTTTTTCCACGGTCGATGCCGTGGTCACGGCCGCCAATCACGTGCTGCTGATTCGCCGCGGCGGCTTTCCCGGCAAGGGCCAGTGGGCGCTGCCTGGCGGTTTTGTCGAGCCGCGCGAACGCTTGCTGAAAAGCGCCTTGCGCGAACTGACCGAGGAAACCTGCCTGGCGCTGGACGCATCCATCCTGCTGGCGGCGCTGCGTGACGTGAAGGTATTCGACCATCCGGACCGCAGCCAGCGCGGACGCACCATCACCCATGCGCATTATTTTGCATTGCAGGGTGCGGCATTGCCGACAGTGCAAGCAGGCGACGACGCCGCCCATGTGCGCTGGATGCCCATCGCCCAGCTGGCGGCGATGGAAGAGGAATTCTTTGAAGACCACTTCCATATCCTCGATACCTTCCTGCATCTGCTTGCGGAATGACCATGACCGATTTGCGCGACAGGTATCTTGGCGCCCTGCTGGGGCTGGCCTGCGGCGACGCCGTCGGCACCGCCGTTGAATTCTCTCCGCGCGGCACCTTCGATCCCGTGACCGACATGGTGGGCGGCGGGCCGTTCAAGCTAAAGCCGGGGCAATGGACCGACGACACGTCGATGGCGCTGTGCCTGGCGGAGAGCCTGCTTGCCAAAGATGGCTTCGATCCTGCCGACCAGATGAACCGCTATCTGAACTGGTGGGAATGGGGCTATCTCAGTTCCACAGGCGACTGTTTCGACATCGGCAATACCGTGCGCAATGCCCTGCAACGCTTTGTCAGATTGCGCGAACCCTACAGCGGTGCGACCGACCCGCATACGGCCGGCAATGGCTCGCTCATGCGGCTCGCGCCCGTGGTGCTGTTCGCCCATCACGACCCGCTGGCGCTGCATGCCTACGCCGCCCACAGTTCGCGCACCACGCATGGCGCGCCGGAAGCCGTGGAAAGCTGCCAGCTGTTTGCGGAGCTGATCAGCCGGGCGCTCGCGGGACACCACCGCGACAAGCTGCTGGACGGGTTGCTGTTCAAGCCACAGCAGCCAAAGATTGCCGCGCTGGCCGATGGCGCATTTCTTGAAAAAGATGCAGCACAGATCTTCGGCACGGGGTATTGCGTGGCTTCGCTGGAAGCAGCCCTGTGGTGCTTTTACCAGACCGCCAGCTTCGAGGCGGCCGTGCTGAAAGCGGTCAATCTTGGCGACGATGCCGATACGACCGGGGCAATCGTCGGGCAGCTTGCAGGCGCCTATTACGGCGTAGAGGCGATCCCGGTCGCCTGGCTGGGCAAGCTGGCGATGCGCGACGAAATCGAGGCAATGGCAGCAGGGCTGTTCGCGCGCTTCGGCGCACGGCAGTAAAACGCGCGTCGGCTGACTGTCGCGCCTGCGGCCGGTCAGCCTTGCCTCAATCCTTCAGATACTTGTTCAGCCGTTTGGCGGCATTGCGCAAATGCGTTTCCGCCGCCAGCGCTGCCGCTGCCGGATCGCGTTTTTCAATCGCCTGCACGATCGCCTTGTGTTCGCCCTGCACCGCCTCGACCAGGTTGTTGTAATTCGCCGCAGTGTTGCTGCGCGCCTGCCGGATCAGCCGCCGCACGTGCTGTTCCAGGTACTCGTTGAGCATCTGGAAGTGCGGATTCTTGGTGGAGTCGACAATGGCCTGGTGGAAGGCATAATCCTCTTCATCGCCGAGCTTGTCGTTGACGATGGCGTACTCCATGCCGACCAGCGCCTGTTTGATCCGCTTCAAGTCCGCCGGCGTGTGGCGCAAGGCCGCATAGCGCGCTGCCGCCGCTTCGATGGTCACCAGCAGCTCGATCACATGTTCCAGGCCCTGGGCATCATCCAGCGCCATGGCGTCCAGGCGGAATGCCTGGCGCGAGCCGCGTTCATTGACGAACACGCCGCGCCCCTGCTGGGCGCTGACGATGCCTTCCGACTTCAGTTGCGACACGGCTTCCCGCACCACCGAGCGGCTGACGGAAAACTGTTCGCCCAACTGCTTTTCGCTAGGCAACTTGTCGCCCGGCTTGAGCCGCTGCGAGCGGATTTCCTCGTTGAGCCACTCGACGATTTCTTCAGTCAGCGAATGTGACGGCAAGCGTGCTGTTTCGTTTCTCATGATTCGGGGTATCAATTGATATACAGGCCGCCATTGACTTGCAGCGTTTCCGCGGTGATGAAGCCGGCCAGCGGCGAACACAGGAAGGCAATGCCGCCGGCAACTTCTTCCGCCGTGCCCAGCCGCTTGAGCGGGGTGTTTTGCAGCAGCGCTTGCTCGTTTTTGGCCAGCAAGTCTTTTGTCATCGGCGTTGCAATGATACCCGGAGATAGCGCGTTGACGCGGGTTTTTGGCGCCAGCTCCAGTGCCAGGCTGCGCGAAAAGCTGATCAGCGCACCCTTCGAAGCCGCATAGTGGGCATGCGCATAGCTGCCGCGCTGCCCCGCCACCGACGTCAGCGTGACGATCGAGCTGGCTTCATTCAGATAGGGGATGACGGCGCGGCAAATGTAGAAGCTGCCGTCCAGGTTGATTTTCATGAGGCTGTGCCATTCGTCATCGCTCATGTCCGCCACCAGTTTTTCCGGATAGATGCCGGCGGCATGCACCAGGTGGTCGATGCCGCCAAAGCGCGCCGCCACGGCCTGTGCGGTCGCGCGGCAAGCCTGGGCGTCGGAGACGTCGGTTGCATGCACGCTGATCTGGGCGTGCGGCGCAAGTTCCAGCAGTTCGGCCTGCAATGCCGCCAGCGCCGCCGGGTTGACGTCGCTGAGCGCCACGCGGGCGCCATGCTGCGCCACCAGCCGCGCAGTCGCGCGGGCGATACCGCCGGCAGCACCGGTGATCAGGAAATTCTTGTCCTTAAATGAAATCATCTTGTCTCCTTCGGATTGAAATAGGTTTTTTCAGGTCTGAACAAACGGGCGGTTGACACCTTAAAAACTCGTGGGTAGAATCGCCACACAACTTGTCTGACATGTTTAAAAGCTTATCAGACATCTGGCTAAAATCCTACTGCGGCAAGCGCAAAATACTTGCCGACAAGAAAATCAAAAGACCAGCCACCGTATGGACGGATGGCGGCGCAAACCAGGAGACAGCATGGCGATTGCCAGCAACACAGGTGTTATCAGCGGCAAGACGCGCGTGGTGGCGATCGTTGCCGACCCGATTGGCCATGTGCGTACGCCACAGGCCTTCAATGCACTGATGGCGCAGCGCGGCGTGGATGCCGTGATGGTGCCCTTTCATGTGCTGCCGCAGGATTTCGCCAGTTTCATGGCCGCCGCGCCGCACATTCGCAGCCTCGCCGGCCTGGTCGTCACGATCCCGTTCAAGGAAACCATCCTTTCCCATTGCACTGAACTTTCCGATGCGGCGCGCCGCGTGGGCGCCGTCAATATCGTGCGCTTTGCCGATGCGGGCAATGGCGCGCGCAGTGTGATCGGCAGCAACTTCGATGGCGCCGGCTTTGTCGGCGGCTTGCTGGCCCAAGGCCATGAATTGGCCGCGCGCCGCGTCTATCTGGCCGGCGCCGGCGGCGCCGCCAAGGCGATCGCGCATGCGCTGGCCGAGCAGGGCATCGCCGCCCTTGGTATCCACAATCGCAGCGCTGAACGCGCCGAGCAGCTGGCGCAGGATTTGCGCGCGCATCATCCGCAATTGCAGGTGCACCTGGCCGATGCTGCCCCGACCGATTACACGCTGGCCATCAATTCCACCTCGCTGGGCCTGAACGAAAGCGACGCGCTGCCGTTCTCGCCGGACCACTTGCCGGCCGGCGCCGTGGTGGCGGAGGCCGTGATGAAAACCGATGTCACGCCGCTTTTGGCGCGCGCCGGCGCACGTGGGCTGACGGTGCATTTTGGCCGTCACATGATGGAAGTGCAGATCGAGCGCATGGCGCAGTTCCTCAACTTGATTTGACCAGAGTTTCAACAAAGTAGTGCGACGCGGCTTGTGACGCCCTGAACTGCAAGCCTTTTTTAATCCAGGTTTGATGTCGGTATTACCGCCGCGCCTGATTGTGTGACAAAACCATAATGGAGATATCTCAATGAACAAAAAACAAATCAGCTTGTCCGTCTGCGCGCTGTTTGCCGCAGGTGCCGTGCAAGCCGCGCCGCTGAAAGTCGCGCTGGTGGAAACACTGTCGGGACCGCAAGCCTCGACCGGCCTGCTGTACCGCACTGCAATCAAATATGAACTGGACCGCATCAATGCGGCCGGCGGCTGGAACGGCGCGCCGATCGCTGTTGCCGAGTACGACAACCAGGGCGGCACTGCCGGCGCCTCCGACAAGGTCAAGGCGGCAATCGCCGAGGGCGCCCAGATCATCATCCAGGGTTCCTCGTCCGCCGTAGCTGGCCAGATCACCGAAGACGTGCGCAAGCACAACCTGCGCAACCCCGGCAAGGAAGTGCTGTACCTGAACATGGGCGGCGAAGCGCTGGAGCTGACCGGCGAGAAGTGCCACTTCTACCACTTCCGCTTCACCACCAACGCCATCATGCGCATCAAGACACTGGTGCCGGCGATGAAGGAAGCCAAGGCGCTGGGCACCAAGGTCTATGCCATGAACCAGAACTATTCCTGGGGCATGGACGTCGACAAGGCGATCAAGGACAACGCGGCCGCCGGCGGCTACGCCGTGGTCGAGAGCACCTTGCATGACGTCAACAAGATCCAGGATTTTGCGCCCTACGTCGCCAAGATCAAGGCCAGCGGCGCGGACTCCGTGCTGACCGGTAACTGGTCCAACGACTTGCTGCTGCTGATGAAGGCAACGCGCGCTGCCGGCCTGACCGCCGACTTCGGCACCGTGTTCCTGGACCAGCCGGGCAATATCGGCAATGCCGGTGAAACCGCCCTGGGCCACTATGTCTCGCATACCTACAACGTCGAGGCCAACAAGGAATCCGAGAAATTCGGCAATGACTACAAGGCCAAGACCGGCCACTATCCGGCCTACGTCGAGCCGCAAACCATCTTCGGCATGCAGATGCTCGCAGTGGCCCTGAAGGGCACCAAGCCGGCCGGCGACGGCATCAATGTCACCGAACTGGCCAAGAACCTCGAAAAGGCCAAGATCACCGGGCCGATGGGTGACGTGACGATGCGCGCGGCTGACCACCAGGTGCAGCTGCCGATGGTCGTCTCGAAGGTCGACAAGGGCGCCAAGTTCAAGGTCGACGGCACCGACATGGGCTTCAAGGTCGTCAAGACCTTCAGCGCTGCCGACGCCGCCAACCCGGTGCAGGCCTCCTGCAACATGCAGCGCCCCTCCTAAGGCGTTGTGAACGCTGCGGCGCCGTGACCTGACACGGCGCCGCGCGACGTGAAAGTCCTGCCGCGCATGTCTGCCATGCGCGCAACGGGACTCCCTGTCCCGCATATTCTGGAAAAGTCATGGAATTCTTTACCGTATCGCTGATCAACGGCACCATCTACGGCTTGCTGCTGTTCATGGTCTCCGCGGGCCTGACCCTGATCTTCGGCATGATGGGCGTGCTCAATTTCGCCCACACCTCGTTCTACATGATCGGCGCCTACCTGGCGTACAGCCTGCAAAAGGTGGTCGGCTTCTGGCCTGCGATCATCATTGCGCCAATCATCGTCGGTTTCCTCGGCGTTGTCGTCGAGCGCTTCTTCCTGCGCCGCGTGCACAAGTACGGTCACGCGCATGAATTGCTGGTGACTTTCGGCCTGTCCTTCATCATCGCCGAACTCATCAAGCTTTTCTTCGGCAACTATCCGGTCAATTACCAGGTGCCGGCTTCGCTGAATTTCGCGGCGTTCCAGCTGTTCGGCACCAACTATCCCTTCTACCGCGTGATGATGGGTGGCATTTCGCTCCTGATGTTCGGCCTCATTTTCCTGCTGCTGTCGCGCACCCGCGTCGGCATCGTGGTGCGCTCGGCAATCTACCGGCCGAAGATGGCCGAGGCGCTCGGCCATAACGTGCCGCTGGTGTTCATGGGTGTGTTCGGCGTCGGTGCCGGACTCGCCGGCCTGGCTGGCGCGGTGGCCGGCGCTTTCTACACCACCAATCCGAACATGGCGCTGGAACTGGGCGTGCTGGTGTTCGTCGTGGTGGTGATCGGCGGCCTGGGTTCGCTCGAGGGTGCCATGGTGGCGTCGATCCTGATCGGCCTGATTTCGTCATTTGCCGTCGGTGTCGACCTGACGGCAGCCGACCTGCTGGCGTATGTCGGCGCCGGCAATTGGGCGCAACAAGTCGGCGGCTTGCTGACGCTGAAAGTATCTTCGCTGGCTGCGACGATTCCATTCGCACTGATGTTGCTGGTGCTCTTGGTGCGTCCGTCCGGCCTGATGGGAGAAAAGGAATGAACACGATAAACAATTCGCTCGACAAGGTCGCCGTCGCGCCAGTCGCTGCGGTGAAGCCCGCGGGCCTGCCGTTGCTGCCGAAAATCCTGGTGGCGGCGCTACTGCTTCTGCTGGTGGCAATGCCTGGCTTCCTGTCGGCGACGCTGCTCAATGCTGCGATCCAGATGCTGATCGCGGCACTGTTTGCAAGCGCCTTCAACGTGCTGGCCGGCCAGGGCGGCATGCTGTCCTTTGGCCACTGCGCCTATTACGGCATCGGCGCCTTCGCGACCCTGCATGCGATGAATGCATTCTCCGGCCAGGGCTTGCTGCCGACGCCGCTGCTGCCGGTCTTCGGCGCCATCGGTGGTGCCGTCACCGGCCTGGCAGCCGGCTGGTTCTCGACCAAGCGCAGCGGCGTGTATTTCTCCATGATCACGCTGGCGCTGGCAGAGTTGCTGCATGCCCTGGCGCCGCACTTGAAGAGTGTATTCGGCGGCGAAGCCGGCGTGCCCTCCATGCGCATGCCGGCCTGGGGCTTTACCTTCGGCTCGGCCGCCGAAGTGTATTACCTGACCTTGGCCTGGGTAGTGGTATCGCTGGCCCTGCTGTATTTCTTCACGCGCACCCCGCTCGGACGCCTGACGCTGGGCTTGCGTGAAAATGCGCACCGCCTGAAGTTCCTCGGCTACAACGTGCACATGGCGCGCGTGATGGTCTTCGTGATCTCCGCCACCTTTGCCGGCATTGCCGGCGGCCTGCTGGCCATGAGCAACGAAGCGGCCAACTATTCGCTGTTCGAAGTGCGCCTGTCTTCCGAAGTGGTGCTCAATTCCTATATCGGCGGCGTCGGCGTGTTCTTTGGTCCGGCGCTGGGCGCAGCGGTGATGACTTTCTTCGGCTACGCGGTTTCCGACCTCACGCGCTCCTGGCTGCTGTACCAGGGCATCATTTTCGTGGCGGTCATGATGTTCATGCCGTCCGGCCTGTCGGGCATCGTCGCCTGGTGGCAGGGCAGCAAGCAATCCGCTGCGACCCTGTTGCGCTACATGCTGGGCTGGACTGCCGGCACCCTGGTGAGCGCGGCCGGCGTGGTGTTCACCGTCGAGCTGCTGCAACGCCTCATGGCTGACGATTACCAGTTCTCGCTGGTGGCCGGCCGCGCCTGGCCGGCAATCCAGTTGTTCGGCCGCGCCTGGCTGCCCGGCGCCATCACGACGTGGCTGTTGCCGGTGGCACTGCTGGCGATCGGCATTGCACTTCTAAAATTCACCAGCGCCCGCTGGCAAGCGCTCAACGACACGGAGGCGGCATGAGCACGCAAGTCCACAATCAAGCCAGGCCGATCGCGCTGTCGCTGCGCGACGTCCATAAATCCTTTGGCGAAGCGCATATCATCCGCGGCGTCAACCTGGAATTGTTCGAAGGCGAGCGTCACGCCATCATCGGCCCCAACGGCGCCGGCAAGTCGACCGTGTTCCACCTGATTTCGGGCCAGTTCAAGCCGAGCTCGGGCGAGATCCGGCTCGGCCAGCACTTGATCAGCGGCCTGGCGCCGGAAAAGATCAACCATCTCGGCCTGGGACGCTCGTTCCAGATCACCAATATCTTCCCCAAGCTGTCGGTATTCGAAAACCTGCGCCTGGGCGTGATGCAGCGCTTCGGCATGCAGTACACCCTGTGGCGTCCGATTGCCGGCTACAGCCGCGTGCGCGAGCTGACCGAGCAGTTGCTGGAACAGGTGCGCCTGACGCGCCACCGCGACACGCTGGGCGGTGAGCTGTCGTATTCCGAGCAGCGCTCGCTGGAGATCGGCATGACGCTGGCCTCCGACCCCAAGGTGCTGCTGCTGGACGAACCGATGGCTGGCATGTCGCGCGAGGAAACCGATTACACGGTGGACTTGCTGCGCGAGCTGACGGCGGGGCGCACCCTGATGATCGTCGAGCATGACATGGACGTGGTGTTTTCGCTGTGCGACCGCATCAGCGTGCTGGTGTACGGCCAGGTCGTGGCCACCGACACGCCGGAAAACATCCGCAACAACAAACAGGTACAGGAAGCCTATCTGGGCACGGAGGTGGCGGCATGAGCCAGACCAAGCAATCCACGCCGCTTTTGCAAGTCCGGGATTTGCATGCGCATTATGGCAAGAGCCATATTTTGCAGGGCGTAACTTTCGATGTCGGCCGCGGCGAGGTCATCAGCCTGCTGGGCCGCAACGGCTCGGGCCGCTCCACCACGGCGCGCGCCATCATGGGCCTGGTGCCGCCGACCGGCGGCCAGGTCTTGCTGGACGGCCGCGACTTGACCGGTGCACGTCCCTACACGATCAGCCGCGCCGGCATTTCCTTCGTGCCGGAAGAGCGCGAAGTGTTCGGCAACCTGACGGTGGACGAGAACCTGCAGATGGGCATGCAGCCCGGTCACGACGACGCACCCAAGTGGACCGTCGAGCAAATGTTCGACTTTTTCCCGCGCCTGAAGGAACGCCGCAACACGCGCGCCGGCAACCTTTCCGGCGGCGAGCAGCAGATGCTGACCATGTGCCGTTCGCTGCTGGGCAACCCTAAAGTGATCCTGATCGACGAGCCGACCGAAGGCCTGGCGCCGAAGATCGTGACCGTGGTGGGTGAAGCGATCCAGGAAATCCACCGGCGCGGCGTGTCGGTGGTGCTCATCGAGCAGAAGCTCACCATCGCCATGAAAATTTCCACCGGCGTTTGCTTGTTGGGCCATGGACACATCGTGTTCAGCGGCACCCCCAACGAACTGACCGGCAATCCGCAACTCCTGAAAGACTGGTTGGCAGTATGAGCAAGGTCCAAGACACCACGCAAAAAGATATCGACGCGCATGCGTTGCATGCAGAAGTGCAGTACAAGAATTTTCCCGACCTGGCCGGCAAGGTGGTGTTTATCACCGGTGGCGGCAGCGGCATCGGCCGCGCCATGGCCAATGCCTTTGCCATCAATGGTGCGCGGCTGGCGCTGCTGGATATCAACGCCGCTGCACTGGACAAGGCGCAGGCGGAATTGCAGGCTGCTTATCCTGGCATTGAAGTCACCACCTGCGTGGCGTCGATCACTGACGAAGTTGCGGTGGAAAACGCTGTCGCCGACGTGCAGGCGCTCTTCGGCCGCATTGACGTGCTGCTCAATAACGCCGGCATTTCGATGAACAAGCCAACGCTGGAGCTGGCAGCCGCCGACTGGCGCCGTGCCATCGATATCAATCTCAATGGCGCCTTTTATTGCGCCCAGTCCGTGGCCCGCCGCATGGTTGCCCAGGGCAGCGGCGTGATCCTCAATACCGCCTCGATGTATGGCACGGTGGCTGCGCCCGAGCGTGCCGCCTACTGCGCCAGCAAGGCAGCCGTCGTGATGCTGACCAAGGTGCTGGCGGTGGAATGGGCCCCAAGCGGCCTGCGCGTCAATGCGCTGGCGCCCGGCTATGTGCAGACCGCGCTGACGGATGAGCTGGTGCGCACCGGCCGCATGGATTACGACGCGCTGATCAAGCGCACGCCGGCGCGCCGCCTTGGCAAGACCCATGAAATCGCCACGCTGGCGCTGTTCATGGCATCCGATAGCGCCGCCTACATCAATGGCCAGGCCATCGTCGCCGATGGCGGCTGGTCTGCCTACAGCTATATCTGAACCGAACCAAACTCATACCCTCTATCTGGAGATTGACACCATGTCAGACCACATTGCACTCGTCCCGGCGTCCAACTGGGTCGAACTGCGCACGACCGATGCCGACTGGGCAGCCGCCGACCCGGCGGTGCTCGGCACGCTGCTCACCCATTCCCACCTGATCCGCGCATTTGAAGAAGTCGTGCTGGAATTGGCCATGGATGGCCTGGTGCACGGCCCGGCCCACTCTGCCATCGGCCAGGAAGGCGGCGCCGCCGGCTCCATCGTGCCGCTGACGGGGGCTGACCAGGTCAACGGTTCGCACCGCGGCCACCACCAGTTCCTGTCCAAGGCGCTGGGCTATCTCACGCCCGATGGCGTCGACCCGAAAGCCGAGCTGACGCCGGAAATCGACACGCTCCTGCAGCGCACCCTGGCGGAAATCCTGGGTCTGGCGCAAGGCTTTTGCAGCGGCCGCGGCGGCTCCATGCACCTGCGCTGGGAAGAAGCGGGCGCGCTCGGCACCAACGCCATCGTCGGCGGCGGCGCGCCGCTGGCGGCAGGCGCTGCCTGGGCGCACAAGCATGCCGGCACCGATGCGGTGGCGGTAACGTATTTCGGCGACGGCGCGGTGAATATCGGCTCGGTGCTGGAAACCATGAACCTTGCTGCGGCATGGAAGCTGCCCCTGTGCTTCTTTATCGAAAACAATGGCTACGCGGTTTCCACGACCGTCAATGAAGCCACGGCCGAACCGCGCCTGTCGGCGCGCGGCCTGGCTTTCAATATCCCGAGCTGGAAAGTCGACGGCATGGACCCGCTGGCCGTGTATCTCGCGATGAACGAAGCGCTGGCGCACATGCGCGCCGGCAAGGGCCCGACCGTCATCGAAGCCGATGTCTACCGCTTCTTCCACCAGAACGGCGGCTTCCCCGGCAGCGCCTTTGGCTATCGCACCCGTGAAGAAGAGCAGAGCTGGCGCACGCGCGATCCGCTCGAACTGCTCGGCACCAAGATGCAGGAGCGCGGCCTGATCGATGCCGCCGGCATCCTGGCGCTGCGGAACCGCATCAAGGCTTCCATGGCCAAGGCCGTGGCAGCGCTCACCGAAGCCGATCCGAATGGCAAGGCCGGCAAGAAGCGCATCCGCCCGGAACTCTGGCCAAGCCCGGATTTCCGCAATGTCGGCGTGCGCGGCGACCTGTCCGAACTGAATGGCGCGCGCACCGAAGAGCAGGCCAGCTTCACCGGCAAGCTCGATACCCGAAAATTCATCGACGTGGTGGCCGATGTGATGGACCGCCGCATGGCGGTCGACCCGTCCGTGGTGGTGATGGGCGAAGACGTGCATCGCCTGAAGGGCGGTACCAATGGCGCCACCCGCGGCCTGAAGGACAAGTATCCCGACCGCACGCTCGGCACGCCGATCAGCGAAAACGCTTTCGTCGGTCTGGGCGGCGGCATGGCCATGGATGGGCGCTTCAAGCCCGTGGTCGAATTCATGTACCCCGACTTCATGTGGGTGGCCGCCGACCAGGTGTTCAACCAGATCGGCAAGGCGCGCCACATGTTCGGCGGTGATATCGACATGCCGTTCGTGCTGCGCACCAAGGTGGCGATGGGCACCGGCTACGGCTCGCAACACTCGATGGACCCGGCCGGCATTTTTGCGACCAGCCCCGGCTGGCGCATCGTCGCGCCTTCGACGCCGTTCGACTACGTCGGTCTGATGAATGCGGCGCTGGCGCTGAAGGACCCGGTGCTGGTGATCGAGCACGTCGACCTGTACAACGCCTCGGGCATCGCGCCGGTGGAGGACTTCGACTACCAGATCCCGTTCGGCAAGGCTGCCGTGCGCCGTGCCGGCGCCGAAGTCACCGTGCTGACCTACCTGTCGATGGTGGCGCATACGCTCGAAGCAGTGGAGCAGACCGGCATCGATGCCGAGGTGGTCGACCTGCGCTGGCTGGACCGCGCCAGCATCGACTGGGAGACGATTGAAGCGAGCATCAGGAAGACCAACAATGTCCTGATCGTGGAACAAGGCTCGATCGGTACGTCCTACGGCGGCTGGCTGGCCGATGAAATCCACCGCCGTTACTTCGACTGGCTCGACCAGCCGGTGCAGCGCGTGTCCGGCAGCGAAGCCTCGCCCAGCATTTCCAAGGTGTTGGAGCGTGCCGCTGCCGCGCGCACCGAGGAAGTGGTCGAGGGTCTGAGGCAAGTCATGCGCGACAAGGGCGCAGCGTAATCAAGGAGAACAGATATGAGCATCAATATGATCGTCCCCCTGGAAGTCGGCATCGCCTGCCGCGACTTGCCCAAGCTGCGCCGCTTCTATGAAGAAGTGATGGGCTTTAGCTTTATCAGCGAAATCCGGATCGGCGCCGACAAGGCAGCGCAATCGGCGCTGTCGGCGGAAGGCTATACCGTCGTGCGCCTGCAGACCAATTACGGCGAACGCATCAAGCTTCTGGCGCCCAACACGCCACCGGCTGCAGACGCGCCTGCGAAGTACATCCTCGACAAGCCCAATGCCACGTACCTGACCTTCATCGTCGAAGATATCGATGCTGCCATCGGCAAGCTGCTGGAAGCGGGCATCGAATTCATGACCGGCAACCAGCGCGTGGAAGTGCGCCCTGGCGTGTACCTGGCATTTTGCCGTGATCCGGAAGGCAATGTGCTTGAACTGGTGCAATACACCGACATTGGCGCCTATCGCGCCGACCTGAAGAAATAAGGACGCGACTGAAATGGCTAAACTAATCAAGATGCCGGAGATCGCTGCCAACGCCACGTCGGCTGTGATCAAGGCATGGACCAAGCAGGAAGGCGACGCCGTCAAGGTGGGCGACGTCCTGGCCGAGATCGAAACCGACAAGGCGCTGATCGAATTCGACGCCGATGAAGCCGGCGTGCTCGGCAAGATCCTCGCCCCCGCCGGCAAAGATATCGAAGTCGGCGCGCCGATCGCGGTACTGTTTGCCGTTGGTGAAACCAATGTGGATATCGACGCCGTTCTGGCTGCGGCTGGCGTGGCAAGCGCCCCGGCGCCTGCTGCAGCCATTCCTCTGGCTGCGATTCCTGAGGCGAACGTTTCAGGTGCGGCAATCGCCGTGCCGCCGGCAGCACCTGCGGCGGCAACATCGGCAGCCGCTGCCAATGGCGGACGCATTTTCGCCAGCCCCCTGGCGCGCCGCGTCGCCCGGGAACGCGGCGTGGATCTGGGCGCATTGCAGGGCAGCGGCCCGCGTGGCCGTATCGTCAAACGCGATGTCGAAGGTGCTCCCGCAGCGCCTGCCGCAGCAGCAGTCCAGGCCGCGGCGCCTGCCGCAGCGCAAGTGGCGGCAGGCGTGGGTGCAGCCTATGTCGAAGTCGCACATTCCGGCATGCGCCGCACCATCGCGCGCCGCCTCACGGAAAGCAAATCCAGCATCCCGCATTTCTACCTGAAGGCGGATTGCCGCATGGACAAGCTGATTGCCCTGCGCACGGAAATCAATGCCAGTGCGCCGCGCAAGATTTCGATCAACGATTTCATTGTGAAAGCAGCAGCAGCAACCTTGCGCGCCGTGCCGGAAGCGAACGTCAGCTGGACCGATACTGCCATGCGCAAGTATGCGCAAGCCGATATCTCGGTGGCGGTGTCCACCGAGGGCGGCCTGATCACGCCGGTGGTGCGTGCGGCAGAAGGCAAATCGTTGTCGACCATCAGCGCCGAAATCGCCGATCTGGCCGCGCGCGCACGCAGCAATGCGCTTTCGCCCGAGGAATACCAGGGCGGCAGCTTCACGATCAGCAATCTCGGCATGTTCGGCATGCAGGAATTTTCGGCCATCATCAATCCGCCGCAAGCGGCGATCCTGGCCGTTGGCGCCACCGAGCAGCGCGCAGTTGTCGTTGACGGCGCACTGGCCGTGGCCAGCATGATGACGGTGACGCTGTCGGTCGACCACCGCGCCATCGATGGCGCAGTCGGCGCGCAATGGCTGGCACAGTTCAAGCAGTATATTGAAAACCCCTTGAGCATCCTGATCTGAGGTGAGCATGACCCAAGCACAATATGATCTGGTGGTGGTTGGCGGCGGCCCGGGCGGCTATGTGGCAGCCATTCGCGCGGCCCAGCTTGGCCTGAAAACCGCGCTGGTGGAAAAGGCGCAGCTGGGCGGCATTTGCCTGAACTGGGGCTGCATTCCCACCAAGGCGCTCTTGCGTTCGGCCGACGTGCTGCGCATGGTGCGCGATGCCAGGCGCTTCGGCGTCAACGTCGGCACGCCGGAAATCGACCTGAAAACCATGGTCGAACGTTCGCGCGCCGTCTCGGCGCAATTGCAGGGCGGCGTCGGTTACCTGATGAAAAAAAACAAGGTCACCGTCGTCAATGGCCATGCCAGGCTGGCTGGCCGCGGCAAGCTCGAAGTGACCGGAACGGACGGCAAGTCGACGCTATCGGCGCGCAATATCATTCTGGCCACCGGCGCGCGTGCGCGCGTGCTGCCGGGTCTCGTGCCGGATGGCGAAAGCGTCTGGTCGTACCGCGAAGCGCTGGTGCCCAGCCGCGTGCCCAAGCGCCTGGTGGTGATCGGCGCCGGCGCCATCGGGATTGAATTCGCCAGCTTTTACCATGCCCTGGGCGCAGAAGTCAGCGTCGTGGAAATGGCCGAGCGCGTGCTGCCGGTGGAAGACGAGGAAGTGTCGGCCTATGTCGCAGACACGCTGCGCAAGGAAGGCATGAAGCTTTACCTCGGCGCCAGCATCAAAACCAGCAGCAAGCGCGGCGCCGGCCAGGCGGCCGAATGGACCCTGGCCCTGGATGGCAAGCACAAGGAAAGCCTGACGGCCGACGTGGTGCTGACTGCCGCCGGCATTGTCGGCAATGTCGAGGATCTCGGCCTGGAAGGCACGGCCGTCAAGGTCGACCGCACGCATATCGTCACCGATGCCTATGGCGCCACCGGCGAGCAGGGCGTGTATGCGATCGGCGACGTGGCCGGCGCACCTTGGCTGGCGCACAAGGCCAGCCATGAAGCCATCATCTGTATCGAGAAAATCGCCGGCAAGAATCCGCACCCGCTGGATATCAGCAAGATCCCGGCGTGCACCTACAGCCATCCGCAAGTCGCCAGCGTCGGCATGACCGAAGCGAAGGCTAAAGCGGCAGGGCACAGGGTCAAGGTGGGCAAGTTCCCGTTTGCCGTCAACGGCAAGGCGCTGGCACTGGGGTCCACCGGCGGCTTCACCAAGGTGGTCTTCGACGAGGCGACGGGCGAATTGCTGGGTGCGCACATGGTCGGCGAAGAAGTCACTGAAATGATCCAGGGCTATACCATCGCACGCGAGCTGGAAACCACCGAAGCCGAGCTGATGGAAACCATTTTCCCGCATCCGACGCAATCCGAAGCCATGCATGAAGCGGTGCTGGCGGCGTATGAACGCGCGTTGCACATCTGACCAACTTTGAAAGGCATCATCATGATTACCCTGAACAAGCCGGCGCTGTTCCGCCAGCAATGTTATGTGGATGGACAATGGGTGGACGCCGACGGTGGCGCCACGCTGCCTGTCACCAATCCCGCCACGGGCGAAACCATTGGTTCCATCCCGAAGATGGGTGCCGACGAAACCCGTCGCGCCATCGAAGCCGCCAATGCCAGCTGGAGCGCCTGGCGCAACAAGTCGGCCAAGGAGCGTGCCAACATTCTGCGCCGCTGGTTCGACTTGATGGTCGCCAATACCGATGACCTGGCGCATATCATGACGGTCGAGCAGGGCAAGCCGCTGGCCGAAGCCAAGGGCGAAGTGGCGTATGCTGCTTCTTATCTCGAATGGTTCGGCGAGGAAGCCAAGCGTGCCTATGGCGACACGATTCCCGGTCCGGCAGCGGACCGCCGTATCGTGGTCGTCAAGGAGCCGATTGGCGTTTGCGCGGCGATCACGCCCTGGAATTTCCCTGCGGCCATGATCACCCGCAAGGTCGGCGCGGCGCTCGCGGCCGGCTGCCCGATCGTGGTCAAGCCTGCCACCCAGACGCCTTACTCGGCACTGGCGCTGGCGGTGCTGGCCGAAGAAGCCGGCGTGCCGCGCGGCGTGTTTTCGGTGGTGACGGGCTCGGCTGCTGCCATCGGCGGCGAAATGACTGCCAACCCGATCGTGCGCAAGCTCACTTTCACCGGCTCCACCGAGGTCGGCAAGCTGCTGATGCAGCAATGCGCCGGCACCGTCAAAAAGACCTCGATGGAACTGGGCGGCAATGCGCCATTCATCGTCTTCGACGACGCCGACCTGGATGCCGCGGTCGAGGGGGCCCTGGCCAGCAAGTATCGCAACACCGGCCAGACGTGTGTCTGCGCCAACCGCCTGTATGTGCAGGATGGCGTCTATGACACCTTCGCTGAAAAGCTGGTCGCTGCCGTCAACAAGCTCAAGGTCGGCAATGGCCTGGAAGCCGGCGTCACCCAAGGCCCGCTGATCGACGAAAATGCCGTGGCCAAGATCGAGGAGCACATTGCCGACGTCGTCGCCAAGGGCGGCAAGGTTATTGCCGGCGGCAAGCGCCATGCCCTGGGCCAGACTTTCTTCGAACCGACCGTGGTGCGCGACGCCACGGCCAGCATGCTGGTGGCAAAGGAAGAAACCTTCGGCCCGCTGGCGCCGCTGTTCCGCTTCCATTCCGACGAGGAAGTCATCGGCCTGGCCAATGACACCGAATTCGGCCTGGCCAGCTATTTCTATTCGCGCGATATCGGCCGCATCTGGCGCGTGGCCGAAGGCCTGGAATATGGCATGGTGGGCATCAACACCGGTCTGATTTCGAATGAAATGGCGCCATTCGGCGGTGTCAAGCAATCCGGCATTGGCCGCGAAGGCTCCAAGTATGGCCTGGATGACTACATGGTCACCAAGTACCTGTGCATGGGCGGCATTTGATGCGGTAGGGCGGCAGAAGCCGGCGGCTCCCCATGCCGCCAATCTCTGCCGCAGCAAGTCTCTTCTCTTCTCTTCTCCTTTATACGCGCCGGGCGTCTCCACACTTTTTGCCGGCGCGTTTTTTTTCGTCCCTACGGCATGTGCCGGTGCTGCCACGCAGCATGGCAAAAAGATGACGAAATGCCTTGGAATTGCAGTGCACGCTTGCGCGCAAGCACGATTCGTACGACCATATTTGGTCTTGACCCGTCGTCCCGCACCGGTTTGCCTATTTTTTCAGCACTATGCCATCCAACCTGAGCCCAGGATTTCTCGCCATCCACGGCAACCAGCTCGAACAATTGCGCAGCGCCGTATTCGGCTGGCTGCGCAGCAACCCGCTGGCGCCGCTGGAGCAGGAAATCATCCTGGTGCAATCCAATGGCGTGGCCGAGTGGCTGAAGATCGCCCTTGCCGAGGAAATGGGCGTATGCGCTTCCACGCGCGTGACGCTGCCGGCACGATTTCTGTGGGACGCGTATCGCGGCATGCTCGGGCCGCAACAGGTGCCGTACCGCTCGGCGCTGGACGAGTCGCCCCTGACCTGGCGCCTGATGGCGCTGCTGCCGGACTTGCTGGCACGCCCGGCCTTTGCGCCGTTGCGCCATTTTCTCGCCGATGGCGATCCCGAGCGGCGCCTGCAGCTGGCGCTGCGCCTGGCTGACCTGTTCGATGAATACCAGGTGTACCGGGCCGACTGGCTGGCGGACTGGGCCGGCGGCAACGACCAGTTGCGCAGAGCCGCTGGTGAAGCAGCGCCGCTGGCATCCGACCAGCGCTGGCAAGCAGAATTGTGGCGCGAAGTGCTGGCCAGTCTGCCGGAAGAGGAACGCACCAGCGGGCGCGCCAGCGTGCACCAGCGTTTTGTCGCGGCCCTGCAGGCCGGCGAGGCGTCCGTTTCCCGCCTGCCGCGCCGGGTCGTGGTGTTCGGCGTGTCTGCCTTGCCCTACCAGACGCTGCAGGCGCTGGGCGCCCTGGCGGCAAAGATGCAAGTGGTGGTGGCGGTGCCCAACCCCTGCCGCTTTTACTGGGGCGACATCATCGCCGGGCGCGATCTGTTGAAAGCCGGCCGGCGCCGCCAGGAAATGCGCGAGGGCCGCGACCTGGCCGCGCTGCCGCTGGAAGAATTGCATGCGCACAGCCATCCGCTGCTGGCAGGCTGGGGGCGCCTCGGGCGCGACTTCGTGCGCATGCTCGACGAATTCGACGACGCCCAGGCCACCCGCGAACATTTTTCCAGCCTGCGCATCGACCTCTACAGCGAAGGAGAGGGCGATTGCCTGCTGCAGCAGGTGCAGGCGGCGATCCGCGACATGCTGCCGCTGGATGAGCACCCGCGCGCCGAAGTCGCGCCGGACGACCGCTCGATCGAATTTCACATTGCCCACAGCGCCCAGCGCGAAGTCGAGATTCTCCATGACCGCCTGCTGGCGATGTTCGCCGACGATGCCACTGCCGTGCCGCTGCGGCCGCGCGATGTCGTGGTGATGGTGCCAGATATCGAAGTCTTTGCGCCGGCGATCGCTGCAGTGTTCGGCCAGTACCCGCGCCACGATGCGCGTTTCATCCCCTTCGAAATCGCCGATGTCACCGAGCGCCAGGTCAACCCGCTGCTTGTGGCCCTCGAATGGCTGCTGCGCCTGCCGCAGCAGCGCTGCCTTCAAAGCGAAGTGCGCGACCTGCTCGACGTGCCGGCGCTTGCTGCCAAGTTCGGCATTGCTGCGGCGGATTTGCCGCGCCTGGCGCAATGGATCGATGGCGCCGGCGTGCGCTGGGGCCTGGATACCGAGCATCGCGCCGGCCTGGGTCTGGCGCCGGCGGGCGAACAGAATGCCTGGATATTCGGCATTCGCCGCATGCTGCTCGGCTATGCCAGCGGTGACGATGCCAGCTACGGCGGCATCGAGCCGTATGCCGAAGTGGGTGGCCTGGACGCCGCGCTGGCGGGCTCCCTGGCGGCCTTCATCGAAAAGCTGCTGATCTGGCGCGAGGCGTTGGCACAGGATGTCACGCCGCAGGCCTGGGGCGCGCGCGCACGTCTGCTGCTGGCCAGCTTCTTTGACGCCCGCGAGGAGCGCGACCGCCTCACCATTGCCAGTCTCGAACAGGCGCTGGCGTGCTGGCTGGAAGATTGTGAATCCGGCGGCTTTGCGGCGACCGTGCCGCTGGCGGTGGTGCGCGAAGCCTGGCTGGGCGCCATCGACGCGCCCACGCTGGCGCAGCGCTTCGTCTCCGGCGGTGTGACGTTCTGCACCCTGATGCCGATGCGCGCGGTGCCTTTTCGCGCCGTGTGCCTGCTCGGCATGAACGACGGCGACTATCCGCGCCGCGCCCACCATGCCGACTTCGACTTGCTGGCGCTGCCTGGTCTTGCGCGCCCGGGCGACCGCTCGCGGCGCGACGATGACCGCTACCTGATGCTGGAAGCGCTGCTGGCCGCGCGCGAAAAGCTGTACATCAGCTGGGTAGGCCGCAACGTGCGCGACAACAGCGAGCAGCCGCCTTCGGTGCTGCTGTCGCAACTGCGCGATTACCTGGCGCGCGGCTGGGACCTCGACTTGCGGCAACTGACGACCGAGCACCCGCTGCAGCCCTTCAGCCGCCGCTACTTCGAAGAAGGCGGCTTGCTGACCTTTGCACGCGAATGGCGCGTGGCCCATGAGGATGCGCAGGGACGCGACGCTGCCGCGGCCACGCAGGGCGAACTGCTGCTGGGGCCGGCGGCGGATGCCGCAGGTTCGGCTGCGCAGGAGCTGCCGGCCAGCGTCAGGCTGGGCGATCTGGCGCGATTTTTACGCCAGCCTGTGACGTATTTTTTCCGGCACCGCCTGCAGGTCGTGTTCGCTGACAGTGCCCTGGTGGGTCAGGACGAGGAACCGTTCGGCCTGAACGCGCTGGAAAAATATGGCATCGCCGCGATGCTGCTGGACGACGACGGCCAGCAGGAAGCCATGGGCGAAGTCGAGGCGGGCTTGCGCGAGCGCACTGCGCGCCTGGCGCGCCAGGGCGTGCTGCCGATCGGCATGATGGGCCGGTACTGGCAAGACCGGCTGGTGCGCGAACTTGCGCCGGTGCGCCAGGCCTGGCTCGCGCTGTGCGCGAAATTTCCTGATGCTGCCGGCAAGCTGCCGGTGGCAATGGCGCACGAGGGCATGCGCCTGGATGACTGGATCGACAAGCTGCGCGGCGATGGGCGCCAGACTGCGTGGCTCGAACAGAACCCCGGCGCGCTGACGCGCAGCGTGCAAAAGAAAATCATGCCGCGCCCGGAAAAGTTGCTGGATGCTTGGGTGCGCCAGCTGGCCGCTGCGGTCGCCGGGCAGCCAGTCACCGGGTACCTGGTGGGCCTGGATGCCACCTTGCGCCTGGCGCCGCTGGAAGCCGAGGCCTCGCACCAGGCGCTGCAAGCCTTGCTGGAATTGTGGCGGCAAGGCTTGCGCAATCCCTTGCCGGTGGCCCGCAAGACCGCGCTGAAATTGTGCGAAGGCGACGATGACAAGCTGCGCGAAACCTATGACGGCCGGCGCGACCATCAGACCGGCAATTTCCAGAAAGGCGAGGTCGCCGACCCTTGCCTGGCGCGCCTGTGGGCAGATTTTGCCGCGCTCGAGGCCGAGCCGGAGTGGCGCGCCTGCGCCCTGGCGCTGTATCAGCCGCTGGTTGCCTGGTGCGCCGGCGCCGTCGAAGTGATCCTGCACGACGATGAGCAGCAACCGGGAGAGGCAGCATGAGCCAGACACTTGAGCCCATCGTTTTCCCGCTGCGCGGCTCGCGCCTGATCGAAGCCAGCGCCGGCACCGGCAAGACCTGGACCATCGCCGCGCTGTATGTGCGCCTGGTGCTCGGGCATGGCGGCGACGATGGCTTCGGCCGGCCGCTGGCGCCGGCGGAAATCCTGGTGATGACCTTCACGCGCGCCGCCACCCGCGAGCTGTCCGACCGCGTGCGTGCGCGCCTGGTGGAAGCGGCGCACTGCTTCCGTGGCCAGGCGCCGCAGGACCATGACGGTTTCCTGATCGAACTGATCGCATCCTACCCCGGCCAGGCCGAACGCCTGCAGGCGGCGCACCGCCTGATGCTGGCAGCCGAAGCGATGGACGAATGCGCCATCTTTACCATCGATGCCTGGTGCCAGCGCATGCTGCGCGAGCATGCCTTCGACAGCGGCAGCCTGTTCGATGAAGAACTGGTCAGTAACGAGGAAAGCCTGTTTCGCGATGCCGTGCGCGATTACTGGCGCCAGCAGGTGTATCCGCTGGGCGGCAGCGCCCTGGCGATGCTGCTTGGCTGCTGGGATAACGTCGATGCGCTGGAAAAGGCGATGCGCCAGCTGGTGCCGCATGCAGGCCTGTTCGATGACGCCGGCGACGAAAGCCTGGCGCGTCTGATCGCGCGCGCTACAAATGAGCAGCATGCGGTGGCGGCGGCGTTCAAGCCTGGCTGGCGCGAGCGCGTCGAACGCATGGTGGCGTGGGTGGAAAAGCATCGCGCCGGACTGCACGGCGTCAAGATGAAGCAGTCAACGCTGGACGCATGTTTCGAGGCCTTGCGCACCTGGGCTGACGGCCCCGAGATCATCGTGCCTGGCGCGGCCTTCGACGCGGCCTGGCACAGGCTGACGCCGGCGCATATCACCGATTGTTTCAAGGCGAAATTTTCTGCCGAAATTCCCGGCGATTTTAACGCCATCGCTGCGCTGCAGGCGCAGCTGGCGGCGATTGAGCCGCTGGCCTACCAGATCCAGCGCCATGCCGCCTGCCGCATCGCAAAGCGCATGATGGAACTCAAGCAGCGCCGGCGCCAGTTCGGTTTTGCCGACATGTTGACGCGCCTGCGCATGGCGCTGGAAGGCGGCAATGGCGAAACGCTCGCGCGCCGCATCACCAGCCAGTACCCGGTTGCGCTGATCGATGAATTCCAGGATACCTCGCCCGAGCAGTACAGCATCTTCAACCGTCTTTATCGCATCGCCGATAACCCGGATGAGCTGGGCCTGTTCCTGATCGGCGACCCCAAGCAAGCCATTTACGGCTTCCGCGGCGCCGACATCCACAGCTACCTCGATGCGCGCCGCGCTACCGCCGGCCGGCATTATCTGCTTGGCACCAATTACCGCTCGACGGCGGCAGTCGTCGAGGCCGTCAACCACCTCTTTCTGCATGCCGAAGGTGCGCCGGCCGGGCGGGATGGGCAGTGCGGCGCGGGCCACGCGCAAGGCGCCTTCCGCTTCCGCCGGGGTGGCGAAAACCCCTTGCCGTTCGAACCGGTCGGCGCCCAAGGCCGAGCCGAGCAGCTTGTCGAGACCGGCGGCGCAGTCGCCGCCATGACGTTCTGGTGCAGCGACTCGCCCGACCTGAAAAGCGACGGCTACCGCGAGCATTTTTCCGCCCTGTGCGCCGAGCGCATCGTGGCCTTGCTCGACGACCCTGCCGCCGGCTTTGCCGAAGCGGACGCGCTGACTCCCCTGAAACCGGCCGATATTGCCGTGCTGGTGCGCGACCGCAAGGAAGCCGCGGCGGTGCGCCGGGCGCTCCTGCGCCGCGGCGTCGCCAGCGTCTACCTGTCGGACAAGGACTCCGTGTTCGAAAGCACGGTGGCTGCCGATTTGCTGACCTGGCTGCAGGCGGTCGCCAATCCGCTCGACGCCGGCTGCGCGCGTGCGGCTTTCGCCACGCGCAGCGCTGGCCTGTCGCTGGAGGCGCTGGCGCATCTTGCCGCCGACGACCTGGCGTGGGAAGCGCGCGTGGAGCAATTGAAAGCCCTGCGCCTGGTCTGGCAACGCCAGGGCGTGCTGGCCATGCTGCGCCGCTTCATCCACGAACTCGATCTGCCGGCCCGCCTGCTGCGTGAAACCGGCGGCGAGCGCAGCCTGACCGACCTGCTCCACCTGGCGGAAATGCTGCAGGCGGCCAGCCAGAACCTGGATGGCGAGCATGCCCTGATCCGCTGGCTGGCCGAACAGATTGCCAATGACGGCGAAGGCGGCGACGAGCGCATCCTGCGCCTGGAAAGCGATGCCGAACTGGTGCAGGTGATTACCGTGCACAAGTCCAAGGGCCTGGAATACCCGCTGGTGTTTTTGCCTTTTGCCGTCAGCGCCAAGCCTGTCAACCGCGCGAACCGCAGCTTCTTTTTCCATACCGGCGAAGACGGCGCGCGCCGCGTCGATTTCGCCCGGACTGAAGAAGCGCGCGAGCAGCTGGACCGCGCTCGTCTGGACGAAGACTTGCGCCTGTTGTACGTGGCATTGACGCGCGCGCGCCATGCGCTCTGGCTGGGCGTGGCGTCGTTGAAGGACAGGATCCACGACAGCGCCATGGGCTATCTGCTGGGCGGCGGCGAGGCGATCGACGGCGCGCAACTGATGGCGCGCCTGCAGGCGATGCGCGGCGATTGCGCCGCCATCAGCCTGCTCGATGCCACTGCGGATCCCGGCTTCGGCCCGCTGTCGCGCCGGCCGCGCCGGCCGCCCCTGCAGAATGCCCCGCCGTATGCGGCCAGCTTCGAGCGCCACTGGAAAATCGCCAGTTATTCCTCGATCACCCGCGAACTCGGCAGCGCCCCGGTACCGGCCACGCCGCTGGCGGAAAAGCTGGCGGAAGACGACGACCTGCGCAGTTTCGGCAAGCTGCAGGACACTGCCTGGCACCGCTTTCCGCGCGGCTCGCTGCCCGGCCAGTTCCTCCACGCGCAACTGGAATGGATGGCCAACGAAGGATTCGGCATCGTCGACGACGTCACCTTCGAGTCACGCCTGCGCGCGCGTTGCGAGCGCGCAGGGTGGGGCCACAGGCAGGATGACGCCGTGGCCTGGCTGCGGGCGATTGCGCAAACGCCGCTGCCGCCGCTGGGCGCTGCCCTGCGCGACTTGGACGGGGCCATGCCGGAAACCGAATTCTGGTTCCCGGCACACAGCGTCGCCACTGGCGCGCTTGATGCGCTGTGCCAGCGTCACCTGCTCGACGGCATCGCCCGCGCATCCCTGTCGGAGCGCGAATTGCATGGCATGCTGCGCGGCTTCAAGGACTTGGTGTTCGAACATGCCGGGCGCTACTGGGTGCTGGATTACAAGTCCAATGCGCTGGCGCCGACCGATGCGGGCTACCACCGCCAGGCCCTTGCCGAAGGCATGGCTGCCTGTCGTTACGACGTGCAGGGGGCAATCTATCTGCTGGCGCTGCACCGCCTGCTGAAGAGCCGCCTGGGCGCGGAATACGATCCCCAGGCGCAACTGGGCGGAGCGCTGTTTTACTTCCTGCGCGGCATCAACAACCCCGAGACGCGCGGCTGTTACCACTTGCCGGCGGATGTCGTCCTGCTGGAGGCGCTGGATGCCTTGCTGCCGGTGCCGGCCGCCACGGAGGATTTTGCATGACCCAGGCAAATGCCTTGCTTGCCGGACTTGAGGCGCTGGTCGAAGACGGCATGCTGCGCCATCTCGGCGTCGCTTTTGCGCGCTTCATCGCCACGCTGTCGGCGGCGTCGCCCGCCATTGCAGCCGATGCAGCTCCTGCAGCACCTGCCACCACGGCGCCGCTGGTGCTGGCCAGCGCCGTCTTGTCTGAACTTGAAGGACGCGGCCACAGTTGCCTGAATCTCGGCGAGCTCGCTGCCGACCCGTGTGCGCTGCTGGGCTGGACGCGCGAGCAGTGGGAGGGTGTGCTGGATGCCAGCGGCCCGCTGCCCGCCGATGCTGCGGCATGGCAGACTACCCTGGGCGCCTGCACGCAGGTCTGGGTGGTCGGAACAGAAGACCGTTGCCAGCCGCTGGTGCTGGACCGCGACCGCCTGTACCTGCGCCGCTACTGGCGCAATGAAACCCTGGTGGCGCGCCAGGCCGCAATGCGCGCTGCCTGCGTGCGCGAAGTGGATGCGGCGCGCGTGCGCGACTGGCTGGACAGGTTGTTCGACGCGGCTGCGCAGGAAGCGCCAGCGGCAGATGCCGGGCCCGACTGGCAAAGGATCGCCTGCGCGATTGCCGTGCGCAGCAGCTTTTCCATCATTACCGGCGGCCCCGGCACCGGTAAAACTTATACGGTGGCGCGCTTGCTGGCCCTGTTGTTTGCGCTGGCGGAAGACCCTGAGCGCCTGCGCATTGCGCTGGCTGCGCCCACCGGCAAGGCCGCGGCGCGCCTGAAACAATCGATCGACGATGCCCTCGGCGGCCTGGTGGCCCGCGTTGGCGCAGCCCTGCCGCTGGCGCAACTGGCAGCGCGCCTGCCGTCCGCCGGCACCCTGCACAGCTTGCTGGGCGCGCGCCCCGACACGCGCGCGCTGCGTCACCACGCCGGCAACCCGCTCGACATCGATGTCCTGGTCGTCGATGAAGCATCGATGGTGCATCTGGAAATGATGGCGGCGTTGCTTGACGCGCTGCCAGCGACGACCATGCTGATCCTTCTGGGCGACAAGGACCAGCTCGCTTCGGTGGAAGCCGGCGCGGTGCTGGGCGACCTGTGCTCGGATGCCCAGCATGGCGCGTATGTGCAAGCCACCGCGGACTATGCGCTGGCAGCAAGCGGCCAGGTCATCGCGGCGGAGATGCTGGGCGCCGGAGACATGCTTGCGCAGCAAACCGTCATGCTGCGCAAGAGCCGGCGCTTCGGCGGCCCCATCGGCGCACTGGCATCGGCAGTCAATGCCGGCGACCCGGCGGCAGTGCAGGAAAGCCTGCGCTGCCCGGACGGCGGCCCTGTGCACTGGATCGCGCATGCACGGCAGTCCGACGTGCTGGCGCTGGCGACAGATGGCCGCGCGGGCGCCGCGGGCGGCTACCGCGCCTATCTCGCGCTGCTGCAAAAAATGCCGCGGGCCGACGATGCGGCCGATCCTGTCGCGTACGAGGCATGGGTGAAATCGGTATTGCTGGCCTTCGATACGTTCCGCATCCTGTGCGCCGTGCGCGAGGGCGAGTGGGGCGTGGCCGGCCTCAACCAGGCCATCGAACAGCGCCTGGAAAGGGAAGGCCTGATCCGTCGCCGCGGCGAATGGTACGCAGGCCGGCCCGTCATGGTGAGCCGCAACGATTACGGCGTCGGCGTCTTCAACGGCGACATCGGCATCGTATTGCCGGACCCGGCGCGCGCCGATGCCCAGCGCGTGTACTTCCTCAACGGCGACGCGGTGCGCAGCGTCCTGGCAACGCGCCTGGCGGCGGTGGAAACCGCGTATGCGATGACCGTGCACAAGTCGCAAGGCTCGGAATTCCGCCATGTGGCCATGGTCTTGCCGCCGGAAGCCGGGCAGGTCGTGGCGCGTGAACTGGTGTACACGGGCATCACACGCGCCCGAGAATGCTTTACGCTGGTGACGCCGGCGGCGGCCGTGCTGGAAGCAGCGGTTTTGCGCAAGACCAAGCGCGCCAGCGGCTTGCAGGTCTTGCTGGGCGAGGCGGCAATGGAAGAGGGGGAAACGCCAGGTAGAATTTGATATCTGTCGGAAATATTTACAGCAGCATGAAAATTTCTTTAACGAAATTTAGATTTCCCAATAAAAACAATCACTTGTCTTGGGTGGCCTGACTTTTGCATTAATGATTCCAAATTGCAAATTAATGGCAGCTTGTTCCTCTTGGGACAGGCACCTTCAAATACCCAAGCAAAGGATTCCCATGAAAAGCTTCAAGCACTTCCTGATTGCCGCCACCCTGATGCTGTCGGCAAGCGCCGCCTCTGCTGCAGCACTGATTTCCAGCAGCGCCGATCCTGCCCTGAACGGCGCCACCGTACTTGATTTCAATGCGGAAGCCACCGGCTCCTTCACCTCGCGTACCTTTAACAGCTTTGTCACCTTCAGCGGCAACCAGCCCCTGTTTGTTGAAAACACTTATTCCGGCAGCTATGGCGCCAGCGGCAATTACATCGCCAGCCAGTCCAGCGACAGCCCGTTCACCATTGCGTTTGCCAACCCGGTTTCCGCCTTCGGTTTTTCTTGGGGCGCGGCTGACCAGCCCTGGACCATCGACCTGTTCGGCGTCGGCGGCTCGCTGCTTGGCACGCTGAACATCGCTGCCCAGTCCGGCCAGTACGTCGGCTTCATCGGCGGCACCGACAACGCGCCGATTGCTTACGCCGTGCTGACCGACCAAAGCAACTACACGTACGATTATTTCATTCTCGATGATTTCAAGTATGTTGCTGCAGCAGAAGTGCCGGAACCGGCACCCCTGGCGCTGCTGGGCCTGGGACTGGCGGCATTCCTGCTGGGCCGTCGTCGCCAGAAGTAATCGCACCAAGCCAGACAACAACGGCAGCCTAGGCTGCCGTTTTTTATGCCAGCATGCCGCTGTGCCTGAGTGGCCTTTCATGCAATTGACTTGAAAACAACACCATTTAAAATACTGTTTATTAATACAGTTAATACTGTGTATTCGTACAGTGTTCGTGCTAAAGTGGCGTTGCGTTCAATGTCAATAACATACAAGAAAGGCTAGCACCATGGCAAACCTGACGTCTTCCCTCCCTACCAGTTTCCATCCCGGTTACGTGGCAACCAGCATCCAGCTGCGGGTTGGCCGCCGCGAAGTTTCCATCGGGCGTGATTGCCGCACGCGCTATTACCGCGCGCATCCTCTTCTTGAATGCAACCCGGGCGTTGCTCCTGGTCATCTGCATATCCTGTTGCTGCGCCGCTGGCTGATCGTGTTGTCGAAAGCCCGCTGAACGATTGCGGCACGCTTGAAGATTGTCCTGCTATCGTCTGCATAATCCACTATGCTGAACAATACAGGAGGTGGTCATGGCAAGCGAACAGGATTGGCAAACCGAGCTGTACAAGGACATGGAAATTTATGTCACTGCATTGCCCCACGAAGGTTCCCGCGCATGTTGGGATTACGCCGTACGCATTGCCTGGCCGGGAGAAGACCCCAGCAGCGATAGCGAAGTCATAGGCGAGTCCGGCGACGACGGCGATTATCCCAACCGCGCGGCCGCGATTCAGGCTGGCTTCATCAAAGGCCACGTGCTGGTCGACGGCCTGAGCAAATAGCCGTGCAGCGGGTGCCGGATGGCGCTTGCTTTTGGCTTAAGAGGTAAAGCAGGGATAGGCTTCTTGTTGGCGACCCATGCTGGTGTCGCGCGCAATGCGCTGCATTTTTGCCAGTACCAGCTTTGCCAACGCCCGGTGCAGTTCCTGTGCGGGGGCATTATCCGGCTTGCCGCACAATAGTCCCGACACCAGCGCCATGCCGTTCGCCAGGTTGGCCGTGAGGTTGTTTCCCGAGGTTTCATGCAGGCTGGCCAGATAGGCTTCCGCGCGCAACGCAACCGACGCGCTGCCATGCTGGGCCGCGGCAACGAGGTTCGGATTCATCATCTTGGTGTCATCCAGTTGTCAAAACACCAATTATTTTCCGGTGACAAACTCCAGTTATTGCGTTTGAACAAACTTCAGGCACATGGCAAGCTTTAGTAAGCCGATTTGGGCCCATAGCGATACTCCTGGGCGCATGCCAGGCCGCGGCAATCCGTTTGCAGCATTCGGTAAATGATGGTGCCGGCATTATCCTTGGCGCGGAAGTGGCCAATGCCATTGCTGGCATCGCCGCCCATGCGATTGAAGGGCGATTTGTCCGACCAGTCCAGGTCGAGTTGCGCCGCATCTGCGCCGGCGCCGATGTCGATTTGTGCCCGCACGTTGGGCGCAGCGTCGAATTTGCTGGTGAGATGGCAGCCGGAGTGGAAGCCCGACGCAGCGCAAGCCACCTCGTCCCTGTTGCCTGCGCTAATGGTATAAAACGTCGTGGCAGCAGCATGCTTGGGCGCTTGCCGCAACGATCTGGGCGTGCCGGTGCCGGTCCACGGGTTGCTCACCCACAGTACGCCGGCATAACCTTCCGGATAAAAACCGAAGGTATTGCCGTCTGCTAAATTTTGCGATCCGCAGGTCGGCGCCTGCGGGTTGGCAAAGCCGGTCAGCTGGCAACTGGCCAAGCCGCGCAGGCCACCGGCGATATTGACGAACTTGCGCACAGAGCCAGACATCTTGTAGTAGTGCAAGGTCGCCAGCGTTTGCGTCACACCCAGCGAATGGGCCACGATATCGACTTGCGGCTTGCCGGTATAGGCTTGCACCGCCAGGATGAAATCATGAATGATGCGATATTTGGCTGGCTGGTGATAATTCTTGCCGACGTTTTCCAGCTTGCGTTCTTCCGCCGAAAGATAGGTCACCCCAAATAATTCGCAATCCTGGTAGCCGCGCGCCTTCATTTCCGCATACACGGAACGTGGCGGCGTCGGATAGCCGGCAACATTGCCCGGCGGGGCATCCCAGCTCACGGAACCATCGGCATTACCGTGGATAAAAATCACGGGCGTCTGCCGCGCCCGGCACGCGCCGCCGCCAAAGCCACCGTAGCCAGTGCCGGGATTGAATCCGCCGGCAAACTGCTTGTCCTCTCCCTTGCACACGCTTTTTTCATGGACGCCGCAGCTCAGCGCATGGGCAGGTTGGGGCATCGTGAAGGTGGCGGCTCCGGCCAGAAACAGGCAGGCGAATACCGTGCGAAAACCAGTCAGACGAAGCGGTGAGTCAGCAGGTTGCTGCGGCACGATAGGCGCTCCAGGGTGAAAAGCCAATTGTAATGCGGAACAAATTCGCGAAAAATTAATTCAGACAGGAGATTGTCTTGCAGCAAATAAAGTGAAGAGCCACAGGGGCGTGCGAACGCGTGGCCCCAATGGAAAAAACCAAAAGCATGTGGAGAATCATATAGAGTAAGAGAACGCAGCTGCAGCAGAAAAAGGATATTGCAGGCTGCCGCGATCCATAGAACATTACTGGGTAAATCAAACCGCAGGCGATGCGATGTGCGAGTCAAGGAGACCGAGTTGAGAAAACGTGCCGCCATCGTCATGGCACTGGTTGTCGGCCTGATTGCCATCGCGGCGCCGATCCTGGTTGCGCTGTACGTGGCGGGCAGCCAGAGCCTCGACGAAGAAAGAGTGCGCGCCGCCAGTCTTGCCAGCGAAGTCCTGCGTCGCAGCGACGAAACCAGCCTGCAGATCCTGGCTGCATTTGACAAGCTGGAGGCCGCGCGGTCCGCCGATCCATGCTCATTGGAAAACATCGAGCGCATGCGCGAAATCGACGTCGGTTCGACCAATCTCCAGACAGTGGGGTATGTTGCCAACAATAAACTCATGTGTTCTTCGCTGGGCAGTCACGGCGTCGGCATTGCCATAGGCGCACCGGACTATGTGAATATTACCGGGGTCAGCATACGCGCCTCGGTCGTGCTGCCGTTTGCGCCGACCATGCGATTCACGATTTCCACGCGCGAGCAAAGTGGCTATGCGGCGATTGTGCATCGATCCTTGCCGCTGGACGTGGCAATGTACCGGCCAGACATGGCGATTGGCCTGGTTGGCCAGGATGGCAAGCCGCTCATGAACCGTGGGGCGTTCAAGCCGGAATGGCTGGAAGGCACAAGGCCGGGACAAAAAAACCGGCGCTTCGACGGTGACTATATCGTCGCGACCGAGTATTCCGGACTGAATGCCTTTACTGCCTACGCTGCCGTGCCGGCCACCTATCTGCGCGCGGGGATGCGCCGCACAGCACTGTTGGTGGTACCAGTGGGAATTGCGGCGGGCCTCATGCTGGCGTTCGCGGTGTTTTACCTGACACGGCAGCAGTTGTCGCTACCAGCGCTGCTGCGCGTTGCGCTGCGCGCGGATGAGTTCTTCCTGCTCTATCAGCCGCTGGTCGATCTGCAAAGCGGCAGCTGGCATGGCGCCGAAGCGCTGATCCGCTGGCGCCGCAAAGATGGCGAAGTGCTGGCGCCTGACCTGTTCATCCACGCCGCGGAGGGAAATGGCCTGATCAGGCAATTGACCCGCAAAGTGATGGCGCTGGTCGTACGCGACATTGCCGAGCTATTGCAACGGAACACGGATTTCCATGTCGGCATCAACTTATCGCCAGAGGATCTCCAAAGCAACGATATTGTCAACGAACTGCATGACATGATCAAAAAAGCGGGCATCGGACCCGGCGGCATCATGGTGGAAGCAACCGAACGAGGCTTTCTCAATGCAAAGCATGTCGCCCAGACTATCCGCGACATTCGCAAGATGAGCATTTGCGTCGCCATCGATGATTTTGGCACCGGCTATTCGAGCCTGTCGTACCTGACCACGTTCGAACTGGATTACCTGAAGATCGACAAATCGTTCGTCGACACCATCGGCACCGAATCGGCCACCAGCCAGGTCATCCTGCATATCATTGAAATGGCGAAATCGCTCAAGCTGAAAATTATCGCCGAAGGCGTCGAGACGGAAGCACAGGCGCACTATTTGCGCGAACACGGTGTACATTACGCACAGGGCTGGCTGTTCGGCAAGCCGATGTCGCCTGCAGAATTGGCCAGCCGGCTGGAAGCGCAGCGGCAGCAAGGATAAGGCTGGCGAAGTGGCCGTCAGCGCCAAGGCGCCGCCGCTGTCAGAAAGCACCGGACGAGGGGCCGCCTGCCGGAGATGTCACTGGATTATTTAATGCGCAACAATAAATCCGTTCGCGGAAAGCGCAAGATGGCAATTGGAATCTTGCATGACTTATGGCCGCACCGCTGTCACACAATATGGCAGTGGCAGGCCCCGGAAAATGCAGTGGCGACAGGGTAAAGGCAGACACATGAAAACAATCCGTCACCGGGCAGCGGCATTCGCCGGCATGCTCTTTACCGTGCTGGCGCTGGCAAGCCAGGTGTCTGCGCAGGAAGCCCCAGATGTGCTGGTCAAGCGCGTCAGCGAGGAAATCATCCACCTGGCAACGCGTGATCCGCAAATTCAGGCGGGCAATCGTCAGCGCATCGTTGCCGTGGTCAATGAAAAAATTCTGCCACATGCCGATTTCCAGCGCGCCACCGCACTGGCAGTGGGCCGCCACTGGCGCGCCGCTACCCCGGAACAGAAAGACCGACTGATCAACGAATTTCGTGACTTGTTGATGTACACCTATGCCGGTGCCATGTCGCAAATCAAGGAAGACTATCCCTTGAAATTCCTGCCCCTGCGCGCCGAGCCGGGCGCAACCGAAGTGGAGGTGCGTTTCGAAGTGGTGCAGAAACGCAAGCGCAGCGGCGAACCGATCCGGGTCAGTTACAGGATGGCGAAGACGCCGGACGGCTGGAAGATTTTTGACGTCAACGTGGTTGGCGTATGGATGAGCGAAGCCTATAGAAATACCTTTACGTCGGAAATCAACCGCGCCGGCATCGATGGACTGATCGAGACCCTGACCGAAAAAAATAAAAAACTGGCGGAAAGCGCCGAACAATCCTCCCGGCCCAAGGCATTGTAGCGTCTGGTGCCTCTATTGCCGCCTGGCGCAGATTTCCCTTGTCGGCTCGGCTTCGCAGCGCTTGTCGATGACGTAGTTGGCCAGCAGCGAGCCGACGATGCCGATGATCGCCAGGATCACCATGGTCTGGATAATGGACAGGCCACGCATCTTGACCACCATGGGGATTTGCCGGTAGGGCGTCATGACATTCTCCTTTGCTCGTCTTGTATGAATTGTAGGGACTTTATGGCTGCTGGCTGAAAAACGCCTCGACTTCGCGCAGATAGGCCGCCTTTTCTGCCGGTGGCAGAAAGGCTGCAGCAAAGCTGTTGCGTGCCAGCCGGTGCGCGTGTTCGCGGGTCAGGGGCAAGGCCTCGAATGCGGCAAGCAGATTGGCGTTGAGGTAGCCGCCGAAGTAGGCCGGGTCGTCGGAATTGACGGTTGCGGCAATGCCCGCGTCCAGCAACGCCAGCAGGTTGTGGTTTTCCATCCGCTCGAATACGCACAGCTTGATGTTCGATAGCGGACATACCGTCAACGCCGTCTGCTGGCGCACCAGGCGCTCGACCAGCGCCGGGTCCTGCAGGCAAGCCACGCCGTGGTCGATGCGTTCCACATGCAAGTCATCCAGCGCGGTCGTGATGTATTGGGCTGGGCCTTCTTCGCCGGCATGCGCGACCAGATGCAAGCCCAGTGCGCGGCAGCGCGCAAATACCCTGGTGAATTTTTCCGGCGGATGGCCGCGTTCGGAAGAGTCCAGCCCCACGCCGATGAACTTGTCGCGGTAAGGCAGGGCGTCTTCGAGCGTGGCGAATGCCTCCGCTTCGGGCAGGTGGCGCAAAAAACACATGATCAGCGCACCGCTCATGCCCCACTGCGCCCGGGCATCCTGCAGCGCGCGGTAGATGCCGCCGATCACGGTCGCAAATGCCACGCCGCGGGCGGTATGGGTTTGCGGGTCGAAAAAGATTTCCACATGCCGAACATGGTCGTCGTGCGCGCGCGCCAGGTACGCCATGGTCATGTCATAAAAGTCAGGCTCGGTCAGCAGCACGCTGGCGCCGGCATAGTAAATGTCGAGGAAGGATTGCAGGTTCGTGAAGGCGTAGGCGCTGCGCAGCGCCTCGACCGAGGCATACGGCAGGACAACGCCGTTGCGGCGCGCCAGGGCAAAGATGAGTTCCGGCTCCAGCGAGCCTTCGATGTGGATATGAAGCTCTGCCTTCGGCATTTGTTCCAGGGTATTGCGCAGGGTGGCGTCCATCGGCTGGTCCAGTGATGATTGTGATGCGTGAAGAATAGCGGAAGCATAACGCATCGGGCGTGCCTATTCTTCCGCGGCAGTGAGCATTTGCGCGATATCCGGGTCCTGGTCGAAGGCGTGCGCAAAATAATTGACGAAGCTGTTGATCTTCAGCGAGGGCCGCCGGGCCGGCTGGAAGACCACATTCAGCGGCAGGGGCGGCGGGCGGAATTGCGTCAGGATAGGCTTGATGCGGCCGGCGCGGATATCGTCGCCATACACCCACAGCGTGGAATAACTGATGCCGATGCCTTCGCACACTGCCTGGCGGATCGCCTCGGAACTGTTGGACTGGAAGCTGCCGGCAACGCGCACCACGTGCGCTGCATCTTGCTCATCCCGGAAGTGCCATTCATTGATGCTGGCCAGTGGCGTATAGATCAGGCAGTTATGCTGCAGCAGTTCATCCGGATGACGCGGCTCGCCATGCCGTGCCAGGTAAGCCGGCGCGGCCAGGGCAGCGCGGTGCGCCGTGCCGATGCGCCGCGCGGTCAGCCGGCTATCCTTGAGTTCGCCGACGCGGAAGGTCACATCAATGCCCGCTGCCACAAGGTCGATGAAGCTGTCGTCGAGCTGCAGGTCCACGCGCAGCTTGGGATAGCGTTCAAAAAACGCCGGCAGGCGCGGCACGATATGCAGGCGGCCGAAGGCGACGGGTGCCGCCACCCGCACCACGCCGCTGATTTCATGCTCGGCGCGGTGCACTTCGATGCGGGCATCCTCGAGCGTATCCAGTACCTGGCGGCAGCGCTCGTAATACAGCTTGCCGGCTTCGGTGAGCGAGTGGCTGCGCGTGGAACGCACCAGCAGGCGCGCACCGACCTGCGCCTCCAGCGCCTGCACCTGCTTGCTGATGGCGGACTGCGTGGTAAAGCCTTCGCGCGCCACGGCCGAAAAGTTGCCGGTCTCCACCACCCGCACAAAGGTTTCCATCAAGCGCAAACGATCCATGGTTTTATCTATTCCTGTCAGGAATAGATAATATCACTTTACCAGTCTACTCATGGTGGTCTGGAATGGAGATAATCCAGCATCGATCACTCCCCTTGAAGGATCCCATCTCATGAATGCTCCCCTGACCACTGCCAGTACCAACGCCCTTGCCATTGCCGACACCAAGCTGTTTCAAGGTTTTCGCATCGGCGACATCGAGGTCGCCAACCGCGTCGTCATGGCGCCGCTCACGCGCAGCCGCGCCGATGAAGCCGCCGGGGATATTCCGGGCAGCGAAATCAACGTTGAATATTACCGCCAGCGCAGCAATGCCGGCCTGATCATCAGCGAAGGCACCCCGGTCGCCCCCGAGGGCAAGGGTTACATGGCCACGCCCGGCATCTATTCCGATGCCCAGGTCGAAGGCTGGAAAAAAATCACCCAGGCCGTCCATGATGCCGGCTCGAAAATTGTCGCGCAGATCTGGCACGTCGGCCGCATCACCCACCCCGACCTGACCGGTGGTGCCCAGCCTGTGGCGCCTTCGGCAGTGCAAGCCAGGGGCGCGGCCTATACCCGTAACGGCAAGGTTGACTTCGCGGTGCCGCATGCCTTGAGCACGGACGAAATCGCCGGCGTGGTCGAGGCATTCCGCCGTGGCGCCGCCAACGCCATCCGCGCCGGGTTCGATGGTGTCGAAATCCATGGCGCCAACGGTTACCTGGTCGACCAGTTTCTGCGCGACGGCGCCAACCGGCGCACCGATGCGTATGGCGGCTCGGTGGAAAACCGCTCCCGCTTCGCGCTGGAAGTGGTGGATGCGGTGGTGGCCGAAATCGGCGCCGGCCGCGTCGGCATCCGCCTGTCGCCGGTGACGCCCTCCAATGACATTTCGGACAGCAATCCGCAAGCGGTGTTTGGCCACCTGGTGGCAGAATTGAACCAGCGCGGGATCGCTTTCATCCACTTCGTCGAAGGCGCCACGGGCGGCGCGCGCGACGTGCCCGGCTTTGATTTTGCCGGTGCGCGCCAGGCATTCAAGGGCGTCTACATCGCCAACAATGGCTACAACCGCGACATGGCGATCGATGCAGTCGAATCGGGCCGCGCCGATGCCGTGGCTTTCGGCCGCGCGTATATCGCCAATCCCGACCTGGTGCAGCGCTTCAAGGCCGATGCGGCGCTCAATGCGCCCAATCCGCAAACCTTCTATGTGCCGGGCCCGGTGGGCTACATCGACTATCCGGCGCTGGCACAAGCGGCCTGATCCCCGGCCTGCGGGCCGCTAACGCCGAAGTAGTTTACGGGCGGACTGCGCAAGATGCGCAGTCCGCCCGTTGCATTTTCCGCCGCCCTGCGGGAAATTGACACGGTTAAAAATAAGCACCATGCTACGTCCGGCATGCAGATGGCAATTCCACAGGAGTAAGTGATAGACAATGCAAGACTTGAAATATCTGGCGGGCTATCCCGAACATCTGAAGCAACAAGTCCGGGGACTGCTAGCGGAAGATAAACTGGCGAGCGTGCTGCTGAAAAAATATGCAGCAGCCCATGACGTCCGCACCGACAAGGCACTGTATCAATACGTGCTCGACTTGAAAAGCGCCTTCCTGCGCAATGCGGAACCGATCAGCAAGGTCGGTTTTGACAACAAGATTCAGGTGCTCAAGCATGCCTTGGGCACGCACACCTTCATCTCCAGGGTCCAGGGCGGCAAGCTCAAGGCCAAGCATGAAATCCGGGTGGCTTCCGTCTTCAGGAGCGTACCGATCGAGTTTTTGCGCATGATCGTCGTGCATGAGCTGGCGCACCTGAAAGAGAAGGAGCACGACAAGGCATTCTATAAATTGTGCCAGCACATGGAGCCGCAATACCACCAGTTCGAATTTGACCTGCGCCTGTACCTGACCCATATGGATCTGGCGGGCGGGGCGTTGTGGGGCGCACAGGTCGAGGCTGCCTAGGCGCCGCTATTTCGGCAACACTATTTGGTTAAATATCGTCAAGATTTATCGCAACCGCCGGAACGCCGGAATCGAATGTTAAGATGGCCGCTGCCTTGCATAAAACGTATGACTTAATGACCCAGCCGTTCGGCCCAAAAAGCCTGAAGTTACGCATGCTCGTGGTGGTGCTGATCGTGATTGTCGCAGCCATCTGGGGCTTCGCGGTGCGCATGTCTGCCGTGTTGCAGGCCGATCTAGAAAAAATATTGATTGCGCAAATGTCGGCAACGGCCGACTTTGTCACCGCCGACCTCGACAGCGAGCTGCAGTTGCGCACGGATTTGCTCAGCCAGGCAGCAGCTGCAATCACGCCGGCCATGCTCGCCGACCCGGCAAAAATCCAGCGCCTGTTTGAACAACGCGACCTGCCGCCCAAGCTGTTTCCGAATGGCTTGCTGGTGGCCGACAAGAACGGCACCATCATTGCCGATTACCCGCAACATCCCGGGCGGGTAGGCACTTACATCGGCGACCGCGAGCATTTCCGCGCCAGCATGGCGACAAACAAGCCGTATGTCGGCACGCCCGTGATCAGCCGCTTTTCCAGGCAACCCATCATTCCGTTCGCCATGCAGCTGCAGGATGCCTCCGGTGCTGCCGCCGGCGTGCTCACGGCAGGCATCTCGCCGTTCGACCCGAACCTGTTCAAGTTCCGCGAAAACCTCAACCTCGGCATGATCGTGCGGGTCGTGGTGATGTCGGCCAAGGCAAACATGATCGTCTTCGCCGATAACCAGAAGCGGATCATGCAGCAACTGCCTCCCAAGGGCGTCAATCCCTTGCTGGACCGCCGCCTGCGCGAGCGCATCGAGGTGCCGGGCATTAACATGGTATCCAACGGCGTCGAGGCACTGAATGTGAACCGCTTCATGAAAACGACCGACTGGATGGTGATTACCGGCGTGGCGACCAAGACGGCATTTGCGCCGATCAAGACGCTGCAGCGCGAAATCTACCTGACGGCGCTCCTGATGACGCTTGCCATTGCCGCGCTGTTGCACATCATTTTCACGCGCCATCTGCGCCCGCTGGAAGACGCGGCCAAGGCAATCGGACGCATGGCCGAGCACGGCAATGCCTTGACGCCGCTGCCAGTGGCGCGCGATGACGAAACCGGGCGGCTGGTCAGCAGCTTCAACCGGCTGGTGGTCGAGCGCAACCGGTTGCATGCGGCGCTGCAGGAAAGCGAACGTACCCTGCAGAAAGCGCAATCGGTGGCCAACATCGGCAGCTGGACCGTCGAGATCGCCGACCTGAAGGTGACTTGGTCCGAGCAGACGTACAAGATTTTCGGCATCCCGCCCGGTACGCCGCTGTCGCGGGATATTGTTCTCAACTGCGTGCTGCCGGAAGACCGTGAACTGGTCAGGAACGCCTGGCAGACTGCCTTGCAGGGTACGCCCTTTGACGTCGAACACCGGTTTGAAACGGCCGAGGGCATGCGCTGGGCGCATCAGCGCGCCGAGATGACGTTCGGCGATGCAGGCCAGGTCCAGATGGCGATCGGCACCGTACAGGATATTACCGACAGCAAGGTGTCCGAGGCGTATATCGAATTCCTGGCCTACCACGATGCGTTGACCAAGCTGCCCAATCGCCTGCTGGCCAAGGACCGGCTGGAACAGGCGATGGCCTACAGCGACCGTGCGCATGCCAAGGCGGCATTGCTGTTCATCGATCTGGACAGTTTCAAATCGGTCAACGACTCGCTCGGCCACCTGATCGGCGACGCCCTGCTCAAGGCCGTGGCGACGCGCCTGCGCGAAAGCGTGCGCGAAACCGAAACCATCAGCCGCCAGGGCGGCGATGAATTCCTGATTGTGCTTTCGGACATGCGGGATAACGAGGCGATTGCCAAAGTGGCGGAAAAGGTCCTGGACAACATGGCGCGTGTCTTCAATATCGATGGCCTGGAATTGTTCGCCACGCTGTCGATGGGCGTGGCCGTGTATCCGGACGATGGGCGCGATTTCAATACGCTGCTGAAAAAAGCAGATACGGCGATGTACCACGCCAAGGAAGCCGGCCGTGATACCTACCGGTTTTACGCCGAGCAGATGAATGCCGAAGCCAGCGCCCACCTGAACATGCGCAATGGCTTGCGCCTGGCGCTGGAACGCGGCGAGTTCGTGCTGCATTACCAGCCGCAAATTAGCCTGGCCAGCGGCCAGGTGGTCGGTGTCGAGGCGCTGATCCGCTGGAACCATCCGGAACTGGGCATGCTACCGGCCGGCAGCTTCATTCCGACGGCCGAGGACTGCGGCCTGATCATCCCGATCGGCGACTGGGTATTGCACGAGGCATGCCGGCAGGCCGTCGCCTGGCAGCGCGCAGGCTTGCCGCAACTCCTGATGGCCGTCAACCTGTCGGCCGTGCAGTTCAAGCGCGGCGACCTCGAGAAAAGCGTCGGCGCGGCCCTTGCCGCCTCGGGCCTGGAGCCAGCGCTGCTGGAGCTCGAGCTCACCGAATCGGTGCTGATCCACGATTCCGACCAGGTGCTGGCAACGGTACGGCGCTTGAAGGCGCTGGGGCTCAAGCTGGCCATCGATGATTTCGGCACCGGCTATTCCAGCCTGGCCTATCTCAAGCGTTTTGCCGTCGACAAGCTGAAGATCGACCAGTCATTCATCCGCGACCTGGGCAGCGACATGGAAGAATCGGCGATCGTGCGCGCCATTATCCAGATGGCACGCAGCCTGAACCTGACGACAATTGCCGAAGGCGTCGAAAGCGAACATACCCTGCAGCTGTTGCGCAGCCTGCAATGCGACGAGGTGCAGGGCGCCCAGGTAGCCATGCCGATGTCGGCCGATGACATCGCCGCCTATATTTCCAGGCTCAATTAGGCTGCTAGTCTTCCGTTGAAGAAGTGTATTCAGCGGCCGCCTTGGCGGCCCACAGGGCCTGGTTATAAGTGGGGTAGGCCTCGTCATAGCTTTCAACGCTGCCATCGTCCCCGATGAAATGGGTCCACCAGCCGCCGTCTTCCTGAACCAGCGCGATATCGCCGGGGACGCACTTGTCCGCGATGCGTTCGCCTTCTTCCAGCGTGACGATATCGGTGCTTCTATGCCTGAGGGTGGTTGCCATACGTTTTCCTGAAAACCGGCCGATCTCTACAATCATTACCTGGATTAGACAGCAAAGCCGGGAAGGATTCCGGCAGCGGAGCGATTTTCAACGAGATGTGCCAGAGCACTGATGCAGCAAATCAACCTAACACTTCGAGGGCTTCGATTTTTCCAGGACTTGGACTCACCATGTTTCTGCCATTGGATTTGGATTCGTACAAGGCGACATCGGCCAACTGAATCAAGTCCTCCTTGCTGACAATCTTGCTCGTGGACGTGCTTGCCAGGCCAATGCTGATCGACACGGTCGTGCCGATTTTCGAGTCTTCGTGGGGAATGGCGAGCGACCCGACCGCCAGTCGCATGCGCTCGGCGACAACGTACGCGCCATTGGCATCGCAGTTCAATATGGCGGCGAATTCTTCGCCGCCATAGCGGGCAATCAGGTCAATGTCGCGATGGATCGAGGCGTCCAGTATTTGCGCTATTTTGCGCAGGCATTCATCGCCGGCCTGGTGGCCGTAACGATCGTTATAACTCTTGAAGAAATCCACGTCGAGCATCAGCACAGACAGTGCAGACTTGTCCCGCTTGTGCCGGTCCCACTCGCGCTGCAGCGTCAAATCAAAAAATCGACGGTTCGCGATACCGGTCAAGCCATCAATCGTGGCCAGCTCGCTCAATTCCCTGTTCTTCACTTCCAGCTTGCCTTGCCGGGATAATGAACGGTAGCCGAAATATAAAATGAAGAGGATGAAAACCAGGAGGAAGCCGATGATCGAGGCTGTCCATGCGCTGCGGTTCCACCAGTTCTGGTACGCGACATTCTTTTCTATGCCGGCAAAGATCACCAGGTCCAGGTCCTTTACCGACTGATAAGCGGCAATGCGCGTTTTACCGTCAAAAACAGAAATGGATTCATAAGTGCCGCTGGGTGCTTTGGGCAATTCCTTGGCAAAGAGCTGGCCTTTTGCATTGTTTTTGCCGACGTGACTTGCCATGTCCGGATAGCGCGCGACCAGGTCGCCATTCCCCTTGAAGATCGAGACGGTGGTGCTGACCCCGAATCCCATCAAGCCATAAAAATCGGTTGCATGGCTGGTCACCATGCCGGCAGACACGACAGAAAGCAGCTTGCCAGCCGAATCGAAGACAGGCAAGGCGATCGAAAACAAAATCGGCGATCCCTTCACCCGGGAGACTACGGCAGGGCCGATAAAAAGCCGCTTTGTTTTTTGCGGGACCTTGAAGTAAAGACGGTCCGAGGCATCGATATTTGGCACATCACGGGTATCTGAAAGCGCCACGATCTGCCCGGAAGGATCCACCACAGCGATCGATTTGCAGCCAATCAGGCTGGCGCAAAAGGCGTGCAATTGCTTCCAGCGGCCTGCCTCCCGCATCATGTGCGGGCCGTCGTCATCAATGATGGTTTCGGCTACCAGGCCGAGGATGTTTTGTGCTTGCGTGACCGTGTTGAATACATGCGCCTCGACGACCTTGGTCACGTCCGCGGCCGTTAATTCCTGGCGACGTTTTGTTTCCTGAAAGTCGATCCAGATTTGCAACACTGCGGCGGTGATGATCGCCAGCGCCACGAGCAAGGTCAGAACGATATATTTGAATTTGAGGGAGCTAACGGCTCGTTGTATTGCCATGGTGATCAGGTGAAGCGCTAGAAGTTTTCTAGCGTAACATTTTTAGGGCTGGGTCTGATTCAGTTGTACTGTTTTGCAACAGCTGTAATTTTTGGGGCACCCTGCGGCCCGGCGCGTCGCTGCGCGCCACACCGCCCCGCAGATTCTCCCGGCTTTTGCGCTTGCAAGCGCAAAAGCTTCGAATCCCCCCGCGCGCATTGCGCGCTTCTCTCCGCCCAAACAAAAAGCCCCGCGAGTGCGGGGCTTTTGTGTTTGGCGGAGAGAGGGGGATTCGAACCCCCGGTAGGCTATGAACCTACACACGCTTTCCAGGCGTGCGACTTAAACCACTCATCCATCTCTCCTGGATTCCGGTTCGCAATGCGCGAAGCCGCAGATTATAGCAAATAATCGCGCCGCAATCGGGATATTGCGCTGAAAACCGCGGGGAATTGTAAATCTGCTATGCCTCAGTTGCCTTATGCCGGCACGATCACCACCTGGTAGTCGCCGCCCAGCAGGTTGGAGTGGCCCTGCACCAGGAGCGCGTGGCTGGCGGGGTCGTAATCGTAGGCGTGCAGCGGCGGCGAAAACAGCAGTTGCGGAAAGCCCTGCAGCGGCGCCGGCGCTTTTTGCAGCGAGACCTGTCCCAGGCCCGCACTTGGCTTGCGGATGCGCACGATGGTCGAGTGGCGGTGGTGAATGCGCTGGGAATGGTATTCCACCTGGGCCAGGAACGTGGAGTTGCCGAAACCGTCGACCAGGAAGCTGGGCTGGTCGCGCCAATGGTCAGTAAAGTCGTCGAGGGCGTGCATGTTGTCCACCAATGTCAAATTTCTTGCATGTACGCAATTACAAGCTAAAACCGTGTCCTTGGGTATCCCATAAATATGGGATTTCGCAGGATTTACTTGCAAACTGGAAATAAAAGTACACAATGAAAGTAAGGGCGACCCCGTTGCCCTTATGCCGCGCAAGCGGTTTGGCAAAGGGAGGGCGTATGGCTAAGTTCATTCACCTCAAGTCCCGTGTCTTCGGACTGGCGGCGTTTTGTTTGCTGGCAGCACCCCTGCAGACAGCCTTGGCAAATGATCTCGGGCGCGGCTTTATCCGGCCGACTTCGATGCCGCTCGAGCAAGTGTTCGGGCAACTCGATCGCAGCACGGCCACACCGCTATTGTCATCGCGCGCGTATGCGCTGGTGGCGCGCGGCGATGATGGCCGCGACTATGCGGTGGGCACAGGCGGCCTGGCAGCCGAGTATTTTGGCGCCGGCGGGCTCGTGCCGCGCCACTCAGGCGATGCCGACGCCATGCTGGCTATGCCGGCGCTGGGCAACCCCTATTTTTCCCTGATGCCGAATGCATCGCACGCGGGCATTTCGCGCGAGCTGGGCGGCATCCGCGTCAAGTTCGGCATCCTGCGCAGCGGCCTGGCCCACAGCATGGCGCTGCGTGCCTTCGATCCGGACGAATTGTCGCCAGTTTTGATGACGGTGCAGCCGCGCATCGATGCGCGCGTGCTGGAATTGTCCCATTCCTTCGAGGATACGGCGCTGTCGTTTTCCCTCATGCGCAGCAAGGAGCGCCAACCTTGGCCGGGCAGCCGGCGCACTGTGACAGCCTTCAGCCTGGGCGCGCCGACCAGTTCGGCGCAATTGACCGGGGTCTGGCTGGTGGCGCCCAAGGTCGCCCTGGCAGCACAGGCTTCGTATGGCCGCACGCTAGTCGGTATCGATGGCAGCACGGTGCACAGCAATGCTTTTTCTGTCGGGGTCGTGGCGTCCGACCGTTACCGCACCGGCGACCGCTTTTCGCTGACGCTGTCGCAGCCGATCCGTCCCTATCGCGGCCTGTGGGTTGCCGGCAGCGGCGCCGCGCCAAACCCGGCAGTGCCGAGCGGACGCGAAGTGCTGGCGGAAATGAATTATGTCGCGCCCCTGGGGCAAACGGCGTATGGCGGCTGGGCCGTGTCGCTGCGGCGCCATCCGGACAACATCACTGCCGCGCCCATGGAAAAGATGCTGGCGCTGCGTTACGTGCAACAGTTCTGAGCAGTTCTGGATCGGCGCCTGCAGCATCGTATATGATGCGGGTTCGCGCGGCTTGCGCATCCCCCGGAGCAGCGATGGCTTTGCAACTGACAACTTTCAAGACCGCAGATGATGCCGCACAGGCGTTGGCATTGCAGGTAAGTAAGGACTTGCATCAAGTGCTTGCGCAGGAGCAGGAGCGGGCCTTGCTGCTAGTGTCCGGCGGGCGCAGTCCCTTGCCGTTTTTTGCGGCGCTGGCGCAGCAGCCGCTGGCCTGGGAAAACATCGACATCTCGCTGGTGGACGAGCGCAGCGTGCGGCCCGACCATCCGGATGCCAATGCCGCCCTGGTGCGCGAGCACTTGCTGTGCGGGCCGGCTGCGGCAGCGCGCTTTCTGCCCCTGATGTCGCACGTGGCGGCGGCGACCGACCCCTGGCTGTGGGCGCGCCGCTCGGTGCAGGTTGCCAACGCCAACCCGGCACTCGTCAAGCCGGCGGTGATTGTGCTGGGCCTGGGAACCGATGGCCATACCGCTTCGCTGTTTGCCGATGCGCCGCAATGGCATGAAGCCACTACGACCGAGCGCCGTTACGTGGCGCTGCAGCCGGGGCAGGCGCCGCATGCGCGCGTATCGCTGTCGTTGCACGCCCTGGCTGCACAGCACGCCTGTTATGTCTGGTCTGGCGGCGCGGCCAAGCTGGAGGTGCTCCGGCGCGCCAGCACCCTGGCAGCAGCAGTAGCCGATGGCTCGCTCGACGCCGCCACGCTCGATGGCGCCGGCGCCATCGCCCGTCTCGTGGCCGATCCCGGCGTGATCCTCAAGGTGTATCACAGCCAGTTTTAAGCCCCTTTGCATTGCCGCGCTGTCGCCGCTTAGCTGCGGCAGGGCGGACGCGTGCGGGCAAATTTTTTCCACAATTCCAGCAATTCCGCCTGCGTCAGCGCAGGGGCTGCGCTCAGGTAGCCGCGCACCATGCCTGCTGCGCCGGCCAGTTCGGCCGTGGCGGTACCGGCTTGCTGCAGGCTTGCCAGCAAGCTTTGGGCCACGGCGGCATCGTTGAGCCAGCCGAGCGTCTCCTGCAGCGCGGCCAGTGCGGCGATGTAAGGACGCACGCGCCTGGGCGCTTGCAGCGACTGGAAGAATTCGGTGGCGTAGCGGGCTTTCTTGGCGGCGATACGCACGCGGTGACGTTCTGCCGGGCCAGCATGGGGCAGGCGCTTGCCTTTGCGCAGCAGCGCCGCCTGGTTGCCCGCTAGTGCCTTGCGGGCAAATTTCACCAGCGGCGCATCCAGCTTGCGCTGGCGCCGGCCGGCAACCGGGCCGCGCCAGCGCGCGCCGACGAGCCAGGCCCCAAGATTCAGCGCCAGCCGGGCAAAGCGCTCGGAGGCAACGGCACTGGCAGCTTCCTGATGATGGTCGGCGACGATTGTCTCGATGGCTTGCTGCAGCAATGCCAGCGCCGCCGATTGCGGCAGCAGCGGGGCAAGCCTTGGCAGGGTCGCGTCCAGCAATACTTCCCAGTCGCGCGCCTGACCCAGGGCATCGCCCAGCCATGCCAGTTCGGCCAGCAGTTGCGGCGGGCAGGGCGCGTGTTTGCGGAACAGCTTGAGCGCCGAGCGCAGGCGCCGCAGCCCGACGCGCATCTGGTGGATGCCTTCCGCAGCGCTGCCATCGACCACCGCCGCTTCATTGCCCTGGATTTGCGCCAGGCAGTTGCCGACGATGACTCGGAAACCCTCCTCGACGGTCAGTTCGCGCGCCAGGCGCAAGGGCGCGGCGCGCACGATGGCGGGCGCCTGCGGCCGGTACAGGCCATAGCCGCGTGCCGCCTTGCTGCTGTTGGACAGGCGCAGCGGAATGGCTTCGAGCAGGAGCAGGGCAAAATCGAACAGGTGTTCGGGCGCACCGGACTTGAGTTCGATTTCGATTTCGCACACGGCGGTTTTATCGCCGCGGCATTCGATGCTGCCTTCGTCGAGCACGAACTCGACCATGTCGCCTTGGGCCAGGCGCAATTCCCACAGGGTGCGGCGGATATCGGTGGTAAATGCCGCCTCCAGGCGCGCGGCCAGGTCGGGCTGGCGCAGCAGCCGGCTCCAGGTGCATTGGCGATCCACGATCATGGCGAGGGCGGCCAGGTCTGGATGCGGGCCTGCTACGCGGGATTCCCACTCATGGCGGCTGTGCAAGCCGCTGGCGACGCTGCCGCCCCCCTTCAAGGTCTGGATCCAGGCGCCCTCGACCTGCCGCACGCGCAAGCCGGCATTGTTGTTGCGGATGGCCAGGTCCGGCGTGTCAAAGTAAATGTCGCGCATGTGCAGCGTGCGCGGCGGCGCACAGGCGTATTGCTGCAGCAGCGGCAGCCGGCGCAGGGCAGGGAGGTGGCGAGGCTCCACCAGCAGCTTGAGTTCAATTTCCATGGATGGCTTCGCGGCGCTGGGCCGCCGGCGCACTGCGCGCCGGCGGGATTACGGGACTGCAGAGATTATATATAGAGAGGCAGCTGGGCGAGGCGGCGACGGGCCTCAGGCGCCCAGCATGCGCCGGACGCGGCGGCTGACAAAGATCGGCAAATAGTCCTTGAGCCTTGCCGCGGGACGCAACTCGGCCAGCACCTGTTCATACATGGGCGTGACCACTTGCATCGGCTGGGCGGTCGTTTCGGCGAGCAGCTTGATGGAATGCTGGTGCCAGCCCCGTTCGAGCGCATCGCCGTACAGCGCATGCGCCGGCGCAGCGGCAAGGTGTCGTGGCCGGAACGCCAGAACCCGACCAACTGGCGTTGCTACCGCCTGGTTTTGCAGGTATTTCATTGCATCCACCTTTTTATGAAGCGGAAACAGTGCAAGCGGCACTGCAACAATACAGGCAGGACTTGTGCACCCATAGACGTCAGATGCTCCGCAAAGTTTCAGGCCATGGCGGCTAAATTCAAGGGTTTGCAGCGGAACGTTGACTGTCTGCGGGGCTTTGTTGCGCCGCAGCACGGCGCGCCGGAGGAGGGGCGCCGACTGGCCGTTTGGCCCGTATACTTATTTCCCAGCGGAAATATACTTTTCTCACAATAATCAAGGAGACGGCCGTGCATACGGAAAATCGCCTGTTTTCCCGGCAGGTGGACTTGCTGTATCAACAAGCGCGGGGCGCAGCATTGGCAACCATGGTGACCGCCGTGTTGCTGGTGGCGATCGTCCAGACCGTGCCGGCTGCCTTGCTGCTGGGCTGGCTGGCGGCCATTTCCTGCGCCGCCGCAGGGCTGATGCTGATGCATGCCCGCCGCCGCAATGCGGCCGATGCCGACAGCAAGGCGGCAAGGTGGGCCAACCGTTTTGCCGCCTGCGTTGCCATGATCGGCCTGTGCTGGGGCGCGTGCCCCGTGCTGCTTTCCGTCTACGTGGGCTACGAATATCAGCTGGTGCTCGCGGTGCTGGTGCTGGGTGTGTGCGCTGCGGCGTTGCCCATGTTTTCTGCTGTGCCGCGCGTCTACCGCGTCTTTGCGGTGTGCGCGGTGGCGCCGATGCTGGCCTGGGGACTGACGGCGGAATCCACCGTCAGCCATGAACTCAGTGTCATGGCGGTCGTGTTCCTGGTGTCGATGCTGCTGACGTCGACGCGCCTGGGACATGCCATGCGCGCGGCATTGCGCGTGCAATTCAACAATGAGGAACTGGTCGCCTCGCTGAAAGACGAGGTGGCGATCCGCCAGGCAGCCGAGCAAGCTGCGCTGCAATCGACTTCGACTGCTCGCGCCAGCCAGGCGCGCTTCGAGAAACTGGCCGCGGTCGCCAGCGAGGGGTTGGTCTTCCACGACGCTGGCGTCATCATCAATGCCAACCAGGCGTTTGCCCGCATGGTGGGCTGTTCTGCCGATGGCCTGGTCGGCCGCTCTGCGCTGGAATTCGTGATTCCGGCGCATCGCGCCCGCCTCGAGGAAATGCTGCGCTCGCGCCGCGACGAGGATTATGAAATTACCCTGACCGATGCCAGCGGCCGCGAGGTGCCGCTGGTGATCCAGTCACGCGACTTCGATTACGAAGGCCGCCGCGTGCGCCTGGCGGCGCTGCGCGACGTGAGCGACCAGCGCGCTGCCGAGGACCGCGCGCATTACCTGGCGCAACATGATGGCCTGACCGGCTTGCCCAACCGCAGCCTGTTGCTGGAAAGCCTGCGCCAGTCACTGTCGCTGGCGCGCCGGCAAAACTTCAAGCTGGGTTTGTTGATGTTCGACCTGGACCGTTTCAAGGGCATCAATGACAGCCTCGGCCATGCCGCCGGCGACGACCTGATCTGCGCCGTGGCCGAGCGCCTGAAGCAGAACCTGCGCACCGAAGACCTGATTGCCCGTCCGGGCAGCGATGAATTCCTGATCGTTTTGCCCTACGTGAACGACTCGCAAGACCTGGCGCGCGCGGCGCTGAAGCTGCAGCGCTGCTTCGAGACGCCGTTTGTGATCGCCAACGAAGAACTCTACCTGACGCCCAGCATTGGCATCGGCACCTATCCCGACGATGGCGACACGCCGGAACAGCTGATTCTGCGCGCGGAAACCGCCATGTACCAGGCCAAGAAGGCCGGCGGCAATGGCTTTGCCTTCTACGCGGCGGAGATGAGCGCACTGGCGCGCGAGCACCTGAGCCTGGAAAACCAGTTGCGCCAGGCCCTCGAAAACCGCGAATTCGAGTTGCATTACCAGCCGCAGCAAGACTTGCAGACCAATGCCGTGATTGCCGTGGAAGCGCTGATTCGGTGGAACCGGCCCGGCCAGGGCATGATCGCGCCGCTGAAATTCATCCCGGTGGCCGAGATGTCCGGCTTGATCGTGCCGATTGGCGAGTGGGTCATGCAGGAAGCCTGCCGCCAGGCGCAGGATTGGCAAAAGCGCGGCGCCGACGCGATCGGCGTGGCGGTGAATGTCTCGGCGCGCCAGTTCAAGGACCCGGCGCTGATTACCAAGATCGCTCAGTGCCTGGAAAGCAGCGGCCTGGATCCGCGCCTGCTGGAACTGGAATTGACCGAAAGCATCGTCATGGAAGACCCGGTCAGCAGCGCCGCGCGCCTGAACCAGATCCGCGACCTCGGCGTATCGATTTCGATCGATGACTTCGGCACGGGGTATTCCTCGCTGTCTTACCTGCGGCAATTCCCGATCGACACCCTGAAAATCGACCGCTCCTTCGTGCGCGACGTCAATGTCGATGCGCACAACGCGGCCATCGTGACCGCCATCCTGGCGATGGCGCGCCAGTTGCAGATCGGCGTGGTGGCTGAAGGCATCGAGACGGCCGAACAGCAAAATTTCCTGGCACAACACGGCTGCGGCATCGGCCAGGGCTATTATTTCAGCAAGCCGCTGCCGGCCGCCGAATGCGAAAAACTCTTCGAACGGCGCCCTGCGCGCGCCTTGCCCTTCAGCGTTGTGCGCTAGCCACGGATTGCCCGGGATTGGGCGCACGCCCGAATTAGCATACAATTAACCTCAAACGGGTCTTGCCAGTCTGGCGGGGCGAAGCCGGCTATGCCGCAGCAACAGACTGCGCCAAGGGGAGTTTGAGGTGGAAGCACAGGTATCTGATCGCGCGCACATCCTGATCGTCGATGACGTTCCGGCGAATGTTGTCGTACTCGGCAACGCCCTGGCAGATGCCTACGAAGTGCGTTTCGCCACGTCTGGCGCCGAGGCGCTGGAACTGGCCGAGCGCGCTCCTCCCGACCTGATCCTGCTGGACGTGATGATGCCTGGCATGAGCGGCCACGAGATGCATCGCCGCCTGCGCCAGCATGCCAACCCGGTCCTGCGCGATGTCGCCGTCATTTTTGTTACTGCCGATACATCCCTGGGCAGCGAGCTGGCCGGCTTCAAGCTCGGCGCCGAAGATTACATTACCAAGCCCATTGTCGTCCCCATCCTGCTGGCGCGCGTGCGCAACGTGCTCGAGCGCAGCCGGCGCCGGCGCGACCTCGAATTGTCGCTGGCAAGCGCCGAGCAGGGCCTGTGGGAGTGGCGCCCCGAGCAGGACGATGTCATGTTCAACGCCAACTGGGCGATTCCGCTCGGTTATGCGCGCGGCGAGATGGCCCCCTGCGTGATGAGCTGGCGCCAGCTGGTGCACCCGGATGACTGGCCCGTGCTGTTTGCCGCGCGCGACACCTATTTCAGCGGTGAGACCCGGCTGTTCGATCCGGAACTGCGCATGCGTCACAAGGATGACACTTACGTCTGGATGCAATTGCATGGCAAGGCGGTGGAATTCGATGCCAGCGGCCGTCCGCTGAAAATGATGGGCACTTACATGAACATCAGCCGGCGTAAGCACGCTGAATTCGAGCTGCGCCGGCGCGAAGCGCAATTGGCCACCATGATTGCCTCGTTGCAGGATGCCGTGCTGGTGCTGGATCGCGAAGGCCGCATTACCATGTGTCATGTGCCGCAAGACAGCCGCCTGGGCTTCCTGTCGGCGGAACTGGTCGGCCAGCAGTATGACGCGGCGCTGCCGCCGGAAGCGGCGCAGCAGCTGGCGCGCGCAATTGCTGCCGCCATCGATTGCCAGTGCACGGTGCAGCAGGAATTCGACCTCGAGCAGGACGGCAATCGCTGCAGCCTGCAATTGACGCTCAACGCCCTGGCCGGCTCGGACCAGGACCCGACCGGCTACCTGGCGGTGCTGCAGGACATTACGCCGCACAAGCGCGCCGAGGAAGAAATCCGCGCGCTGGCCTTTTACGACCAGCTGACCCGGCTGCCCAACCAGCGCATGCTGCGCGACCGCCTGCGCGCGGCGCTGGCTTTCGGTGCCCACACCCGCAATACCGGTGCGCTGATGTTTCTCGACCTCGACAATTTCCGCCGCCTGGAACAGGCGCAGGGCCGCAGTGTCGGCGACCTGGTGCTGGTCGAGACGGCCCGGCGCATCGAGCAGGCAGTGGGGGATGCCGGCATGGTGGCGCGCCTGGGCGGCGACAAGTTTTTGATCTTGCTGGAAGGGCTCGGCGCCAGCCAGGCCGAGGCAGCCCAGCGCACCGCCGGCATCGGCGAGCGCGTCATGGCGGCAGTGGACCGCACGCTCGAAGTGGCCGACCAGCAGTACCGCGTGTCGGTGTCCATCGGCGTGACCCTGTTCAGCGGCCAGCGCCTGGGCGAGGATGCAATGCTGCAGCAAGTCGAAATGGCCATGTACAGCGCCAAGGCCTCGCCCGGCAATGCACTGCGCTTCTTCGATCCGGAAATGCAGGCCAGCGCCATGACGCGGGTGGCGCTGGAGCAGGCGCTTTACAAGGGCCTGGAGCGCGGCGAATTTTTCCTGGCATACCAGCCGCAAGTCGACAGCACCTGCCGCATCATCGGCGCCGAAGCCCTGGTGCGCTGGCGCCACCCCGAAAAGGGCGTGCTGGCGCCGGGCGACTTCATTCCGCTGGCTGAAGATACCGGCCTGATCGTGCCGCTCGGGCAGCGCATCCTCGAACAGGCGTGCCGCCAGCTGCGCCTCTGGCAAGCGAACCCCGCCACTGCGCATCTGACGCTGGCGGTGAATGTCAGTTCGCGCCAGTTCGAACGGGGCGGTTTTGTCGAAGAAATCGAGCTGCTGTTGCAGTCCAGCGGCATCGATGCGCGCCTGCTCAAGCTGGAAATCACGGAAAGCCTCTTGCTGGAAAATACCGACAGCATCGTGCGCAAGATGCAGCGCCTGCGCGAAATCGGCGTCAGTATTTCACTGGATGACTTCGGCACCGGGTATTCTTCCCTGGCTTACCTGAAGAAACTGCCGATCGACCAGCTCAAGATCGACCAGTCATTCGTACGCAATGCGGTGGATAGCAATATCGATGCCGCCATCATTCGCGCCATCATGACCCTCGGTAACAGCCTGGGCATCCCTGTGATCGCCGAGGGCGTGGAAACCGCTGCCGAGCTGGATTTTCTCGTCAACCAGGGCTGCACCCTGTATCAGGGTTATTTCTTTGGCAAGCCCTGTGAGGTCAGCGACTTCGAGGCGCTGCCGGCGCTTTCGGCCGCGATGGTTTCGGAGTGACGCCGGTGCTGCCGGCTCATGCCTGTGCCACCAGTTGCAGCATGAAGCGTTCCAGCGACGCCCCTGCTGCGGCATAGTTCAGTACCCTGGCCGCCTGCACCACCGGCTGAAAAGCTGATGCCGGCGCGCCGCCTGCGAGCAGCGCTTCAATGCGTTCGGCGGTCTGGATGGCGCCGAACTGGCGCGCGGTCAGCTCACTGCGCAAGGTTTCCAATAACGCAGTGATCTCCTGGTCAAGCGGCTGGCCACTGGATGGCGCGGGTGTGGCGTCGCTGGCGGCCGGTGTTGTTGCCGGCAGCGCATCGATCAGCGCAAGTGCCTGCGCGCATTGCGCCGCCAGCGCAACGGCAAGTTCGCCGGCCTGCGGCTGCGCTTGACGCGTGGCCTGCGCCAGTGCGTCGGCGGCGTCGCCCACGCCCGCCAGTCCCAGGTTGCCGGCCTCGCCTTTCAATTCATGCGCCAACCGGTACAGCGCCTCATGGTCGCCGGCGCCGGCATGGCGGCGCAGCGCACTTGGCGAGTGCCGATGGCGCTCTGCAAAAGATCCCAGCAATTGCCGGTAGAGCGCGAGATTGCCGTGCAACCTCGCCAGCGCCTGCGCCACAGCGACTCCCGGCAGGGCGCGCGAAAGCAGCACGAGCTGCGCCGCCTGGCTGGTTTTTGTGCCATTGGCACTGTCATCGCCGCCGGCGTCGTGCGGTGTGCCGGCGATGGCAAAGGTGGCGCCGCCCTGCGGCCGGATCCACGCGACCAGGCGCGTGGCCAGTTCTTGCGGGTCGACCGGCTTGGCGACGTGGTCATTCATGCCGGCGGCGGCGCTGGCAATGCGGTCCTGTTTCATCGCCGCGGCGGTCATGGCGATGATCGGCAGCTCGCGCCCCTGTTCCAGCGCGCGGATACGCCGCGTCGCTTCCAGCCCGTCCATGACGGGCATGTGCAGGTCCATCAGGACCGCGTCAAATTGTTGCGTGCGCACCAGGTCGAGGGCTTGCTGGCCATTTTCCGCCAGCGTCACTTGCAGGCCGCCCTGCAGCAGGAATTCGCGCGCCACTTCCTGGTTCAGCGGGTTGTCTTCCACCAGCAGCACGTGGGCGCCGCGGATGGACGCCAGCGTCTCCCGCGGGCCCGCATGGCGCTGGAGGGAATCGCGGGTACGGTTCGCCTGGGCCTGCGGCGACGTGCGCTCCGGGTTTTGCAGAACCAGGATGGCGTCGAACAACGATGATGGCACCACCGGTTTGGCCAGCACGGAATCCAGGCGCGTGTCGCCCGCTTCGCGCAGCAGCGCCTCACGGTCGTGCGCGGTGACCATTGCCATGATCGGCGGCGACTGCATGCGGCCGCTTTGCGCGGCGCGGGATATTTTTTGCGCCACTTCGAGCCCGCTCAGGCCAGGCATTTTCCAGTCCAGCAGCAACAGCTCGAAGGGCCGGCCGCTGGCTTCTTCGGCAAATACCAGCTCCAGGGCAGTGGCGCCGGAGATGCAGGTCGTGACAGTGAAGCCCCAGGACGACAGCATCTTGTCGAGCAGGGCCACCGAAGTATCCTGGTCATCCACCACCAGTGTCTTCATCGGGCGCAGCTGCTGCAGGTGCTCGCCTTCGGTGACGGGACGCTGCCCGGCGCGGCCAAAGTGCGCGCTGAACGTAAATGTGCTGCCGCGCCCGGGCGCGCTGAGCACGGCGATTTCGCCGCCCATCAGCTGCACCAGGTGCTGGCAGATTGCCAGGCCCAGCCCGGTGCCGCCGAACTTGCGGGTGATCGAGCTGTCGGCCTGCGTGAATGCTTCGAAGATCCGCTGCGCCTGGGCTGCGTCCATGCCGATGCCGGTGTCGCGCACCGTCACTTGCAGCACAACCTCTTCGTCGCTGCGCGACTGCAGGCCCAGTCGCACGTGCACTTCGCCGGCATCGGTGAACTTGATGGCGTTGCCGACCAGGTTGTTGAGCACCTGTTCAAAGCGCAGCGCATCGCCTACCAGCCAGCGCGGCACCGCCGGATCGATCTCGACGAACAGTTCCAGCTGCTTTTCCTCGATGCGGCCGATGAACAGGTCGGCGACGTTCCTCAAACAGCGCTCGGGCTCGAATTCGGCCTGTTCCAGCTGCAGGCGGCCGGCTTCGATCTTGGAGTAATCGAGGATATCGTTGAGCAAGCCGAGGAGCGCGCCGGACGAGGTCTGCACCTTTTCCAGGTAATCGCGCTGGCGCGGCGCCAGGTCAGTCTGCAGCACCAGGTGGGTCAGGCCCATGATGGCGTTCATGGGGGTGCGGATTTCATGGCTCATGTTGGCCAGGAAGCTGCCCTTGGCCTGCGAGGCCGCTTCCGCGATTTCCTTGGCTTGCTGGAGCTCGCGCGTGCGTTCCCTGACCTTCTGTTCCAGGTTCTGGTTGACGGCCTTGAGTTCCTGCATCGAAGCGAACAGGCGGCTGCGGCTGTCGTTCAGCGCGTTCACCAAAAGGCCGAGTTCGTCGCGGTAGGGGTAGGGAATTTTTTCAGCTGGCGCCGTGTCGCCGGAAAAGTGCCAGTCCGACACGGATTTGGCCACCCGGGTCACAGTATCGGCAAGGCGGTTGCGGATGGTCCAGGAAAACAGCAGCCACAGGCCGGTGGTGATGAAGAGCGAGGTGGCCAGCACCACGAAAAAGCCGTACTTGATACGTTCCCACAATACCTCATCGCTTGTGTAGAGGTGCAGAAAGCCGATCATGCGTTTGCCTTCGCGCTGCGAATCGTACTCCAGTGCGACGCTCTGGTGATGGCGCGGGCGCAAGAGCGGGGCAGCAGTGCCCGCCTGAGCGCTGGGCACCTTGCCTTCGGCAACCATCGTTTCGCCGTTGACGTCGGCAATCCGCACGCCCGAGACGATGGCGTTTTGCCGCAGTGCGCGCGCAATCGAGGCCAGCTTGGGCGTGTCCAGTTCCCAGACCCCCGTCGTCACGGCCGGCCCCACCGTGGCGCCAAGCGATGCCAGATCGGTAACGATGGCGCGTTCGACGGTGAAATACTGAATTGCCAATTGCACGCCGGTAGCGCTCAGCGCCAGTGCCAGGTACCACGGAAACATCACGTATAACAGGCGACGCGCCAGCTTCTGCTTGCCCATTTTCAGTTCTCTCATGTTCGCTATGACGGATTGTCGTGTTTATGGTTTGTCGTGGCGCCGCTCCGTACGGGGTGGTTGCCACCACCAGCTCGTGTCGGGTTCGGCATTGCCTTTCGGCAAAATCGGGTTGGGCAGGCGGATCACCTGCCGTCGTTCTTTTTGCAGCGTGGCGATTTCGGCGGCATGGTAGCTCTCGAACAGCTTACGGAAAGTGCCGTCGGCCAGCGTCAGTTGCAAGCCGCGCTCGATGCGTTTCGCCAGCGCGGTGTTTTTCCGGTTGACCCAGAAATAGATCGGGTAAGGAAAATACAGGGCTTTTCCCTGTTCCAGGGCGAGTTCCGGATACAGGTGACGGCGTTCCTGCAGTTCGCGCGCTGCTTCGTTCAGGCCGCGCGGAAATGCATCGAAGCGGCCCGCGGTCAGCATGCCGAACAGGTTTTCATGGCTGCTGGATGTCTCTACCGTGAAGCCGTTGGCCTGCATGATCGGCAGGTCGGCCCACTGGCTGTTCAGGCCGAAGCTGAGCTGGCGGCGCAGGGTGTCGGCATCCATGCGTGCGATGCGCGCCTGGTCTGCGGCGCGGATCACCAGCACCCGGTAGCCGACGATGCCGCGCAGGATATCAATGCGGATGGGCTGCGCCATGGCTTCGCGCTCGGCATTGGTGCCCAGCGCGATGACGTCGATTGCGCCTGCCTGTAGCAAGAGCATGGCGCGGTTTTGTGTCACGTCTTCCGGGTACGGCACCAACTGCTGCGGTGCACCCATGTCCGCGGTGCGCCCAAGGACCAGTTCCAGCAGCTTCCAGCGGTAGTCGTAGATGGGGCCGGTGGGGAAAATACGCAGCGTACTGGCTGGCGGCGCTGCCTGCGTCCAGTTGCAGCAAAGAAGGAGGAAGGCGAGGGCGAATTTGCGGATCAGTAAATGCATCATCGCCCCGTGGCGCTAGCGCGCGCTGCGCACGCCGTCGCGCACGGCCATGGCTTTTTTCAGTTCTTCGCGGGCATATTCGACATCGCGTGCCAGGCGCTGCTGGCGGCTGAAGTAGGCCTGGTTATACGAGAGGCCGCCATCGCTATTGTCGCGCTGCTCGCCGGCCAGGGGCTTGATGCCCGCTGCCTGGCGCTTTTTTGCGTCTTCCAGCAGCATTTCGGCGCGCATGACTTCGGCCAGCGCGGCATCCGGCACGGCAATGGTGCTCTTGCCCGGCGCGGGAGTGCGCACCGGGTCGATGCGCTGCACCGGCGTTGGCGTGGTCTGCGGCGCGATGTTTGGACGCGTTCCCGGCTCAGTGCTCCAGAGGTTGCCCTCGATGGGGGGCGCCATGGTGATGGTATGGTCGACCTTGGCGCCGGCGACGTTTTCGTCGGAGTAGACGATGCGGCCATCCGGCAGCACTTGCCGGTAAATGCGGGTAGGCGCGGCGCGGGCGGGCGCGGCAGTGCGCGGGGCGGCCGGCGCGGGAGCCGGAACTGCTGCCGGCACGGCGGCGGTAGCTTCCGGCCTGGCTGGGCCGGCGCCTTGCGCTAGCGCGCCCGGTGCGAACAAGGCCGCGGCCAGCGTGACGGCGGGTAACAGGTTAATGGTTTTCATGGTGCGTTCCTATCCGGCAAGCTGCGCACAGGCGGCGATGCCATCTTGCCAAAAAAGGCGGGAAAAACCCTGAATTCTGCAAGGGTCTTGGCGCCAGCATACTTTTTGTCGATTCTGTTTCATTATGTTACAGGCACTGGCGTTGCGCCAGTGTAGGATGGGTCATATTGCCGATGGGAAGGCGAGCCGGGCAACCTAGCCGGTATAATCACGTCTGAACCCAAATCCTGGCGCCTGGCGCCGCATAGACTGAAATTTCCATGCTCGCAATACAACGACAGCAAATCATCGACTTGTTCCAGCAGGCGCTCGCGCCCATCGTTGCCGGCAGCGACCTCGCTCCCGCCGTCGTGCTGGAGCGTCCGCGCGACCCGGCGCACGGCGACGTCGCCTGCAATATCGCCATGCAGCTGGCCAAGCCGCTGAAAAAAAATCCGCGCGAACTCGCGCAAGCCCTGGTGGCGAACCTGCTGGCAGCGCCCGGGCGCGCGCAGCTGATCTCTGCCGCCGAGATCGCCGGCCCCGGTTTCATCAACCTGCGCCTGGCCGAGGCTGCCAAGCAGGCGGTGGTGGCCGCGGTGCAGCAGCAGGGGCAGCGCTACGGCCAGGGGGCATCGGGCGCCGGCAAGCGCGTGCTGATCGAATTCGTCTCGGCCAACCCGACCGGCCCGCTGCACGTCGGCCACGGCCGCCAAGGCGCGCTGGGCGACGCCCTGGCGGCCTTGTTCGAGCAGCAGGGCTATGACGTCACCCGCGAGTTTTACTACAACGATGCCGGCGTACAGATCGGCACCCTTGCGTATTCAGTGCAAGCGCGCGCCCGCGGCCACAAGCCGGGCGATGCACACTGGCCGGAATCGGCCTACAACGGCGACTACATCGCCGACATCGCCGCCGATTTCCTGGCAAAGAAAACCGTGTCGGCGTCCGACGGCGCGCCGGCGATCGCCAGCGGCGACCCCAACGACCTCGAATCGATCCGCCTGTTTGCGGTCGCCTACCTGCGCCACGAGCAGGACCTCGACCTGCAAGCGTTTGGCGTGAAGTTTGACAACTACTATCTCGAATCCTCGCTGTACCACGATGGCAAGGTGGCCGCCGCAGTGGAAGCCCTGATCAAGGCGGGCAAGACCTACGAGCTGGATGGCGCGCTGTGGCTGCGTTCGACCGATTACGGCGACGACAAGGACCGCGTGATGAAGAAGTCCGACGGCACCTATACCTATTTCGTGCCGGACGTGGCCTACCACATCACCAAGTGGCAGCGCGGCTTCGGCAAGGTCATCAATGTCCAGGGCAGCGACCACCACGGCACCATCGCGCGCGTGCGCGCCGGCCTGCAGGCGGTCGGCGTGGGCATCCCCGAGGGCTATCCCGACTACGTGCTGCACAAGATGGTCACCGTCATGAAGAATGGCGAGGAAGTGAAGATTTCCAAGCGCGCCGGCTCCTACGTGACCCTGCGCGACCTGATCGAATGGTCGGCCGGCGAGGCGCCAGCCGATGCTGCAGGCGCCGACAATGGCGGCGCGCGCGACCTGACGCGCGGGCGCGATGCGGTGCGCTTTTTCCTCATTTCGCGCAAGGCCGACACCGAGTTCGTCTTCGACGTCGACCTGGCGCTGGCGCAGTCCGACGAGAACCCGGTGTACTACGTCCAGTATGCGCATGCGCGCATCTGCTCGGTATTCAACCAGTGGGGCGGTGATGAAACGACCCTGGCCGGTGTGGATCTTGCGCCACTGACGTCGCCGCGCGAGGCCGCCTTGCTCGCGCGTCTGGCGGAATATCCCGACATGCTGCAAAAAGCCCTCGACGAACTGGGCCCGCATCAGGTAGCTTTCTACCTGCGCGACCTGTCTGGCGACCTGCACAGCTACTACAACGCCGAGCGGGTGCTTGTCGATGATGACGCGACCAAGCTGGCACGCCTGGCATTGCTGCAGGCGACCCGCCAGGTGTTGCGCAACGGCCTGGCGCTGATCGGTGTATCAGCGCCATCACGGATGTGATGGACCCTCTTTACGGAAGCAGCAGGAATTACATGAACTACAGGCACAAGCAAGCCGGCGGCACTTTTCTCGGAATTATCATCGGCCTGATCATCGGCCTGGGCATCGCAGTGGGCGTCGCCGTTACCATCAACAAGACCCCGATCCCCTTTGTCGACCGCGGCTTCAAGCCGAAGCAGGATCCCGAGGCCGGCCAGATGCCGGACCTGAACAAGTCCCTGTACGGCAACCGCGATGCGGCCAAGCAGGCCGCGCGCGAATTCCAGAAGGAAGAGCCTGCCGTCAGCGCCGAGCCGCCAGCCGCCGCGCCGGCCCCGGCGACCGCAGCGCCAGTTGCGCCGGCCAAGGCGCCGGCCCCGGCCCCGGCCGCCGACAAGGCCAAGCTGGCCGAAGGCGCGGCTGCCGCCAAGGACGGCGCTGCAGGCGAAGAAAAGTGGACGTATTATTTGCAGGCGGGCGCCTTCCGCGAGCAGGCTGATGCGGAAAATGCCAAGGCCAAGCTGGCCTTGCTGGGCGTCGAAAGCAGTATCAGCGAGCGCAGCGCCGATACGGGTACCCTGTATCGCGTCCGTGTGGGTCCGTTTTCGCAAGTTGATGCGATGAACAGGATCCGCTCGAAGCTGTCTGAAAATGGGGTGGATGTGGCAGTCGTTCGCATCCAGAAATAACTTTTTTACAAGGATCGATATGCGTCTTTTTTCTCGTGTTTTCATGGCCGTCGGTTTTTCCCTGCTGGCAGCTTCCGTCAGCGCCACGCCGGACAATCCGCAAAACGGCAAGGATTACCTGACCCTGGACAAGCCGCAGCAGACCGAAGCTGCGGCCGGCAAGGTCGAGGTCACCGAGTTTTTCTGGTACTCCTGCCCGCACTGCAATACCCTGGAGCCGGCCCTGGCCGAGTGGGTGAAAAAGCAGGGCGACAAGATTGCCTTCAAGCGCGTGCCGGTGGCATTCCGCGATTCCTTCGTGCCGCAACAGCGCCTGTATTACTCGCTGGAAGCGATGGGCAAGGCCGATGAGTTCCAGTCCAAAGTGTTCCGCGCCATCCACGTCGAGCGCCGCCAGCTCGATACCGAGGCGCAGATCGTCGACTTCATTGCCAAGGAAGGCATCGACAAGCAAAAATTCCTCGACCTTTACAATTCCTTCGGCGTCGATGCCAAGGTCAAGCGCGCCTTGCAGCTGCAATCGGCTTACCAGATCCGCGGCGTGCCGACCCTCGCAGTCGATGGCCGCTACTTGACGGCGCCCTCCATTATTTCCGAAGGTAACGGCCGCATGCCGGACGCGGCATTGCATGCCGCCACTGCCAAGGTCCTGGACAGCCTCGTGAACATGTCCGCCAAGCCGGCGGCAAAAAAATAAGGGCGGCGGCACGCTTGCCGCACGCTTTTCGGTCCGCCGCTCGCAAGACGGCGGACTTTTTCTTTTCAAGGGCCGATCCATGCAAAGAGTCTTTATCACCGGCGCCTCCAGCGGCCTGGGCGCCGCCCTGGCGCGGCACTATGCCGCACAGGGAGCATGCCTCGCGCTGGTGGCGCGCCGCGCCGACGTGCTGCAGCAGCTGGCGGCAAGCTTGCCCCATCCGGAACGGCATCGCTGTTACCCGCTCGACGTCACCGACCATGGCGCGCTGGCTGCCGCCGCTGCCGATTTCATTGCGCTCGCCGGCGGCGCCGACGTGGTGATTGCCAATGCCGGCATTTCGCAGGGCACCCTGACGGAATTTGCCGAAGACCTGGCGGTGTTCGAGCGGATCGTTGCCACCAACCTGTCGGCCACGGTGGCGACTTTTGCGCCGTTCATCGCGACGATGAAGCGGCAGGCCGCCGCGGGGCAGGCTTGCCGCCTGGTCGGCATCGGCAGCGTTGCCGGCATCCGCGGCATACCCGGCGCCGGCGCCTACAGCGCCTCGAAGGCGGCGGTCATCAGTTACTGCGAATCGTTGCGGGTGGAATTGCGCGGTAGCGGCATCCGCGTGGTGACGATTGCGCCGGGGTATATCGACACGCCGATGACGCGCATTAATCCCTATCCCATGCCATTTTTGATGCCGGCTGAAAAATTCGCCGTGCGCGCGCAGCAAGCCATCGCTGCGGGCACAAGCTACCGGGTGATCCCGTGGCAGATGGGGATGGTGGCAAAGCTGCTGCGGCTATTGCCCAATGCCGTGTTTGACGCCGTCAGCGCCAAGGCCGGGCGCAAGCCGCGCAACCTGCCGCTATAGGCTGGCAACGTCGCCGGATTCCTGGGTCAGCTCCTGAATAAACAGGCGGGCCACCGGCGACAGCACGCTCCCATGCCGCGTGACCAGCTGGTACGGTTCGCTGCGCGAATGCAGTTCCAGTGGCAGCACTGTCGTCATGCCGAAGCGTGAACAGAATTGCGCGACGTCGGTCGACAGCAAGGCCACCAGCGTCGGGTTCCTTTGCAGCAGCGACAGCGTGGTGAAGGCTGATGTCGTTTCCAGCAGATAGAGAGGAAAACGCAGACCCGCCTCGTGAAATTCGCGTTCCAGCAGCAGTCGCATCGGCATGTTGGCCGAGTAGACCACCCAGCGAAAGCCGGCCAGATCGGACAGCACCAGTTTTTTTTCCTGCGCCAGCGGGTGACTCTTGTTGGCCACCACCGCCAATTGCTCGTCGCGCACGTCCAGACTGTCATACAGGTGCGGACGCTGGCTGATGCTGGTGCGGCAGATCGCCAGATCGAGCCTGCCCTCGTCCAGCATATGGAGCAGGTGGGCGCTGGTATCCTCGACGATTTCAACCGAAAGCGCCTGGCGTTTTTCCAGCAGCCGCGACAAGGCCTCGGTCAGCAGCGGCACCGCACCCATGATCGTGCCGAGCGACAGGCGGCCACCATGGCCCTGCAGAATGCCGATCATCTCTTCCCGCAAGTGCGCCAGATCGGTCTGAATCAGGCGCGCGTAGCGGATCACGACGTGCCCCACGTCATTCGGTTCGAGACCGCGATTGGTGCGCACGAACAGGGTGGCGCCTAACGCCGATTCGATTTCGTGCAGCGCCTTGCTTGCGCCGGGCTGTGTCAACGCCACCTGTTCGGCCGCTTTGATGAGGGATCCATGGTCGCCCAGCGCAACCAGCAGACGCAGCTGTTTCAAACGCAGGCGGGAGACGATCGAGTTAAGGGGAGGCAACATAACGCCACTCTGATATGAAAAAAAGTTATACCAGCATAATCACTTCTCATTAGTCAGGCAAGTTTTCCTGACTTACAGTTGCCCCTGAAGTGCTGGCTTTCGCTCTATAAATAAAAAGCAGCGATCGTCTGCATGCGGATATGGCGCCAGCGCGCTAACGCGGCAAATATTTCATCTATAACTTTTGGGAAAACCCCCTCATGGCACTGATTAACTATATTACTCAGGTTCAATTTGATTTCGGCGCACTGAGCTTGCTGCAACAGGAATGCGACCGCATCGGCATCCGCCGTCCAATGATCGTGACCGATGCCGGCATCAAGGCCGCCGGCATTCTCGACCGGGTGCTGGCGCAACTGAACAATGCCGCCAGCGTGGCCGTGTTCGACCAGACGCCGCCCAATCCGAACGAAGCTGCGGTGCGCGCCGCCGCCGACATTTACCGCGAAGGCGCTTTTGACGGCGTCATCGCGGTCGGTGGCGGTTCCTCGATCGACTTGGCCAAGGGTGTCGCCGTGCTGGCCACCCACACCGGTCCGCTGAAAACCTTTGCCGCCATCGAAGGCGGCGTTGCCCGCATCACTTCGGCCACCGCACCGGTGATTGCCATTCCAACGACCGCCGGCACCGGCAGCGAAGTGGGACGCGGCGCCATCCTGATTCTCGACGATGGCCGCAAGGTTGGCATCCTGTCGCCGTACCTGGTGCCGAAATCGGCGATCTGCGATCCGGAATTGACGCTCAAGCTGCCGGCCATGCTGACAGCGGCCACCGGCATGGATGCCATTGCCCATTGCATGGAAACCTTCATGGCGCCAGCCTTCAACCCGCCGGCAGACGGCATTGCCCTCGATGGCTTGTGGCGTGCATGGTCGCATATCGAACGCGCCACCCGCGATCCGGAAGACCGTGAAGCCCGCTTCAACATGATGAGCGCGTCGATGCAGGGCGCCCTAGCATTTCAAAAGGGTTTGGGTTGCGTGCATAGCTTGAGTCATTCGCTGGGCGGCGCCAATCCGCGCCTGCATCACGGCACGCTGAACGCGATTTTCCTGCCGGCGGTGATCGACTTCAACCGGTCGTCGGCGTCGGTACAGAAAGATAACAAGCTGGCGCGCATGGCGCAGGCGATGGGCCTGGCCGATCCGGCCGAGATCGGCTCCGCCATCCAGGCGCTCAACCAGCGGCTGGGATTGCCGGCCGGGTTGAAAGAACTGGACGTGAACCGCGCGCTGTTCCCGAAGATTATCCAGGGCGCGCTGGCCGATCACAGCCACAAGACCAATCCCCGCGTGGCCAGCGAAGAAGATTACGCAACGATGCTGGAACAGTCGCTGTAAGCGCCGGTGAATTTCACTGTACGCCATGACGACACATCGCTGAACAAACAAGGACATCATCCAGTGACAACTTCCATTCTCGGCCACAATTATATCGGTGGCCAGCGCAGCGCCAAGGGCGCCATCACACTGCGCAGCCTTGCAGCGGCCAGCGGCGACGCCTATCCGGTCGCGTTTCACGAAGCCAGCAACGCCGAAGTCGATGCCGCAGTCGCCGCTGCTGCTGCCGCCTATCCGCGCTATCGCAAGCTGCCGGCGGAAAAGCGGGCGGCATTTCTTGATGCGATTGCCGAAGAGCTCGACGCCCTGGGCGAGGACTTCGTCGCCGAAGTCGCCCGTGAGACGGCATTGCCGAGCGCCCGGATTGTGGGCGAGCGCACGCGCACCAGCAATCAGATGCGCTTGTTCGCCAAAGTTTTGCGGCGGGGCGATTTTCATGGCGCGCGCATCGATCATGCATTGCCCGACCGCCAACCGCAGGCGCGCCCGGACCTGCGCCAGGTAAAAATGGGCATCGGACCGGTTGCGGTGTTTGGCGCCAGCAATTTCCCCCTGGCGTTTTCGGTCGCCGGCGGCGATACCGCCGCGGCGCTGGCGGCTGGTTGTCCGGTGGTCGTCAAGGCGCATACCGGCCACATGGTGACTTCCGAAAGAGTGGCCGACGCCATTGAACGTGCTGCCCGCCGCTGCGGCGTGCCGGCCGGCGTATTCAACATGATTTACGGCGTCGATGTCGGTGCGCGGCTGGTCAAGGCAAGCGGCATCCAGGCAGTCGGCTTTACCGGGTCGCTCAAGGGCGGACGCGCATTGTGCGACATGGCTGCCGCACGGCCGCAGCCGATTCCGGTCTTTGCCGAAATGTCGAGCATCAATCCGATCATCTTGTTGCCGCAGGCCCTGCACAAGCGCGGCACTGCAATCGCCAATGAACTGGCAGCGTCAGTCACCATGGGTTGCGGCCAGTTGTGCACCAATCCGGGCCTGGTAATCGGTGTGCGCTCGCCGGATTTCAGCGAGTTTGTCGGCCAGCTGAAAAAAGCGATGTCGGCACAGGCGCCGCAGACCATGCTGACTGCTGCCACCCACGCCAATTATGCCGCCGGCATCAGGCGCCTCACTCAATTGCCTGGCATCGAGATGCTCGCAGGTGGTGACGCCGCCGGCAACCAGGCCACGCCACACTTGTTCAAGGCTAACGCAGCGTTGCTGTTCAACCCTGCCGCGCCGCTGGAAGAAGAAGTGTTCGGTCCGGCGACCGTGGTGGTCGAGCTTGACAACCGGGAGCAGCTGCTCGACTTTGCCGCGCGCATGCATGGCCAGCTGACGGCGACGCTGCAGGCGGAGCGGGATGACTTGCACGCCTACCAGGACTTGATTGAGTCTCTGGAAGAGAAGGCCGGGCGATTGCTGATCAATGGTTACCCGACCGGCGTCGAAGTATGCGATGCGATGGTGCATGGCGGACCTTACCCGGCAACGTCGGATGCACGCGGCACGTCGGTGGGCACCTTGGCGATTGAACGCTTTTTGCGGCCGGTGTGCTACCAGAATTATCCGGACGAGTTGCTGCCGCCTGCCTTGCAGGATGCCAATCCGCTCGGCCTTTTACGACTGGTTGACGGGACGATGACACGCACCGCGTGCTGATGCGAACCGGCCGCCACAGCCGGGGTTGGATGTGGATGTGATAGTGAAAAAGTGCCAGGTGCATTGCCTGGTGAATAAATAGAACGACACCATAAGTTTTTACTGGAGGAAACGACCATGAGAATGAATAGAAAAATTACCTCGCTCGCCATTGCGGTAGCTGGCACGTTTGGAATGGCGGCGTCGGCTTGCGCAGCAGACAATGTCATCAAAATTGGCTTCATCACCGATATGTCCGGCGTCTATGCCGACTTTGATGGCCCAGGCGGCGTCGAAGCGATCAAGCTGGCGATTGCCGATTTCGGCGGCGTGGTCAATGGGAAAAAGGTCGAGCTGATTGCCGCCGATCATTTGAACAAGGCCGATGTGGCGGCAGCCAAGGCCCGTGAATGGTTCGACAGCCAAGGCGTGGATATGCTGATCGGCGGTGCGAACTCGGCGGCGAATCTGGCGATGGCAAGAATCGCCGCGGAAAAGAAAAAGGTCTTCATTTCGGCCGGTTCGGGAACCACTCGCCTGACCAACGAAGAATGCAATGCCTACACGATTCAATATGCGTATGACACGACAGCGCTTGCCCGTGGCACCGGCGCAGCGCTGACCAAGCAAGGGGGCAAATCCTGGTATTTCCTGACCGTCGATTATGCGTTCGGCACTTCGCTGGAAAAAGATACTGCCGATATCGTTAAGACTAACGGTGGCAAGGTCGTGGGTAGCGTCAAGCATCCCCTGTCAGCGCCCGATTTTTCATCGTTCCTGTTGCAGGCGCAAGCCTCGAAAGCGCAAGTGCTTGGATTAGCCAATGCGGGCGGCGACACCATCAACGCGATCAAGGCCGCCAACGAATTCGGCATCACCAAAACGATGAAGCTGGCCGGCATGCTGATCTTCATTAACGATGTGCATGCGCTCGGCTTGGATGTCACCAAGGGCATGTATCTCACCGACGGCTGGTACTGGGACCTGAACGATGATTCGCGCAAATGGTCGGCCCGTTATTTCGAGAAAATGAAAAAAATGCCGTCGATGTTTCAGGCTGCGGATGCCTCGGCGACTATCCAGTATCTGAATGCGGTCAAGGCGACCGGCACGACCGATGCGGACACCATCATGGCGCATTTGCGCAAAACCAAAATCAACGATTTCTTCACCAAAAACGGCGTGGTTCGCCCGGATGGCCGCATGGTGCATGACATGTACTTGATGGAGGTGAAGTCGCCTGCCGAATCGAAAAAGCCATGGGATTACTACAAGCTGGTGCAGACCATTCCCGGCGAACAGGCCTACATGACCAAAGCCGAATCAAAATGCGCGCTCTGGAAGTAATGCGGTTGTCTATCGCTGACTGAGGAACACGGACGTCAAGGTTGCGTGCGCAAGCAATGTGGCCGAAAGCCCCGGGCGGAGAATTCCCGACCTGGGGTTTTTAATCCTTGGCGCGATTCATGCGCACCAAGAGGCGGATGAATTCGCGCGCGATGGTGCGGTGGTGTTCGTCGAGTCGCTGCAGATCGGCGATCAGCTTGACGTCGGCGGAGTCGAAGCGCTCGGTGGCATCGCCGCCGGCGCCGCCCATGCGCTGCTCCTGCTGGCCGCTGCCGAAGCGCAGCCATTCGGCCTGCACGCCCAGCCATTGCGCCAGCGTGCGCAGTTTTTCCTGGGTGGGGATCGCTTCGCCCACCAGCCACTTGCGGGCGGCATGCACGGTGATCGGGCGGCCCGCAAAGCGGATGTTGAATTCCCGCGCCAGTTGGGTAGGGCTGTCGGGAGAATAATCAGCATTGCGCAAGGCATGTTGCAATCGCTCGCTGAAATCTTCCCGTTCTATCGATGCTTTCATGAATGCGCACTATTCCAATGTGAAGGTGAGACGGTGCTTCTTTGCGATGGTGCTTCTTTGTCCTTGTGAAGAACATTCCTGCCGGCGCAGAAAATTGGAAACACGCGTCAAGTGTAAGGGAATTTGCGCGGTATGTCAGGCGGAAATTCAGTTACATTGCGCTCGCAGAAAACCCCGCGCACCGTAAGCGTGCACGGCTTACGCATGTTGCCATGTGGAAATAAACTCAATGCCGGCAGGGGTTTGCGCAAGTTTGTCAGTATCTGTCTGTCGTCGGGTGGTGCGACAGGCCGGTCAATAAAAGTCGTTCGGAAGCAGGCAATCAGTTACAAATTGTCCGTTGCCGCTTCAGTGCGCTGAAAGCGGAAGACGCCGTCGGCATGCTGCAGGCGCCGCACGCGGCGCGAAAGCCATAGCTGGTGCAGATGCGCCAGCGCCTCGCCGAGGGCGAAGCTCAGCTGGTGCGCATCCAGCGGACGCCGGAACATGATCGGCACGATGTCGGCGGCCGAACGCGGTTCGCTGCAGGCGTCCAGCACTTCTTCCAGGCGCGCCGCATGATGGTCGCACAGTTGCCCGATGCGCGCGTGTAAGCCGCGGAAGGGCTTGCCATGCGACGGCAGCACCAGCGTGTCGGCGGCCAGATGGGCGTACTTGCCCAGCGAATCGACGTAGAGCTGGACCGGGTTGCTTTCCGGTTCGATGGCAAATACCGAGACGTTGGTGGAAATGCGCGGCAAGACCATGTCGCCGGAAATCAGCAGGCCATCGTCGGCGCAGCTGAGCGCAACGTGTTCCGGCGAGTGGCCGAAGCCGGTAATCACGCGCCATGTGCGCCCGCCGATCGTCAGCGCCTGGCCATCCTGCAGGCGCCTGAAGGCGTGCGGCACGGCAGGCACCAGCGCGGGATAATAGCTGCGCCGCCCTTCCAGTTGCGCCTCCATGCCGTGGTCGCCCAGGCCGTGCTGGCGAAAATGCGGGAACATCGACGCCCCGTCGATGCCGGGCATGGCGGCAGCCATCATGCGCGCAAACGCGTATTCGCCGGCGCTCATCAACAGCGGCGCCTGCCAGCGCCGGCACAGCCAGTCGGCCAGGCCGACATGGTCAGGATGGCAATGGGTGGCAATGACCTGCAAGACCGGCAAGCCGCGCAAGTGGTTAGCGAATACCACCTCCCAGGATGCGCGCGTGGCATCGTCGGCGATGCCGCAGTCGATGATGGTCCAGCCTTTGACGCTGCTGCCGTCAGTGTCGATTTCATCTTCCAGCAGCCACAGGTTGATATGGTTCAGGGCAAAGGGCAGGCCCATGCGCAGCCAGTACACGCCGGGAGCGACTTGCAAAGGCGCGCCCGGCGCCGGCAGGGTGTCGCCAAAGGGATAATCGAGTTGCGATTCAAGTGTCGTCATGAAGAGAAGAGAGGCCGTGCGGCGTCTGGAAAGAGGGTTGTTGCAATAAACGCAATGGTGGCGCATTTTCTTTTGCTTCGCGCGCGCCTACAATGGGTGGCTTCTCCTGAATTTTAAGCGCAATCGCCAGACGCTGCAGTGCCGGCCCGGCCCGCTTGCCGTCTGCGGGCCCACGCGGCTGGTTGCGGCAAACATGCTCGTGCCAGGCAGAATTGGTTAAACTAGTGGCCCCGGCCCTCGTGTAAAGAGTCAGATGCAACCCGATTTCCCCAAACTGCTGTCGTCGCAGATCGCTTTCGATATCGCCCGCACCATCCTTGACGGTTTCGACAAGCATTACCGGCTGTTTCGCCAGGTCAGCCAGCAAGCCAAAGGCTTTTTCGAAAGCAGCGACTGGCTCAATGCCCAGCGCACCGCGCGCGAACGCATTGCCTATTACGACAAGCGGGTGCAGGAATGCGTGCAAATCCTCGAGGATGAATATGCCGAGGAAGACCTGTCCGACGAAGTCTGGCGCGAGGTCAAGCTGCACTACATTGGTCTTTTGATCAACCACAAGCAGCCGGAACTGGCAGAAATCTTTTTCAATTCGGTTTGCTGCAGCATCCTGCACCGCACCTATTTCCACAACGATTTCATTTTCGTGCGGCCGGCGGTGTCCACGGAGTATATCGAGCCGGTCGAAGGCTTGCCGACCTACCGCGTGTATTACCCGGCGCGCGAAGGCATGCACCATGCCTGGAAGCGCGTCATCACCAATTTCCAGCTGAAGTCGGAATTCGTCGACCTCGACCGCGACATCGCTTACGTCGAAGGTCGCATGGAGCAAGCGTTCGGCCATGTCGAGCGGGAAGCCAACTACCAGATCCAGGTGCTGGCCAGCCTGTTTTACCGGAACAAGGGGGCCTACATTGTCGGCAAGGGCATCAACGGCAACCGCATCTACCCCTTCGTCATCCCGATCCTGCAAAACCGCAAGGGCAAGCTGCTGCTCGATACCGTCATTTTCGACCCGGCCCTGATCACGGTGCTGTTTTCCTTTACCCGTGCCTACTTCATGGTCGACATGGAAGTGCCGTCAGCCTATGTGCATTTCTTGCGCAGCATGATGCCGTACAAGCCCAGGAGCGAGATCTACACCATCCTCGGCTTGCAAAAGCTCGGCAAGGGCTTGTTCTATCGCGACTTCCTGCATCACCTGCATCATTCCTCCGACCGCTTCCAGGCCTCGCCCGGCATCCGCGGCCTGGTGATGGTGGTGTTCGAACTGCCGTCGTTCCCCTACGTATTCAAGCTGATCAAAGATTCCTTCCCGCCGCCCAAGGAAACCACGCCGGCGCTGGTCGCGGAAAAATACCTGCTGGTGAAAAACCATGACCGCGTCGGCCGCATGGCCGATACGCTGGAGTTTTCCCACGTGGCGTTTCCGCGCAGCCGCTTTTCAGAAGACTTGCTGGCCGAGCTGAAGCAGGTGGCGCCGTCGCTGGTCGAGGAAGAAGACGACCAGATCGTCATCCGCCATCTGTATATCGAACGCCGCATGGTGCCGCTGAATATCTGGCTGACCAAGGCCGAGCAGCGCGGCGACGAGGAAGCGCTGGAACATGGCATCAAGGAATACGGCAATGCCATCAAGGACCTGGTCGGCGCCAATATCTTCCCGGGCGACATGCTGTACAAGAATTTTGGCGTGACCAAGCATGGTCGCGTGGTGTTCTACGATTACGATGAAATCGAATACATTACCGATTGTAATTTCCGCGCCATTCCGGCACCGCGCAATGAAGAGGATGAAATGGCGGCCGAGCCCTGGTACCCGGTCGGCAAGCATGACGTGTTCCCGGAACAGTTTGAAACTTTCCTTCTTGGCAACCCTAACGTGCGTAAATATTTTCTCAAGCACCATGCCGATTTACTGACGCCGGAATTCTGGGAAAACCGAAAACAGCGGATAATGCAGGGCTATATCGAGGATGTATTTCCGTATCCGCAGGAAATGCGCTTTTGTTTCCAGGGGGTTATGGCTGACCCATCCCCGCGCGCAGCGTAAAAATTTTTTATTGCATTACAACTTGGAGAGACCACCATGCAAGATCCGATCGTTATTGTTGGCGCTGCCCGTACCCCCATGGGTGCATTCCAGGGCGATTTTTCTTCGCTGTCGGCCAATGACCTGGGCGCCGTTGCCATCCGTGCCGCCGTCGAGCGCGCCGGCCTGGCACCCGAGCAGGTGCAGGATGTCATTTTCGGTAATTGCCTGATGGCAGGACAGGGCCAGGCGCCAGCGCGCCAGGCCATGATCAAGGCCGGCCTGCCGACCTCGACCGGCGCTGTCACCCTCTCCAAGATGTGTGGCGCGGCCATGCAGGCCACGATGTATGGTTACGACTCCATCATTGCCGGCACCAATGATGTGGTGGTGACCGGCGGCATGGAATCCATGACCAATGCCCCTTACCTGATCCCGAAGGCGCGCGGCGGCTACCGCATCGGCCACGGCATGATGTTTGACCACATGATGTATGACGGCCTCGAAGACGCCTATGCGCGCGACGCCAGCGGTGCCGGCCGTTCCATGGGCACCTTCGGCGAGGATTGCGCCGCCAAGTACGGCTTCACCCGTGCCGACCAGGATGCCTTCGCCATTGAATCGGTCAAGCGTGCCCAGGCAGCCACCGCCAATGGCTGGTTCGCCGGCGAAATCGCCCCGGTCACGGTCAAGGGCCGCGGCGGCGATGTCGTCATCGACAAGGATGAAGGCCCGCTCAAAGCCAAGCTCGACAAGATTTCCAGCCTGAAGCCGGCGTTCAAGAAAGACGGCACCATCACCGCCGCGTCGTCGTCGTCGATCAACGATGGCGCCGCCGCCCTGGTGCTGATGCGCGAATCGACCGCGAAGAAACTCGGCTGCAAGCCGATTGCGAAGATCCTCGGCCATGCTCGCCACTCGCAAGAGCCGGAATGGTTCACCACCGCACCGGTGGGCGCCATTGCCAACCTGTACAAGAAAGTGGGCTGGACCACCGCCGACGTCGACCTGTTCGAAATCAATGAAGCATTCGCCGCCGTGCCGATGGCAGCCATGAATGAACACAACATTCCGCACGAAAAGGTCAACGTCCACGGCGGCGCCTGCGCTCTGGGCCACCCGATCGGCGCGTCCGGCGCGCGCATCATCGTCACCCTGATCGGCGCCCTGCAGCGCACCGGCGGCAAGCGCGGCGTGGCCTCGCTTTGCATCGGCGGCGGCGAAGGCACCGCCATGGCCATCGAACTGGTGTAATCCACGGGCTGCCAAGGCAGCCCGATCGGCGAGCGTGTTGCCGGACATTGTACGCAGCGCGCTCGCCGGACTTCATTCTGACGCACGAACATGGGCAAAAACAGGCCGCAGTCCGCCGCCGCACAGGCATGTCCCTGCGGCGGTCACGCGTACGCGGCGTGCTGCGGCCGCTTCATCGGACAGCAGCAGCTCCCGCACACTCCGGAAGAATTGATGCGCTCGCGCTATACCGCCTATACCCTGGGCAATGAAGCCTATGTGCGCGCCACCTGGTATCCGCGTACCTTGCCGGCCGGGCCGCTGGTCTCTACCGAGCCCGGCATGACCTGGCTGGGGCTGGAAGTGCGCCGGCATGCGGCAGCCGGCGACGAGGGCACGGTAGAATTCGTTGCCCGCTACAAGGTCGGCGGGCGCGCCCAGCGCATGCACGAAGTCAGCCGCTTCGTGCGCGAGGAAGGGCGCTGGTATTACCTCGATGGCAGCTTCCCGGCGGGCAGGACATGAAGGTCACATGAACTACCGCACACTGGAAATTGATCATGGCGGCGGCATGCTCGCCACAATCTGGCTGAACCGTCCGGGGCACGGCAATGCGCTCGATGCCGTCATGCTGGAAGAATTGGCTGCAGCGTTTGCCGGCCTTGCGAACCTGGCGCAGCTGCGCGCAGTCGTGCTGGCCGCGCGTGGTCCGCAATTTTGCGTGGGCAGCGCGCTGGACTGGCGTGGCGAACTGGCAGCCAGTCCGCCCGCCTGGCGCCGCGCCGATGCGGATTTGGCAGGCTTGCTGCAAACGATGCAGGCCTTGCCCGCGCCGGTGGTGGCCAGGGTTCAGGGCGATTGCCAAGGCGCTGGTGCAGGTCTTGTCGCTGCCTGCGATATTGCCCTGGCAGCGGGCCATGCGGGTTTCTGCCTGCCCGAGGCGCAAGCCGATGCAGCGCTGACGGCATATATTCCCTGGCTGGAGCAAGCCGCGGGTGCGCGCGCAGCGCGCCGCTACCTGCTGACGGCGGAACGATTGTCCGCCTTTGAAGCCAAACAGATCGGCCTGGTGCACGAGGCCGTGGCTGCCGATGCGCTGCACGAGCGCACCGATGCGATCGTCGCAGCCCTGCTGCAGGCCAACAACAAGAAAGTTTTTGGAGAACGTATTTGGAACACAGCCGACAAAATGGACAAAGCGACTGGATCGCCCGCAGCCTGAAAAGCGTCTGGCACCCCTGCACGCAAATGCAGCACCACGAAAGCGTGCCGCTGGTGCCGGTTTCCCACGGGCGCGGCGCCTGGCTGTATGACGCCGACGGCAGGCGCTACCTGGACGCCATCAGTTCCTGGTGGGTGAATCTCTTTGGCCATGCCAACCCGCGCATCAATGCCGCGCTGAAAGACCAGCTCGACCGCCTTGAACACGCGATGCTGGCCGGTTTCACGCACGAGCCGGTGATCGCACTTTCAGAGAAACTGGGCGCACTTACCGGCCACGCCCTCGGGCATTGCTTCTACGCTTCCGACGGCGCTTCCGCCGTCGAGATCGCCTTGAAGATGAGCGTGCACGCCTGGCGCAACGGCGGCTTGCCCGACAAGCGCGAATTCGTCTGCCTCAAGAACAGCTACCACGGCGAGACGCTTGGCGCACTGGCCGTCACCGACGTGCCGCTGTTTCGCGAAGCTTACGGCAGCCTGCTGCAGCAGGTGCACGTCATCGCCAGCCCCGATGCGCGCGGCGCGCGCGAGGGCGAGTCGGCAGCCGACGTGGCGCTGCGCGCCGCCGCCGAGCTGGAAAAACTGCTGGCCGAACGCGCCGGGCATATCGCCGCGGTGATCGTCGAGCCGCTGGTGCAGTGCGCAACCGGCATGGCCATGCACGACCCGGTGTACCTCAAGCAGGTGCGCGCGCTGTGCGACCGCTACGGCGTGCACATGATCGCCGACGAGATTGCGGTCGGCAATGGCCGCACTGGCACCTTCTTTGCCTGCGAACAGGCCGGCATCTGGCCCGACTTCGTCTGTTTGTCCAAGGGCATCAGCGGCGGTTACCTGCCGCTGTCGCTGGTGATGACCACCGATGCCGTCTACCAGGCCTTTTACGACCGCGATGTTGCGCGCGGCTTTCTGCATTCGCATTCGTTTACCGGCAACCCGCTGGCTTGCCGTGCAGCGCTGGCGACCTTGGCGATTTTCGAGGAAGACGACGTTATCAACAGCAACCGCGACAAGGCTGCGCGCATCACCGATGCGCTGGCGCCGCTGGCGCAGCATGAGCGGGTGCGGCACTTCCGCCAGCGCGGCATGATCTGGGCCTTCGATGCAGTCATCGATGATCCGCAGCAGGCGCAGACTTTTTCGCGGCGCTTTTTCACGACGGCGCTGGAGCATGAATTGCTGCTGCGGCCGATCGGCACCACCGTCTACCTGATGCCGCCGTATATCCTCGATCACGAGGAAATTGCCTTGCTGGCCGGCCGCATGCACACCGTCTTTGAAAAGGTATTGAAGGGATGAAACTCCTCGACGATCTGCAGCGGCAACTGGACCAGTTGCAGGCGCAAAGCCTGCAGCGCCGCCGCCGTACTGCCGACTCGCCGTGCGCGCCGCGCGTCACCGTCGATGGCCGCGACATGCTGGCGTTCTGCAGCAACGATTACCTGGGACTTGCGGCCCACCCGCAAGTGGTCGAAGCCTTGCGCGAGGGGGCGGGCCTGTATGGCGCCGGCAGCGGTGCCTCGCACCTGGTCAGTGGCCACAGCCGCGCCCATGCCGAGCTGGAAGACAAGCTGGCGCAATTCATGGCGCCGCATCTGCAGCAGCCGCGCGCCCTGTATTTCTGCACCGGCTACATGGCCAACCTGGCGCTGCTTTCCGCGCTGGGCGGCGCCGATGCCGTGATTTTTTCCGAAAGCCTGAACCACGCGTCGCTCATTGACGGCTGCCGCCTGGCGCGCGCGCAGGTCGAGGTCTATCCGCATGGCGATCTCGCCGCGCTGGAAAAGCTGCTGGCCGCCAGCACGGCTACCGCCAAGCTGGTGGTGACCGACAGCGTCTTCAGCATGGATGGCAATATTGCGCCGCTGCCGCAACTGCTGGCCCTGTGCGAGCGCCATGACGCCTGGCTGGTGGTGGACGATGCCCACGGTTTCGGCGTGCTGGGCGAACACGGCCGCGGCGCACTCGAGCATTTCGGCCTGAGCTCGCCCAACCTGGTCTACATGGGCACGCTCGGCAAGGCTGCCGGCGTCGGCGGCGCCTTCGTCGCCGCGCATGAGACCGTGATCGAATGGCTGGTGCAGCGCGCGCGGCCCTACATCTACACCACCGCCGCCGCGCCGGCACTGGCGCATGCCTTGCTGGCAAGCCTGGACATCATTGCAGGCCGCGAAGGGGATGCCCGCAGAACGCAGTTGCGCATGCTGGTCGGCCAGCTGGACGCCGATCTGCAGCTGGCGCGCTGGCGCCGCCTGCCATCGATCACGGCGATCCAGCCAATCGTGATCGGCGCCAACCAGGAAGCGCTGGATGCAGCCGCGGCCCTGTACGCACAAGGCTTGTGGGTGCCGGCGATCCGCCCGCCGACTGTGCCGGCGGGCACGGCGCGCCTGCGCGTGACGCTGTCGGCGTCGCATACGGCCGAACAGGTGGCGCAACTGGTGCGCGCCCTGAATGCATTGGAAGCAGCAAACTAACCAACAGACTGGAGCCTGACAATGACGGCAACTTGCGCATATTTCATCACTGGCACCGATACCGATATCGGCAAGACGCTGGTGTCGGCGGCCATGCTGCACGTGCTGGCGGAAAGCGGCATCCGCGCCGCCGGCATGAAGCCGGTGGCGGCCGGCGCGGTGCTGCGCGACGGCGTCCTGCACAATGGCGACGCCGATGCCCTGGCGGCGGCGGCCTCGGTGGCGCTTCCTGCGGAACTGACAACGCCCTACCTGCTGCGCGAACCGGCTTCGCCGCATATTGCCGCTGCCCTGGAAGGCATTGAAATCAACCCGCAGCACATCCAGGCCTGCTATGATCGCGTGGCCGCGATGGCTGACGCGGTGGTGGTGGAAGGGGTGGGCGGCTTTCGCGTGCCGCTGAACGCCACTTTCGACACCGCCGACCTGGCGCAACAGCTTGCCCTGCCGGTCGTCATGGTGGTGGGTTTGCGCCTGGGATGCATCAACCATGCGCTGCTGAGCGCCGAGGCGATTGCCGCCCGCGGCCTGAAGCTGGTCGGTTGGGTCGGCAACGTGGTCGATCTCGGCATGCAGCATGGCATTGCCAATGTTGAAACTCTGAGCGCACGCCTGCAGGCGCCCCTGCTGGGTTGCGTGCCGCGCCTGCCTGCGGCATTGCCGGCAGCTGCCGCGTCGCACCTGGATTTTTCCAGCCTGCCAGGCTGGCCGGTGGCCGCGGTCCGGCGCAACCCGAGCCAATGAATTTGCACGAAATTGTTTGAAAAGGATTTTTATGTCATCGCAACCCCTCGTATTCCAGACTGCCCCTGCACCCGTTGCGCCCGTCGTGGCCGACAAGTGGCCGGTGGACGCCATCGTCGCCCTGTTCGAGCTGCCCTTCACGGAATTGCTCTACCGCGCCCAGCAGGCGCACCGCGAATACTTCAACCCGGCCGAAGTCGAGCTGGCCACGCTCATGTCGATCAAGACCGGCGGCTGCTCCGAAGATTGCGGCTATTGTCCGCAGGCAGCGCGCTACGATACCGGCGTGGTGGCTGAAAAGATCCTGCCGCTGGACACCGTGCTCAAGGCAGCGCGCGAAGCCAAGGCCCATGGCGCCAACCGCTTCTGCATGGGCGCGGCCTGGCGCGAGCCGAAAGACCGCGACCTGGTGAAGGTCGAGGAAATGGTGCGCGAAGTCAAAGCCCTGGGGCTCGAAACCTGCGTCACGCTGGGCATGCTGGGGCAGGGCCAAGCCGAGCGCCTGCGCGCCGCCGGCCTGGATTATTACAACCACAACCTCGACACGGCGCCGGAATTCTATGGCGACGTCATTTCCACCCGTGAATACCAGGACCGCCTGGATACCCTGGGGCGGGTGCGCGGCGCCGGCATCAAGGTGTGCAGCGGCGGCATCGTCGGCATGGGCGAATCGCGCCTGCAGCGCGCCGGCCTGATTGCGCAGCTGGCCAACATGGACCCGTACCCGGAGTCCGTGCCGGTGAATAACCTGGTGCAGGTGGAAGGCACGCCCTTGTACGGCACCGAGCCGATCGACCCGCTGGAATTCGTGCGCACGGTGGCGGTGGCCAGGATCACCATGCCCAAAGCGCGGGTGCGCCTGTCGGCAGGGCGCCGACAGATGGGCGAGACGGTGCAGGCCTTGTGCTTCGTGGCGGGCGCCAATTCGATCTTCTATGGCGAAAAGCTGCTCACCACGGGCAACCCGGAAATCGACGCCGACCGCGCCCTGCTGGAAAAGCTCGGCATGACCGCGCGCGGCACCGCCGTGGATGCGCGCTGCGAAATTGACGGTTAAGGCGAAGGAGGGAACCAACATGATTTCAGCACTAGAAGCATTGCAGCGTCTACGCGAAGGTAATCTACGCTTCGTTTCGGATGCGAAAAACAGCGATGCGCTCACTAGCCATGCGCGCCGCACCGCACTGACGGAAGGGCAGGAGCCCTTTGCCATCATCCTTGGCTGTTCCGATTCACGGGTGCCCGCCGAAATCGTTTTTGACCAGGGCCTGGGCGACCTGTTCGTCATCCGCGTGGCGGGTAATATTGTCGCGCCATCGCAGGTCGGCAGCGTCGAATTTGCTGCCGAGCGTTTTCATACGCGCCTGGTCGTCGTGCTCGGCCATTCGAGCTGTGGCGCCATCACCGCTACCCTGGAGGAATTGCAAAGGCCAAGCGAAAACCAGTCGCGCAACCTGCATTCCATTGTCGACCGCGTGCGGCCTTCAGTGGAAGGCTTGCTGGCGACGGAGTTGCGGCACGATCACGACGCCCTGGTGCACCAGGCCGTGCGCGCCAACATCCGCGCCTCGGCCAACCAGCTGCGGCACGGCTCGGAAGTCATCGAGCAGTTGATCCAGAAAGAAGGCTTGCGGGTGGTGGGCGCCGAGTATTCCCTGGAAACAGGCCTGGTCGAGTTCTTCGACGGCCTGCCGCCGGGCACCTGAGCGCTCGCCCTGTCTGTCGCCAGACGGGAATGCTAGATCCACGATTCCCGAATCATCGGATCGTCGCGCTCGCTGCGCTCGATCCGGAATAATCCCTTGGGCAGCTTGCTGCGCACATCGATCAGCGTATTGCCAACGACATAATCGCCAGTCGTGCGGTTCATGTGCAGACGGCGGGCAACATACTGGTCGGGAAAATCGGGCGGTGCTTCGTAGACAACCCAGATCGAATCATCGTCTTCAGACGCGTTTTTTTTGCTGGCCATGCCGATCCTTTATGAAGTAATAGCAACGCCGTATTAAACCATTGAATGCGCCGTTTACATTACTTCGGCCCATGAAAATAATACAGCCTGCCGGCGTACCGTGCAGGCGCCCGGGTAGCGGTATCGTTTGCCGCAATGTGGTTTGCGGCAAACTTGGTACACTGGCCCTTGTTCCCATCCGCGCAAGGAGCCCAGCATGTCCCCCTGGATCATCCCCGCCCTGAAAGCGATTTTGCCGCATGTCGGCGACATCGTTTCGGCAACCAAGCCGATCTTTACCCGCGCCAAAGGCGGCGACGTGGGCGTGGCGTCCAATGCGCCGGTGCAGCAGCAGATCGCCGAACTGCAGGCGGTGGCAGCGCAAAACGATGCGCACATCCGCGAGCTGGCCGAACAGCTGCAAACCACTGTCACCGCCATCGAGGAAGCGGCGCTGGCAGCGGAAGCCAAGTCGCAGCGCCTGGTGCGCATCTGCGTGCTGTCGATGGGCATCTCCGTGGTGGCGGCCGGCCTTTCGCTGATCCTGCTGTTCAATCGCTAGCGGCCGCCGGTTATACCGTCGACGCCGCGAGCGTTTAGAATACCGGCAACTTCACTACCATTTTCGTTGAACATGACTGACCCGATTTCGCAAGAGGATGCGCTGCGCGCCACATTGAACGGTGAAACTGCGCGTTTTGCCTGGACGGCAATGCAGCGTTTTTTTGCTGCAGGCAACGTGATCGTTGTCGATGATGCGCTCGACCTGGTCGAGGTCGCCGTGCAGATTGCCCAGGACAACACGGCGGCAGTGCAGCAATGGATGGCTGCCGGCCAGATCGGCCAGGTCTCCGATGCGCAGGCCCAGAGCTGGCTGGAAGCCGATGCTGCCCTGTGGACCGTGGTTGTCAAGCCCTGGGTCCTGGTACAGCAACGCGCGCATTAATCATTGTGTAGCGCACACGGAGCCCCACATGCCCACTCTGCAAATCAATGGAATCGACCTCTACTACGAGGAATTCGGCGCCGGCGCGCCGCTGGTGCTGGTGCCCGGCCTGGGCGGCACGGTCGAGTCATGGCGCGCCCAGATCGCCCACTTCCGGCAAGCTTACCGCGTGATCGTGCTGGATAACCGCGGCGCTGGCCGCAGCAGCAAGCCTCCCGGCCCCTACACCATGGATACCATGGCGGCCGACCTGGCGGGCCTGCTCGATGCGCTGGACATCGCCGAACCGGTGCGCCTGGTCGGGGCCTCGATGGGCGGCGTGCTGGTGCAATGCTTCATTCACCATTATCCCGAACGCGTGGCGCAACTGGTGCTGGTCTCCACCGGCGTCTCGGGCGGCGACCCGCGCATTACCTTTCCCTCGATGTCGGTGCTGCAGAAGCTGGCGTTTCCCGGCGCTACGCCGCAACAGCGTCTGCAAACCCTGTTTGGCCTGTATTTTCATCCGCAATACCTGGCGGCGCATCCGGAAGTGTTTGACGATGCGGCCCGGCTGTATGCCAAGATTGGCGCCCAACCCGAGCATGCGGCCAAGGCGCAGTTGCAGGCAGTGCAGGATACCCGGCCGTACTACAAGTGGCTGGCGCGGATTGAAGTGCCGGTGCTGGTCATGCACGGCGAGGATGACGTGGTCTGGCCCGTGAAGAATGCGCACACGCTGGCCCAGGGCATTGGCGCGCACGCCGAACTGGCGCTATTTGAACAGGCCGGGCATGTGCTGTTTCATGAGAAGGCGGCGGAGTTCAACTGCCGCCTCCAACAATTCCTCGATCAGCGCTTGTAGAAGCCGCAGGACATGACGATGTTGCCGACCGCGCCGACGTAGGCGGTCTTGGCCATGACTTCCTTGGTCACCGGGTGCACGAACTTGTAATCGACCCAGCCATTGCCCTGGGAGCGAGCGACGCGCAGCATCTCGACAATGAAAAACTTGCCGTCCGGGTCCTTGACCACCTTGCCGTCGAGGCCGACCAGGCGTGGCAGGGTACCATGCACGATGATCTTGTCGTTTTCGTCGCACGCCGACAGGTACAGGTCGCGGTCGATCAGCTGGCCGGTCGGGTTGCAGACTTCATCGAAGAAAGCCTGCTTGCCATAGTTGCGCAGGATTTCGCAGCCGCGCTCGACCAGCGCCTGCGCTTCCTCGGCGTTGCCGAATTCGCGCTCGCCAAGGTTAAATACCGACACGGCCTGGGTCAATTGCACGGCTTGTTCCTGCAGGCTGACCACGGTCTTGGCGGCCTGTTCGACCAGGTTGGCATTTTGCTGGGTCATGCCATCGATCTGCATCACCGCCTTGTTGACTTCCTCGATGCCGCTGCTCTGCTCGGCGCTGGCGGCGGCGATCTCGCTCATGATGTCTTCGACGCGCTTGACGCTGGAGACGATTTCCTTCATGGCCCGTCCGGCTTCGTCGACCAGCTTGCCGCCGGCATCGACCTTGCCGACCGAGTCGCCGATGAGCGTCTTGATTTCCTTGGCGGCGGACGCCGAGCGCTGCGCCAGCGTGCGCACTTCCGCGGCCACCACGGCAAAGCCGCGGCCCTGTTCGCCGGCGCGTGCCGCTTCGACCGCGGCATTCAGCGCCAGGATATTGGTCTGGAAGGCAATGCCGTCGATGACGGAAATGATGTCGACGATCTTGCGCGAGCTTTCCTTGATCGAGCCCATGGTGGTGACCACGTCATCGACCACATGGCCGCCCTTGACGGCAGAGCTGGCGGCGGAGGCCACCAGCTGGTTGGCCTGGCGCGCGTTGTCGGCGTTCTGGCGCACGGTCGACGTCAGTTCTTCCATCGACGAAGCGGTTTCTTCGAGCGAGCTGGCCTGCGATTCGGTGCGCGAGGAAAGCGCGGTATTGTCGCCATTGATGAAGCCGGCCGAGGTCGCCACGGCGGTGGTGCCGGAACGTACCTTGGAAACGATCTGGAACATGCGTTCGCTCATTTCCTGCAGCGATTGCTGCAGCTCCAGCAATTCGCCATGGCCGCGCGCGGTGAAGGGTTCGCTGATGTCGCCGGCCGCCATGCGCTGGGCCAGGACAATGGCTTCCTGCAAGGGCACAACGATGCTGCGGCTGAGCCACCAGCCGCATAGCATGCCAGCTGCCATCAGGGCGAGTCCGGTGCCGCCAATCATCGCCCGGCTTGCCTCAGGTCCTGCAGTGGAAAGGGCCAGCACAGTCATGCCGGCCAGGAATGACAACAGAACGCCCAGTCCGACACGCAGCCGGACTCGGATACTTACATTTGCCAGATTCATTTGCCTTCGTCTCTTCGTTCGCGTTATTTTGTACGGCCGCTCATTGGCAATGGCTTGTTATTTTTATGCCAATTCTTCCTCGAATTTTAATTGTACTGTTTTGTTTTCCGAGGGGAATGAGGAAAAGGTTAGAAAAGGTAAATAAGTGGCTGAAAATGCCGCCGGTGTGACAAATCTGCACACACCGGCGCATCGCTGCGACATTCAGCCGAACGCGGCTTCTTTGGCTTTAAAGTAGGTTTTGAGCGCCTTGCGGTCCAGCTTGCCGACAGGGGTCAAGGGGATTGCGTCTTCGATGGCGACTGTTTTGGGCACCTTGTAAGCGGCCAGCAATCCCTTGCAGTGTGTCCGCAGATCCGCTTCGGTCGCTTGCTGGCCCGGATTGAGCACCACCATGGAGACCGGGATTTCGCCCCATTTCTTGTCGGGGATGCCGGCGCAAATGGCCGCCGCCACGGCAGGATGGCTGCGCAGGGCGTTTTCGATTTCCTCGGGGGAGACGTTTTCGCCGCCGGTGATGAACATATTGTCGGCGCGGCCAACGATCGATACCAGGCCCTCTTCATCGCAGACCGCGAGGTCGCCGGTATAGATCCAGCCATCGGCATCGAGCACCTTGGCGGTGCGCTCCGGGTCGTTCAGGTAACCGTCGAAATTGTGGTAGCTGCGCAGGCACAGCACGCCGATCTTGCCCGCGGGTTGCAGCTGGTTGCGGTCATCCTCGGCGACGATCTTGTAATCGCAGCAGTAGAAGGGCGTACCGACCTTGCGCGAATTGGCCTTGATATGGTCGAGTCCGGGTTCGCGCGCTAGGAAGGCGAAATTTGACGGGCCGGCCTCGGTCAGGCCGTAAGCCTGGTTGGTGGGGATGCCGCGGTCCCAGAAAGGCTGCAGGCTTTCGCTGGAGCAGGGAGCCGCCGCCGTGGTGATCAATTCAAGCCCGGAGAAATCGGTCTGTTCGAACTTGGGATGGGCCTTGAGCATCTGCAGCATGGCTTCCACCACGCCCAGGCGATTGATGACCTTCTGGTCGATCATGTCGAGAATCTGGCCGGCATCGAATTGCCGCAGCGGGATGGCCACGCTATTACGCATGAACAGGCAAAAGAAGACGTTCCAGCCGCCGACATGGAACAGCGGGAACAGCACCAGTTCCTTGCCATGCGCCGAGCCTGCCGACATCAGCAAGGCTTCGAAGGCATTCCACATCATTTGCCGGTGCGGCACGATGCAGACCTTGGGCACGGCGGTGGTGCCGCCGGTGTGGATATAGAGGAAGGGGTCGTTCATCGCCACCGGCACCTTGACGTCGCGCGCTTCGGTGGCCAGGATCGTGTCGTAGGCCGGGAGGTCGTCACCGAAGCAGATGACGGTCGGCTGCGGCGCCGGCAGGACGCTGTCATCGGCCAGGGCGGCAAACATGTCTTCGACAAAGATCGCCTTGGGCATTTCGCGCGCCATCAGGTCGCGCAGTTCCGGCTTTTGCAGGCGATAGGAGAGCGGGCAAAGGATGGCGCCGATTTTGCCGCAGGCAAAAAACAAGTCGATGCATTCCATGCGGTTGCGCGAAATGAGGGCGATGCGGTCGCCCTTGGCGATGCCGAGATGGTCTACCAGCCAGGTGGCGACGCGGTTGGCGCGCTCATCGACTTGCCGGTACGTGTAGTGGGAACCAGTATGCGGGTCGAATATGGCTTCGAGGTTCGGCGTCAACAGCGCCTTTTTGCCAGAATAATCACCGACCCAGTTCATCGGCAACGCATCGTAGTTACGCGCGTCGGTCATGCATCTCTCCTTAATAAGGCTCATGTCGAAAGTGAGTTTGAGTAACTTTCAAGCCCGGTCTCGTTTGCAAACAGGCCCGGTTCAGGCCGTTCGCTTTTTTATAATTGCGGGAAGTCTAAACGCCTGATTAGGCCTTGTCCACTCTTAAAACCGCCATCCCGGAGCACATTTATCGGCCGGTCCCGACAAAAAGCACGTACCTCCGCCGGGACGCGTCGAATTGCCTGCATAATGGCAATTCGACGCGCAGGGCGAGCTTGAGCACGTATCTTGCCGTCAACTTAAACTTGTATATTGATTAATATTAAACGCATGACTTTACGCAGGTATGAACCTGAAAAAGCAGTAACCGGGCCATCCTACAGTCTCAGGTTCAAGGCAGTGGCTACGGCGACGTCTCTCGGTTTGGCAGGGTATGGCATCGTGATCGCCATGCGCTTTCCATTGCTGCAACTTCCCTGGACGATTCAGTTACTGCTGCTGGGTGCCGCCCTCATGCTCGGGATTAGCTATTACTGGTTCATGCATGCCCGCACCACCATTGATGACGTAGGGATACGGCAGACAGGATTGCATACCCGGCAAGTGGCCTGGTCAGACGTCCTGAGCGTCAAAATTCTTCGCATCCCCTATGCAGGTTGGCTCTTTCCACCACGTGTCGTGGTACGCGCCGGCAATTCGTTCATGACTTTCCATAGCGGCACAGACGCGTTACTGGTGGAGTTTGCCAAGATTGCCCGCGCATATCAGTTCACACGCTGACTTAGTCTTGCTCATCAGCACCATTTTAGGGCGCACCACAAGCGTGCCGCAGCGTCCTGTTTTCTACGAATATGTTCCCAATACCCTGCATAGCAGGTAATTCCCCTTAAAACCGCAAGGTTTTGTCATGGCCTGAATGTTGCTTTATGGATATAAAACAACACTAATACGCAGGCAATAGCATGAATGACCAATCGATCTCTTCCGAGGTACAGGCAACGGATAATGAGGCCGGGCCGTTTGCCGCCATGCCGGAACTCCTGGCGCATGTTGCCTTCCCGGAAACGATGGAAAGCGCCGCGGGCTTTGGCCGCTGGTGGCTCGATACCCGCGACGCCCAGTTGATCCTCTCGCATGGCGCCGCGCAATTTCTCGACGTCGATCCGGGCTTGCACCGCTCGCTGGAGGCAGGTTTTACCAACGTCGTGCCGGAAGATATGCTGCAACTGGTCATGGCATTGATGCAAACCCGGCTGCGCGGGGTGACCATCGATTATGAGTTCCGCGTGCTGCAGGGCACCCGCGGCTTGCGCTGGCTGCGCATGAAGTCGGTGGTGCAGGACGGGGGCATGGCCGGCATGCATGCCGGCGTGCTGGTCGATGTGACTGCTGCGAGGCACGTCGAAATGCGCGAGCGCTTCAGTTATTCGATGACGCAATCGCTGGTGGGCGCCGATTCGCTGGAAGATGCCGTGCCGCGGGTGATCCAGCTGGTGTGCGAGCATCTCGGCTGGGAGTGGGGCGCCTACTGGCAGATGCAGCACGCGCCGATGGAACAGCCCGAGCTGGCTTGCCAGTATTACTGGAACCACTCGGAATATGCGCTGGCGGCATTCACCCGGGAGAGCCGCGACGTGCGCATGGCGCCTGGCGAGGGTTTCGTCGGCCATGTCTGGAGCACCGGCCAGGCGTGCTGGATCGAGGACATGAAAAGCGATAGCAGCTTTTTGCGGCGCGATTCGGCGCGCGAGTGCGGGCTGGAATCCGGCTATGCCTTTCCCGTGTCGTATGTGGCCGCGGATGGCCGGCGCCACAGCGTGGGCGTGCTGGAATTCTTCAGTACCCTGACGCGCCAGCACGATGCGCAACTGCCAAACCTGTCGGCGGTGATCGGCGGCTTGATCGCCCAGGCGGTGCAACGCATGGAGCAGCAGGAAATCATGCGCCGCCTGGCGCAGACCGACGACCTGACCGGCCTGGCCAACCGCAACCATTTCCATCAAAGGCTGGAAGTCATGAGCGCGCAAGCCGGCCAGGGCGGCGCGCCTTTCGGCTTGCTCTACATCGATCTGGATCGCTTCAAGCCGATCAACGATGCCTTCGGACACGATGCCGGCAACCTGGTGCTGCGCCAGTTTGCCGCGCGCCTGCAAAAGCTGGCGCCGGCAGATGCCACGATCGGCCGGCTCGGCGGCGACGAATTCGCCGTCCTGGCGCCCCAGGCATTTGCCGGCGCCGACGCCACCGCGGCGTTGCAGGCACTGGCCGAACGCATCTTGCTGGCCGCGCGCGCGCCGTTCCAGTTCGAAGGGCATGAACTCAAGGTCTCCACCAGCATCGGCATCAGCATGTTCGCCGAAAACGGCTGGAATCCCCAGGAACTGCTGCGCAGTGCGGATGAAGCCATGTACCGCAGCAAGAAAAGCGGACGCAATGCCTATTGCTTTTGCTCCGATAACGGCAACCTGCTCCTGGCGCAGCAACAGTCGAACCTGGCGCGCCAGCTGACCATCGAAGCCCAGCTGCACCGGGCACTGGCGGAAAACGAATTTCACCTCGAATACCAGCCGGTGTTCGACCACTACGGCAGCCGCATGGTGGCAGTCGAGGCCTTGCTGCGCTGGCGCAAGCCCGGCGGCGAGCTGCTGCCTCCCGACATGTTCATTCCGATCGCGGAAAAAAGCCGGCTGATCGTGCAGATCGGCCGCTGGGTCGTGCGGCAGGCTTGCCGCGACCTGGCTGTGCTGCACAGCGCGGGCATGACCGATTTGCGGGTCAACGTCAACATGGCGGCGCCGGAATTCACCAACAGCGGCTTGCCCTACGAGCTGACCGAAGTGGTTGCTTCCTGCGGCATCGCTGCCCAGCATGTCTGCCTGGAGCTGACCGAAGGCATGGTCATGAAGCAACCGGAAAAAGTGGTGCCGGTGATGCAGATGTTGCGTCAACTGGGCTTTAACATCAGCCTGGACGACTTCGGCATCGGCCATTCCTCGCTGTCGCGCCTCAAGAAACTGCCGATCACCTCAATCAAGATCGACCGTTCGTTCGTTGCCGGCCTGCCGCATGACCGCGGCGACGGCGCAATCATCCGTTCCATTATCGACCTCGGCCGCCACATGAAGCTCGACGTCGTGGCCGAAGGCGTCGAAACCGATGCCCAGTTGCTGTACCTGGCCCAGTTCGGCTGCAGCTTCATGCAGGGTTATCTGCTGAGCCGGCCGCTGCCGCTGCAGGAACTGATCGGCATGCACAACAAAAATCGTCCGCATCAAGGAGTCTCGTCATGAAAACCCCAGCATCGCTACAGATCGATAATTTTCTGCCGTACATGCGCGACGTGATCCGTTGCGAACAGTCCCTGCGCGAACTGAACCTGATGTGGCGCATGATCGAGTCGTCTGCCAAGATGAATTGCCCGACCGAGGCACGGACCATCCTGCCTACGATGGCTGCGACCCGGGCCGGCTTCAACCGGCTCGAGGAAGAACTGGTGACCAGCCTGGTGCGCGAAAAGGTCGCCACCGTGCTCGCCAAAATCGGCGCCAAGGCGCAATACGTCATCGATATCGTGGTGCGCAACCTGTACGAGCGCACCGCCGACGTCGGCTTTCTGGCCACCGACCGCGAACTGTGCGAATTCGTTGCCGGCGCCACCGACAATGTCGAGGCCATCCGCTACCGCCTGCGCGCGTACCGCAACAAGTACACGGTGTATGACGAGATCATGCTGCTCGACACCAAAGGCAACGTGCTGGTGCAGATCGACGAGGAAAGCCCGGTAGAAGGCAGCGTCGATCCCCTGCTTGCGCAGACGCTGGGCGCCACCGGCTACGTGCAGACGTTCCGTGCCACCGACTTGCGGCCGTCCAAGAAACAGGCGCTGATCTATTCGCAGCGCATGCTGGATCCGCAGACGGGTGCCGTGGTCGGTGTCTTGTGCCTGTGCTTCAATTTTGAGGAAGAAATGGCGGGCATTTTCCGCTCGCTGCGTGAAGAGGAAGACCGCTTCAACATGCTGCTGCTGGACGGTGACAACCGCGTCATTGCCAGCGCTGACCGCAGCTGGATCGATGTCGGCACGATCGTCCCGGTCAACCGCGCGGGCAGCTCACACCTGATGGTGTACGGCGGGCGCGAGTACCTCGTGCGCACCTTTTCAGCCGCCGGCTACCAGGGCTACATGGGGCCGCCGGGATGGCAGGGCCAGGTGATGATCCCGGTCGAGGTGGCGTTTTCCGGCGCTGCCAGCAACGCCCTTGACGACCTCGACCCGGACAGCGCGGAAGGACTCCTGACCCATGCGCGTTCCTTCTGCCCGCCGCTGTTCGAAATCATGACCGCCGCCGACACCATCCGGCGCGTGGTCTGGAATGGTCAGGTGATGACGGCAGGACAGCGCGGCGAATTGCAAAAGCTCAAGACCATCCTCGAGCAGATCGGTGAAACCGGCAACCGCAGCAATGAACTGTTTTCGCAATCGATCCGCGACCTGTACCAGACCGTGATCGGCTCCAGCCTGGACGATGTCGAGTTCGTCTCGCATCTGCTGGTCGATCTTCTCGACCGCAATTTGTACGAACGTTCGGATGATTGCCGCTGGTGGGCGCTGACGCCGGAATTGCGCATGCGCCTGGCCGAGGAAGCAATGGATCTGGAATCGGTCCAGCAGGTGACCGACATCCTCGATTACATCAACCGCCTCTACACCGTCTATACCCGCATCTTCGTCTACGACCGCCATGGCGTCATCGTCGCCAGCAGCCGCGACGGCGAGGGCGCCTCGATTGTCGGCACCACGCTCGATGCCGCCACCCTGGCCAGCGTCAAGGCGCTGCGCGGCGAACAGAATTACCATGTCACGCCGTTTGTGCCCACTGCCCTATATGACGGCGCGCCGACCTATGTCTACCATGCGGCAATCCGCGATGCCGACAATGACACTGCCATCGTTGGCGGTATCGGCATCGTGTTCGACGCCACGGTGGAGTTTGCGGCCATGCTCAAGAGCGGCCTGGCCGGCAAGGATGCCGCGCACGCCTTTTATGTCGACCGCCAGGGACGCATCATTTCCAGCACGGACCCGCGGCGTCCGGTCGGCAGCACGCTGGAGATGGATCCTGCCATGCTGAAGCTGCCCAACGGCAGTGGCACCTCGCGCATCGTGGAAGATGACGACCATTACGCCGTCATCGGCGTCACCGCGTCCAGCGGCTACCGCGAGTTCAAGGTGGCCGATGGCTACGCCGACGATGTGCTGGCGGTAGTGTTCACTTACTTCGGCCAGGTGCGCGAGGTGGCTGCGCGGAACCGCCAGGATACCCTGGTCGACGCGGGCGCCGGCGGACGTGAATTCGCCACCTTCTACCTCGATGGCAGCCTGTTTGCGATTGCGGCGGAACATGCCCAGCAGGCGCTGCCGGCCCAGCGCATCTCGCGCGTCTCGATGGGCGGGCGGCCGGAACGGGTCGGCATCATTTCGCTGGAACACCAGGGCGAGGAAAAACGTTTTGCCTGGGTCTATGACCTCGGCCACCTGATGCGGGGCAAGCCGACGCCGCTTGATGCCGCCAGCCAGGTCATGATTGTTTCCCATGGCGGCCAGATCATCGGCTTGCTGGTGGAAGACTTGCACGGCGTGCCGGAATTCGATGCGGGGCAAATCATTCCGACGCCGCTGGCCAACGGCGAAGGCGGCATGCTGATTACTCAGGTCATCAAGGCCAATGGCGGCGACTTGCTGATCCAGGCGATCAATATCGATTACCTGTTTGCGGTTTTGAACGACCCGGAAGCGCCCAACGAGCCGCTGCTGCCGGACGCCGCTGCCGTCTTCGACATGCGCCTGGCGGCCTGAGCCGGCGCCAGGCGCCGGCAGTAGCTCAGCAGAGGCGCATGCGGAACGTGGCGCGGCCGCCTTGCTTGGCCTGGTACAGGGCCTGGTCTGCCTGGTCGATCAGGGCATCCGGCAGCAATGGCTGGCCATCGCAATAGGCAATGCCGATGCTGGTGGAAATGCGCAGTGGCTGAGCCAGGATCTCGCAGGGGGCGCTGGCATTGGCGAGAATCTTGGTGGCGATGTTTTCGGTTTCTGCCGCGCTGCCAAGGTTTTCCAGGATGATCAGGAACTCGTCGCCTGCCAGGCGGCATACCATGTCCGTCTCGCGCACGCTGGCTTTGAGGCGCCTTCCGAATTCCTTCAGCACTGCATCGCCGGCGGCGTGGCCCAGGCTGTCGTTGATGGTCTTGAAATGGTCGATATCGAGGAACATGACTGCCATCGGCGCGCCCGAGCGGCGGCAGCGGGCGATTGCTTCCAGCAATTTCTCATTCATCAGGTAGCGGTTCGGCAAACCGGTCAGGGCATCGAAGCGCGCCATCGCTTGCAGCTGTTCTTGCGCGGCGTGCAGCGCAGTGATGTCGGTGCTGAGCGTGTAGATGCCCTGCACCGCGCCATCAGCGGCCCTGTCGGGAATATAGATGGTATGCAGCTGGCGCAGCACGCCGGCGCCCATGGTGGCAAGTTCGAATTCGACCCGTTCCCCCGCCAGCGCGCGGGCAAGCTTGTCGCGGCGCGCCGCAAATTTTTCTTCGCCCAGCACTTCGGCGACATCGCGGTTGAGCACCTGTTGCGGGGGCTTGCCGGTCCACGCCTCGAAGGTGCGGTTGACGAAGCGATAGGTCTGTTTGCTGTCGATATACGAAATCAGTACCGGCAGATTGTCGGCAATGGCGCGCAGGCGCTTCTCGCTGCCGGCCAGCTTTTCTTCGGCCACGCGCAACTCGCTGACATCTTGTTCGATGCGGTCCAGAAGCGGCCGCACCGCCAGGTTCGCGGCAGCGGTGCCGAGCGCCACCAGCGCCACCAGCAGCGCCGTCAGCAATTGCGTCTGTTCTTTCAAGGGCGCATACATGCTGTCGGAATCCATCTTGATCACCAGCCCCAGGCCGAAATCCTGCAACGGCGAATAGGCGGCGAATACCGGCACATTGCGCAAGTCGTGCAGGGCGCGCACGCCGCTCTGGCCTAACAGGGCGTGATGGACCGGCAAGTCATGGAGCTTGCCTTCACGCAGCGCCGGAACCCGGGTGACTGTCGGGTTGAAGCGGCTGGGCGCGCACAGTGCAGCGCCCTGGCTATGGCTGCACAGGAGCACGTCAGTCGAGTCGCCGCTGTTCCGGATCACCTGCATCAGCCTGTCGAAGGCGGGCATCGGTTGTTCGGTGATGATCGTGCCGACCTGCCGTCCGTTGGCCATCGCCGGCGCTTCTGCATACAGGTAATAGCGGTCTTGCCAGACCAGGTATGACGTGCCTCGTCCCGTGCTTCGCAAGGCATGCGCAACAGCGGCGCGGTCGCGCAGGAGCGTGCCGCTGGCCGCCACCGTGCGGCCGCTGGTGTCCAGCAGGCGAACGCCGGTGGGGCCGGCAGTCAAGAGGTTGGTGGCGGTGTTTTGCAGGAACTCGCGTGCCTGCGGATCCTGCGGGTTATCGGCAAGCTGGGCGAAATGCCGCTGCACGATGGGTCGGGTCACGATCGTCTGATGGAAGGCGAGCCTGTCTTCCAGCAGGTTGGCCATCGAGGTGGCGTTGGTGGTCGTGGCGAACAGCATGTTGTCGGTCAATGCCTTTTCCAGCACGTTGCGTACCACGGCAAACCCGGCCACGCCTGCGGCCAGGGCGACAACTGTCAGCACTGCGCCGGCGCGCCAGATGATGCGTCGCTGGTAGGCGCTGGCGGTGGCGCCCCGGACGTGGTGCAGGCGCTGGCGCAGCAGCCAGAGGCAGCAGCCGAGCATGCTCATGCCAGCCGCGGTCGGCATCAGCATCTTGTTGAATGTGGCAATGTGATACAGCATGTCCAGCCGCATGAAGTAGCCAGCCAGCGCAGCGAAGCCCACCAGCATGGTGATGCTGATCGCCGCAGTGATCACGCGCTCGCTGCTGCGGCCGCGCTGCGGGCGCGACAGCAGCAGCAGCGTCAGCCCGGTGCACAGGAAGGCCAGCGTGGTGTTGGGCGCCATGCGTCCCGGATAGGGAATCGAGGCAGTCGGCGCGGTCGGCATCCGCACGAAATCGATGCCCAGGCTGACGCCGGACAGGTGCTGGATCATGGTCAGCCCCGGCAGCAGCAAGAGCAGCAAGATGCATAATTTTAATAACGGCTGCAAGGGCGGCCATCTTGTCGGGAACAATGTGCAGAAAATTCCAGCGCTCAGAAACAGCAGGGGGCTGTTCAAGCCCATCGATTCCGACCCGGGAATCAGGCGGGCAACTGCGTCTAACTGGAAAATCCAGCGCAAGACCACGGTGGCGCCGAACAGCGCAATGATCAAGCCGAGGGCTTGATGCGTGTATACAGGAATTCTTTTCATCTCAAGCATGTAATATTTTTGCCACACAGTAACATATCTCAATATGGCAATTGGGTGAACGACCGTGCTTTTTTGTCCTATAATTTGCATCTGATGTGTGAAAGGAACAGGTCATGGCCTTGCCTGCAACATTGCAAAAACTGCGTTTGCCCGTCATTGGTTCGCCGATGTTCATTGCCAGTGGTCCGCAACTCGTGCTTGCGCAATGCAAGGCCGGCATCGTGGGCGCTTTCCCCGCCCTGAATGCGCGTCCTGCCGCCATGCTCGATACCTGGCTGAGCGACATGCAGGCTGAATTGGCCGCCTGGCAGGCAGCCCACCCGCAAGCGCTGGTCGGTCCGATCGCCGTCAACCAGATCGTCCACCAGTCCAACGACCGCCTGGCCGAGGATGTCGCGGTATGCGTGCGGCACCGGGTGCCGATCATTATTTCCAGCCTGCGGGCGCCGCCGCCCGAGATGCTCGCCGCCATTCATGGCTATGGCGGCATCGTCCTGCACGACGTGATTTCGATCCGCCATGCGCACAAGGCGCTGGAAGCCGGTGTCGATGGTCTGATCCTGGTGGCTGCCGGCGCCGGCGGCCATGCGGGGGCCTTGTCGCCATTTGCCCTGGTGGGCGAAGTGCGCAAGTTTTTTGACGGGCCACTGGCGCTCTCGGGCGCGATTGCCTCGGGCGACGCCATCCTTGCAGCACAGGCGATGGGCGCGGACCTGGCGTATATCGGATCGCGCTGGCTGGCGACCCGCGAAGCTAATGTCAGCGATGCTTACCGCCAGGCGATCATCGATGCCACCGCTGCCGATATTGTCTATACCAATCTGTTTACGGGCGTGCACGGCAATTACCTGAAAAAATCGATTCAGCAAGCCGGTCTTGACCCGGACAATTTGCCGCAGGCGGACAAGAGCGCCATGAACTTCGGCTCCGGCGGCAATAGCGCGGCCAAGGCCTGGCGCGATATCTGGGGAGCCGGACAAGGTGTCGGCCTGATCGATGATGCGCCTGCAGTAGCCGATGTGGTCGACCGCCTTGAACAGGAATACCTGCTTGCCAAAAAGCGCATTGGCGGGCAGGGGCCCGCGTAATGCCTGCCCTGCTCGTTACGTTCGCTTGTAATTCTTACTGATATGGCCGCCTGACCGGCAAGCTGTCGATTGGCCAGCGCGCAAGGCCTTGCCGTGTGCCGCCGCCGCGGCCGGGCTTGGTACGGGCATTGCATGGAAATGCATTCTATTGATTTCCAGAAGCGGATGCCATGCGACGTACCCTGAAGCAACGCCAAGTCAAAACAGCCCCTCCCACCACGCCCGCAGCGTCTCCACGCTTGCCGCATGAACGTGATGAATCTGCCGACAGCCAAGCCATGGGCGCGCCCCGTGAAGATATGCAGCAAGCGTTCGATGACCTTGAACGCGGGCTGGTGGATACGGATTTGCGAGGCGCAACACCGGGGACGGCAGAGGCAAACCGCGCCCGGAGCAGTCCTGCGGACGCGACCAATGAAGGGCGCACACGCGACCCGAATACCCAAAAACTTCCTGATGGGAATGTAAAAAAGGATGCAGAACGCTAAGGCCCTTTTCCGTCATTCCAAAAAGCGTTGTTGAGGAGCTTGTATTGAGGAAATTTTGTTAATTACGCTCAAATAGCTAACAACTAATTAAAAATCCACAGGGATTTCTGGTTGCGGCGCAATTTACTTTTGCCACCAGGCTGTATGCTGGATTTGCCGTCTTGCCAAAAAAATACCGCGTCAGGCGTTGTCGGCTTTCTTGAAAAGACGGAATGGCTATGCGCGACAAAAGTTTTTTGGACAGAAAAGAAAGGGCTGGCCTCAGCATGCACGGCAATCTCGCAGAGGATGCAGGTATGCGCGACGACGCCCCTTGCGCGCAAGGGGCGCCGCAGGGGGCAGCGCCTGGCATCCAGCAAGCAATCTCGCCTGCCGATATTGACAGCGTCACCCGCATCCGCGAATTTTTTAAAAATTCCGCCGACGCCATCATATTGCTGCGAGACGGAAAATTTCATGAATTTAATCCGGCAGCACTGTGCCTGTTTGGCTACGCCGAAAACCAGGCGGACCTGCAGGGCGCAGTGCCACACCAGATTTCTCCGCGACATCAGCCTGACGGACGCCTGTCGCAGGAAAAAATGGAAGCAATGCACGCGATCGTGCGAGAAAAAGGCAGCCATCGTTTCGAATGGCAATACAGCACGCGCGACCATGGCGTGTTCTGGGGCGAGGTAACCGTGACGGCGGTGCAAGCCGATGGCGTCGAAATGATGTATGCCATGGTACGCGACATCAGCGAGCGCAAGCAGACTGAACAAGCGCTGCGCCTGTCGGCGCAGGTTTTCGAAAACAGCCACGACGGCATCATTATCCTGGATGCGCAATGGCGCGTTTATTCCGTCAATGCCGCCTACACGACGGCGACGGGATTTCGCGCACAGGATGTCATCGGCCGCGAAGACCCTTCGCTATGCGTCGATGAACAAGACCTGTCCGAGTGCGATGCCATCCGCGCTGCGGTCTACCGCACCGGCCACTGGCAGGGTGAGCTGTGGGGGCGTCGCGGCAACGGCGAGGCATTTCCGGCCTGGGCTTCCATTTCAGCGGTGCGGGATGACGGGCGGCTGGTCAATTTCATCGTGATCTTCTACGATATATCCGAACGCAAGGCATCCGAAGAGCGCATCCGCCACTTGAGCGAGCATGACTTTCTGACCGGATTGCCCAACCGGGTGCTCCTGCTGGACCGGTTGCAACAGGCGATTGCCAACGCCCGCCGCAACCGCAGCAAGCTTGCCGTGCTGTTTCTCGATCTGGATCACTTCAAGAATATCAACGATTCACTGGGCCATCATATTGGCGACAAGCTGTTGCAGCTGGTCGCCGAACGCTTGAAAAAATGCGTGCGCAGCAACGATACCGTGAGCCGCCAGGGCGGCGATGAATTCGTCGTGATGTTGACGGAAATCGGCGGCATCGAGCAGGTAGGGCATATCGCGGCCAACATCCTGCAAGCCATGGGCATGCCCTGCCATATCGAGGAACACATGCTGTCGATCACCACCTGCGTCGGCATCAGCCTGTATCCCGAAGATGGACAGGACATGGATGTCCTGCTCAGGAATGCCGACACCGCGATGTACCATGCCAAGGAACACGGCCGCAACAATTACCAGTTCTTTAACCATGCCATGAATGTCCGCATCGTTGCGCGGATGACGCTGGAAAATCAGCTGCGTACGGCGCTGGAGCAGAACCAGTTTTTCCTGGAATACCAGCCGGAAATCGAGATCGCCAGTGGCCGCATCGTCGGCGTGGAAGCCTTGTTGCGCTGGCGGCATCCGGAGGGTCACATACTGGCGCCCGCGCACTTCCTGCAGACGGCGGAAGCGTGCGGCCTGATTGTCCCCATTGGCGACTGGGTATTGCTGGCGGCCTGTCGGCAGGCCAAGCTGTGGCAGGACGAGGGCACGCCGATGATGGTGGGCGTAAATCTTTCGGTGATCCAGTTCCGCCAAAAGGATTTTCTGCAAAAAGTGCGCGAGGTCTTGCGGCAGACTGCGCTGGCGCCGCAATTGCTGGAATTGGAAATCACTGAAAGCGTCCTGATCGATACGGCCGGCTCCGCGATGGACACCATGCACGCCTTGCGTGCGATGGGGGTGGTGCTGGCAGTGGATGACTTTGGCACCGGCTATTCAAGCCTTAGCTACTTGAAACATTTTCCAGTCGATAAGCTCAAGATCGACCAGTCTTTTGTGCGCGACCTCGATGATGACGCCAACGATGCCGCCATCATCCGCGCCATCCTCATCATGGCCAAGAGCCTGAACTTGAAAGTCGTCGCCGAGGGTGTGGAAACGATCGAGCAGCTCAATTTTCTACGCACGCAAGGATGCGATGAATTCCAGGGGCATTATTTCATGCACCCGGTGCTGGCCGCCGAACTGCCGCATTTCCCGCAGCCGCATTAAGCGCGCGCCTGTCAAAATGCCGCATGCGGCGTTGCGACCGCCTGCCGCGCGTGCAACTGCTCAGCTGCCGATTCCCGGACGCTGTTCGTCAGCGGTGCCGCGCACGCTCAGGTTGATGCGCTCACTGAGCTTGTCGATCAGCTTTTCATTGAAGGCGGGGATATCTCCCGGTCGCCGGCTGCTGACCCAGTTGCCATCCACGGCAACCTGCTGGTCGACCCAGTGACCGCCCGCATTCTTGATGTCATCCTGCAGCGTCGGCCAGCTGGTCAGCGTGCGCCCGCGCACCAGGCCGGCAGACACCAGCAGCCATGCGCCGTGGCAGATGACGGCAATGGTCTTGCCATCATCCTGCATGCGTTGCACGAATTGCTGCGCCTGCGGCGCGATGCGGATCTGGTCGGCATTGACGACGCCGCCGGGCAAGAGCACGGCATCGAAATCTTCAGGGTCGGCATCGTCGAAGGTGAGGTCGACATCAAAGGCATCCAGCTTGTCGAAGTGCTTGAATCCCTGCACCTGGCCCAGATGCGAAGACACGACGGTGACGCTGGCGCCGGCTTGCTGCAGGGCCTCGCGCGGACCGGTGAATTCGGATTGCTCAAAACCATCGGTGAGCAGGACCGCCACACGCAAGCCCTCCAGTCCCTGGGTAGTTTCCATGATGTCGCTCCACGCTAGAGAATAGCTAGTGGAGTCAAACGTGCCCGCAAAGTTCGGTTTACTGCATGGACACTTGCGCTATTGCCCGAACAGGTTCTTGATGGCCGAGCCGATGGCTTGCGGTGCGTTGCCGAGCTGGCGCGCCAGGCCTTCGATGCTAATGCCGAGCAAACCGGCGGTGGCGGCGCCAATACTCTTGGCGAAACTTTCATTGAGAGAAAATTGCGGATCGTCGAGCCGGCCCTGCAGCGTGAATTGCACGGTAATCCGGTTGTTGCGGTCCTTTAAGCCGGCAATCACGGCCTGCCGCGGCAAGCCCATGAAGGTGCCGAAACTGCCGCCTTTTTCACTCAATTCCAGGTCGGTCAGGGTCAGCTTGCCAGGCGCATGCAAGTGATTGGCCTTGACTGTCGATTGCAGGTGCAAATCCAGCACGCCCCGCTTGACGCCGGTTTCCGCCGCCTTGATGAGGTAGGGTTGCAGTGCCACCAGGTCGACGCCCGTCAGGCGGCTCGTTAATTGGGAATTCTTGGTTGCCAGTTCAAGCCAGCCGGCAATAGCCACTTTGCCGTCGCGCTGCACACCCTTGACCACGCCATCGACTTGCATGGAGGTGCGGCCGGCAAGGCTGGGGACTTGCAAATGCCCCACGCTGGCATTCAATTGTTCCAGGCGCATGCGGTGGGCCGGCTGCTTGACGCTGGCATCGAAGAATTCAATCCGCCCTTGCTGCAATTCGATCTTGCCGATAATGACTTCGACGGCCATGCCAGCGCTGTTGTCTGCCTTTCTTGTTTCCAGCAAGCTGGGCAGCAGGCGCAGGCGGCCGTTGCGGGTGCGTAGCACGGAAAGATAGGCGTCATTGACCGTGATGCTGTGGATTCTGATGCGCGAGCGGTCCGACAAGAGCCCGCGCAGGTCGGGCACGATGGTGATCCTGGCGGCCTGCAATGTATCCTGCGCCGGCCAGTCGCGTGGCGCGCGGATGCGCAGGTCATGGACTTCGATGGCGGACCAGCCCACTTCGATGGCGCCGATTTCGCTGGTGTCGCCCAGCGCGGCCTCGACCTGAGTCTTGAGCAGGGTGGTGGCGTAGCGCAATCCAAAGAAGCCCGCCACGGCGAGCACCACCAGGACGATCAGGACGATGAGTGCATACCGCCCAAGACGGCTTCGTGCGCCCGTGCTCACGCTGCTCATGATGATGTCGTGCCGTTTTGGCGGCGCCTGCGGGCGTTTGCTGCATGCAAACGCCAGGCCCGCATGTGCCAGGTGCAGTCGATGCGGCCGGTGACATTGCCTGCTGCATCTAGCCCTTCGACGGCGCCCTGGTAGAGCGCGAACATTTCCGCGCCTTGCGGACTGACCGGGCGGTGCACCGCGCCTGCTCGCTCCAGAAGGTAAAAGCCCTGGCCGAACCAGACGTCAGGCTGGTCGTCGTAATAAAAGCCGCCGGACAACACGCACCCCTCGACGGCGCCCACATGCCGGTGCCTGGGCGCCTCGATGCCAGCGGCCAGGCGGATCATCAGGGAAAACCGCCCGCTGTCCGGATCGGCGTGCAATAGTTTGAATGTGGCGCCGGGCAAGGCCCACGGGACCCAGGGCAGGTCGGCGGAATTGCAATAAACCAGGGTATCGCGTTGCATAAGGATCGCTTGGCTAAAACGATGGGAGCGATTGTCGCATGGGGAAATTGCTTTTGGTAAATTTTTACCGCGGCATGTTGCTGGAATGTCCGCGCTTGCCTAGTAAAAAACCGCCAGCCAAACGGTGTCTCGGTCCGGTGCCGTCGCGTCGACGCGATGGCGCACGTGCGCCGGGATGTTGACGTAATCGCCGGGAGCCAACTGCATGGCCTCGTCGCCCCCGGCAAACCGCAGGGTGGCGGCGCCCTGCATCAACAGTACCCATTCGTGCTGGTCCTGGTCATACCAGTAATCGGGGGGGGACGCATGTCCGCGCGAGACGATGCGCTCGATCCTGACGGTGCCGGCAGCCGCAAGGATGTCGGTCATTTCAACGGGCAATTGCGCTGGAATGTCATGCAACAGGTTGGCGAGTTTCATTAGAATCACTCATGGCAGGCGGGAACACAGTATAAATCCGTCGGTCTTTTTATCCCGATGCAGCGGGAACTCCCATCGCGCATCGTACCCTAATCGTCAATCCCGTTGACATTATGGCCATGCGCTGGCGTTGAATACGTCGCGCCACGGATTGTATTTGCAGCCTTGATAGAAACCGTAGGCAAGCGCGCAAGCCGGCAGGTGTGCGGCGGCGCAGTGCTGGCTGTCGTCGTCACGCCGGCCTGGAGGTCAGTTCCCCGCGGCGGCCTTCCCACTCCCGTAGCCAGGCCGGCAAATCCGCCGCCGGCATTGGCTTGCCGACCAGGTAACCTTGCGCCACGTCGCAGGAGCAGGTACGCAGCAAATTCCAGTCTGCCCGTTCTTCCATGCCTTCGGCAACCGTCTTCATGCCAAGCTGGCGCGCCATGGCCAGGCTGGCTTCGAGGATCACCTGCAGATACGAATTGCGACTGGCGCCATGGACGAAGCTGCGGTCGATCTTCAGTTCGGTGAAGGGGATGTCGCGCAGTTGCGCCAGCGAGGAATGGCCAGTGCCGAAATCGTCGATCGACAGGCCGATGCGTTTCAGGCGCAGGCGCGTGAGGATATCCAGCGGCGACAGCGGGTCTTTCATCAGGCAGCTTTCGGTCACTTCCAGCACCAGGTGCGTGAGCGGCATGCCGGCCGCTGCGGCCTCCCGCTCGACCATGTCGGGGAAGTCGAGCACGCCGAGATTTTCCATCGAGATGTTGACGGCAACCTGCAGCGGCAGGCCGCCGGCATGCCAGGCGCCGCCATGGCGCAGGGCGGTGACGAGCACTACGCGCGTCAGATCGTCGATCAGGCCGTGCTTTTCGGCGATACCGACGAAGTGCTCCGGCTCGACCAGGCCATCGTCCGGATGCTGCCAGCGCACCAGGCTTTCGACCCCGACCAGCTCGCCGCTGGCGAGGCTTACCTTGGGCTGGTAATGGTTGATCAATTGGTTGCCGTCGAGCGCCGCGCGCAGCTGCTGCGGCGTATAGATGTGACGCGCCGATTCCGGCGCATCGCAGCGAGAGGCGTGCCGCAACGACAGAAGTCCCTGCAGCGCGGACAGGGTGACCGGCTTGTGCAGCGCGCCGAGCACGTCAAGATGGTGAGCCCGGGCCAATCTTTCCGCAGTGCGCAGGACGCGCTCGTCTTCGCCGCTTACCAGCGCCAGTCCGCCGCGGTAACCGATGCGCACCAGCTGGCGCACGAACTCCACGCCATCGATCTCCGGCATCTGCAGATCGCAAAATACCAGCCCGAAGTAGGCGGCGTCGCTTTCCAGGCGCGTCAGTGCTTCCCGGGCGTGGTTGCACGACACGACATTGGAAAATCCGAGATTGGCCAGCTGGCGATCCAGCAGCTGGAGCGCAAAGCCGTCGTCGTCAACCACGAGGATTTTCATGGCCCGCTCTCGCCAGCTTCTCGTTGCGTTCCGCCAACAATCCGGCGAGCGTGTTTTTGACCGCCGTCGCGGCTTTCTCGAATTTCGGCATGCTGCTCAGGATCGCTGACTTCTCGCCGCTCTTGGCGGTATTTTCCAGTTCGGCGCAGGCATCTCCCAGCGCCAGCGCACCCACCGAACGCGAGGATGACTTGAGCTTGTGGGCGACGCTGCCGGCCAGGCCGAAATCGCCTTCGTAGACTGCGCGCCGCAATTCGTCCGCCTGCTGCCGGGCGGTCGCGTGAAATTCGGTCAGCAGTTCGTGCACCGCCTCGTCGTCATCGCCCACCAGCGCTTTCAGTACGCCGATATCGACCACGGACGATGCGCCAACATCCTGGATCGCCGGGTCAGCAGGCGCGACCGGCGTGCCGATGGGCGGTATCCAACTTTCCAGTGCGTGCTGCAGAATGTCGAGCTGCACCGGCTTGGTCAGGTAGCCGTCCATGCCGGCGGCGATGGCGCGCCCGGTTTCGCCGCGCAAGGCGTTGGCGGACAGCGCCAGGATGGGCAGGCGGCGGCCTTGAGGCTCTTCGGCGCGGATCGTCATGGCCAGCCCGTAGCCGTCGAGTTCCGGCATGTGCAGATCGGTCAGCAGCAAGGCATGCTTGCCTTTACGCCACAGGCGCAGCGCTTCGATCCCGTTGTCGGCCATTTCGGCGGCATAGCCAAGCAGGTCCAGTTGACGCAGGATGACTTTCTGGTTGATGGGGTCGTCTTCCGCAACCAGGATCAGCCCGCTGCCGGTACGGGCCTTGGCAGCCTCCGGTGCTTGCGCTGCTGCTGCCTTCTTGCCGGTGGCATGGTCCGACAGCAGGGGCGGCACGGCAAGGCCGGCCACCATGGTGACGGCATGCAGCAGGTTGCGGCGGGGCATGGCATCGGCATCCAGGCTGACCACATGCGGCGCCTCGATGCGTGCCTGCCTGCGGCTGCCGCGTGTCAGCAGCAAATGCCGCACATCGGATATTCCGGCAAAAGCTTCCTGCAACGCCCGTTGCGCCGCCTGGCGGTCGCCGGCGTCCTGCACGACCACCACCGGTGGCGCGATGTCGGCCGCCATTGCCGCCGCGGTGCCGAGATCGGCGGCGATGCGCACCCGGGCGCCTTGCGGCTTCAGATAGGCGCGCAGATTGGCGGCGACGAGATGCGGGCTCTCGACCACGATGCATTCGAGGCCGCCCAGGTCTGGAAATGGTGGTGGCGGTTGTTCGTCGGCCGGCGCAAGCGGCAGCACTGCGGTGAAGGTCGAGCCGACACCGGGCGTGCTGTCCGCCCTGATCTCGCCGTGCGCCAGTTCGACGAGCCGCTTGCAGATGGCCAGCCCGAGGCCGGTGCCGCCGAAGCGTCGCGTGGTGGAGGATTCCGCCTGCGTGAAGGCGAAAAACAGCTTGTCCACTGCTTCCGCGGAGATGCCGATGCCATTGTCGATGACGCGGAAGGCGATTTTCAGCGGCTCGGCCTGCGCCACTTCGGCTCTCAGCCAGACGCGACCGTCTTTGTCGGGCCGCCCCGAGGAGAACTTGATGGCGTTGCCGAGCAGGTTGTACAGCAATTGCCGCAGCCGCATGTCGTCGGCCATCACCCGTTCCGGGATCTCGGGCGAGATGAACACGTCCAGTTCGACACCCTTGCGCGCGGCCACCGGCAGCAGCGAGGTGCAGATGCCTTCGGCCAGGTCGCGGATACTGACCGGGGTGCGGTCCAGTTCGAAGCGGCCGGCCTCGATCTTGGAAAAATCCAGGATGTCGTCGATCAGGCTCAGCAGCACGCCCGCTGATTCGCGGATGGTCTTCACCATTTCGGCCTGGTGCGCCGACAGCCTGCTGCGCGCCAGCACTTCGGCCATGCCGAGCACGCCGTTCATGGGCGTGCGGATTTCGTGGCTCATGGTGGCGAGGAAAGCACTCTTGGCGCGCGATGCCGCTTCCGCCTCGGCGCGTGCCTGGATGAGCTGGGCTTCGGACTCCTTCTGGCGAGTGATGTCGAAGGCGATGCCCAGGTAGCCGATGATCTCGCCCCGGTCGGTGCGCAGCGCGGTGATCGACAGAAATACCGGCAGGCGCGAGCCATCCTTGCGGACATAAGTCGATTCCATTTCGTCGACACGGCCGAGACTGGCCTTGGCAATGTAGACGCCGATGCCCGGTGTGACCGGCGCGCCCAGTTCGGCGCTCAATTCCCGCGCCCGCTCGCGGGATTCCTGCTCGTCGTGGTAGAGCGCCGGCGTGGCCTTGCCGATCACTTCGTCGGCGCGGTAGCCCAGCATGCGTTCGGCGCCCACGTTGAACGAGCGGACGATGCCGTCGCAGTCGGTGGTAATGATGGATATGCGGGCGCTGTCGAGCACCGCCTTCTGGAATGTAGTTTTCTCCAGCAGCAGCGCCTCCTTGCGCTTGTATTCGGTGATATCGGTGATCTGGCCGAAAAACCCCTGGACCAGCCCGGCACTGTTCAGGTGGGCGGTCAGGCTGACGCGCACATCCATGATGCTGCCGTCCGGAAGGGAGCGCCGGTATTCGCCGTGCGCCGGCTGTCCGCGCAGCACCTGTTCGATCAAGCCCCTGACCTTGCCATAGGCGTCTCTGTCCAGCACCTCGTTCACCGTGACGCCGTCAATGGGCCGGCCGCCGCGGCTGAACATCTGCTCGTACGATTTGCTGTGAAATTTGTAACGCTGGTTGCTGTCAACGTACAGGATCATGCCTTCCACGGAATCGACCGTCAGGCGCAATAGTTCGCTGCTTTCCTTCTGCTGCAGCTCTGCCATTTTGCGCGCGCGCACCTGCCGGATCGCGTTCAGGTATGTCGGCGCCAGAATCAGCAAGCCGAAGGCAACCATGCCGAACAGGGCTTGCAGGGTACCCTGGATGCGACGTTGCGACTGGGTGTTGTAGGCGTTGAGCTCGCGCAGGGTGCCATTCGAAATGTCGCTGACGTGCTGGAAGAAAGTGCGGCGCTCCTCGGTCATCAGGCCGGCTTCCTTGCCGGCAGGTCGGTTTGGCAGTGTGGCGTCCAGCACCGGATCCTGCATGGCAACGAAGACTGCCGCCATCTGTTGCTGTCTGCGATGTTGCTCGGGCATGTTTCTGAGCATTGGCTCCAGCGCGGCGATATCGCGGCCGAGATCCCTTAGCAGACGCTTGTTATCATCCAGTTTGACTGGATTGCCGGTGGCATCATAGCTGCGCGCCGCCAGTTCTGCCTTGACGTAGTTTTCCCGTAGCTGGTGCGTGACTTGCAAAATATTATTGATTTGTTGCAAGTGCAGGGTGGATTCCTGCGACTGCGACAGCGCACCGTAAAGCAGCAGGCTCATTCCAATGATGATCGAGACAGTCGTCAGGAAGCCGAAATGAATAATACGTTCCATGCTGGAAAATCCTTTGTGCCGTCGCCGCGGCCGGCGGGCTTGCGGTCTGTTCAGTAGTTGGAAGATTGAAAAGCTTGCCGCTCAGCGAAAGAGGAATGGCGAGGGTGGGCGCGCTGCGAGCTTCAGCTTGTGCCGGGGATGACGGTCGTGAACGCGAGATAGTGCAGGAATCAGTGCGGTCAATGCGCCAGGGTTTACGTGGGAAGGCAGCCGTCCTGCAATTCGCGCCGGCGTCGCGGCAGTGGACACGACCATGCGTGGCAATGCGGGAACTGACTGGCTTTCCACTGCAAGAGCTTCAGTGCAGCGGCTGGGGCAGCAAAAGCGGTGCGCGCAGGGTGATGATCTGATGCACGTCGTCTTCATCGATGACTTCCACGCTGTTCAAGCCAGCGGCGTCGATATCGATATACACTTCCTGCGGATGCTGGATCATGTGGTCCAGTCCCTCCATGACGACTTCAAAGATATCGCTTTTCGGGTCATACACCAGGCCATACAGTGGCAGCCATTCCGCTTCGATCTGATGGCCAATTTTGAGGGAATCCACGGCAATTTCCGCGGTTTTTCCAGCCAGGGTTTTCGACATGGCGTCAAAGTAAGGATGCCAGGCTTCTTTCTGCAGTTTGGAAATGCTCATGTCGGTCTCCGGAAAAATGCAATGACTGCTACCAGAAAGATTAGGCATGAAAACCAGGCAATTGTTCCAGATATTCAGTACCGAAAGTGCGCCGCCGCTGCACTCTTAATGCCGCGGACGATGGCCCCGTAATAATTCCATGGCGACACGTTGCGCTTCGGCTTCCGCAAGGGCTTCGGTAGGAAACACCGCCTCGATTGAAACGTGGTGTCGTGGAAAAATGCTGTTGCGATGCATGGGATTGTGAGAGGGGCCATACACTGTCACATAGGCGCCCCAGCCCTGATGCTCGGGCAAGGCAACGCCTTCATACTCGATTTCGTATTCATCGATCACCTGGGATGGCATGCCATGCCTACCTTGAAATCATCTTTGATCAAACGCGTATCCTTGCTTGGAGTACCATGCTAGCGTGGGTCTATGATTGATATCCTCGCATCGCACATGGAGAATTGCCATGCCAGTTGAAGAATATACGCGCCGCGGCGGCAAGCGGCTGACCTATGTCATTGAGTATGATCAAGGCGAATACTTCATTCATCACAATGGCATCATGAAAAAAGCTTTTCCTGATGCCATGGTGACCGGTATTCCACCGAAAGAGGCGACGCCCGCACTGATGCTCAGGCTGGCCATCGGCGATATCGAAACCCTCAATGGCATGGATGAATAGGGAGCGGCCATGCACTCGACATTCCAGGCATCCGACTCCGGCCAGGCCGTCATCCAGAACGCCACGGCGATCGGCCACGAAAAGCTGGTGGTGACGCTGCAGACGGAAGGCAGTTCGTCGCTGGAGTTCCAGATCCGCGAAGACACCGGCAGCCAGGATGTGGTGTCTAGCAGCATCACCATCAATCAGGAGTGCTTGCAGGCATTGGTGCAATGGCTGCGCCAGCAGGGCGCGGTGGATTGAATGCAAAACGGGGCGAGCATGGCTCACCCCGTTGGTCATTGGCCGACAATTGGCCGGTAATTGCCGCTGGCGCGGCGTAGCGCCTAGCGCGTTACGGGCTTGTAGCGCACCCGCTTGGGCTTGGCGCCTTCTTCGCCGAGGCGCTTGATCTTGTCGGCTTCGTATTCCTGGTAATTGCCGTCAAAGAACGTCACTTGCGAATTGCCTTCGAACGCCAGGATATGGGTGGCAATGCGGTCGAGGAACCAGCGGTCATGCGAAATCACCATGACGCTGCCGGCAAATTCCAGCAAGGCATCTTCCAGCGCGCGCAGGGTTTCCACATCCAGGTCGTTTGACGGTTCATCGAGCAGCAGGACATTGCCGCCCATGAGCAGCGTCTTGGCCAAGTGCAGGCGGCCGCGTTCGCCGCCGGAGAGGTTGCCGACGATCTTTTGCTGGTCGCCGCCCTTGAAATTGAAGCGCCCGAGGTAAGCGCGCGCCGGCATCTCGAAACGGCCGACCGTCAGGAGGTCGGCGCCATTGGCGACATCGTCAAACACGGTCTTCTTGTTTTCCAGCTGCTCGCGCGACTGGTCGACCAGGGAAATCTGTACGGTCGAGCCCTTTACGACTTCGCCGCTGTCGGGCTGATCGAGTCCGGCGATCATCTTGAACAGGGTCGATTTGCCGGCGCCGTTGGGGCCGATGATGCCGACGATGGCGCCTGCTGGAACCTTGAAGCTGAGATTGTCGATCAGGAGGCGGTCGCCAAAGGCTTTGGAGACGTTCTTGAATTCGATGACCTCATTGCCCAGGCGCTCGGCCACGGGAATGAAGATTTCCTGGGTCTCGTTGCGCTTCTGGTATTCGTGCTCGGACAATTCATTGAAGCGTGCCAGGCGCGCCTTGCTCTTGGCCTGGCGTCCTTTCGGATTTTGCCGTACCCACTCCAGTTCCTTGGCAATGGTTTTCTGGCGCGCCGATTCGCTGGATTCCTCCTGCTTCAGTCGGGCACCCTTCTGTTCCAGCCAGGAGCTGTAATTGCCCTTCCAGGGAATGCCGTGACCGCGGTCGAGTTCGAGGATCCATTCGGCGGCATTGTCCAGGAAGTAGCGGTCATGGGTGATGCCCACCACGGTGCCGGGGAAGCGCTGCAGGAATTGCTCCAGCCATTCGACCGATTCGGCATCGAGATGGTTGGTCGGCTCGTCCAGCAAGAGCATGTCGGGTTTCGACAGCAACAGGCGGCACAGGGCGACGCGGCGCTTTTCACCGCCGGACAAGACACCGATCTTGGCATCCCAGGGCGGCAGGCGCAATGCATCGGCGGCCATTTCCAGTTGCTGGTTCAGGGTGTTGCCGTCGCTTGCAGCAATGATCGCTTCCAGGCGTTGCTGTTCCGCCGCCAGCGCATCGAAATCGGCATCCTCGTCGGCATAGGCGGCATACACGGCATCGAGCTTGGCCTGTGCCTCGAACACTTCGCCCAGCGCCGATTCCACTGACTGGCGCACAGTCTGCTCCGGATCGAGTTGCGGCTCCTGCGGCAAGTAGCCGATGTTCAGCCCCGGCATCGGCACGGCTTCGCCTTCGATTTCCTTGTCGATGCCGGCCATGATTTTCAGGAGGGTCGATTTGCCCGAGCCATTCAGGCCGAGCACGCCGATCTTGGCGCCGGGGAAAAACGACAGCGAAATATCCTTCAGGATGTGGCGCTTGGGCGGGACAATCTTGCCCACGCGGTTCATGGTGTAAACGTAATTTGCCATGGAAAGTACCGGGGTTGGATCCAAAAAAAAGAAGAGTGCAAGGATACCGCATCGCCGCCGGGAAGGGGTGCCTGCGAGAAGAAACCCGTACGACAATCCCGACATTTCTACTTGGCATTGGTTGATTCATATCAATCGAATTCGTCGGATGGGGGATTAACTTACATATTAGTAATTACTCTAACGAAGGAAATATCATGAAAAAGACTGCAATCGTTCTGGCCCTTTCGACTCTTGGCATGCTGGCCGCCCCGGCGATGGCGGAGCAAAGCCCATGGCAAATCCGTGCGCGCGCCGTGCACATCAACCCGGCAGACAAGTCCGATCCGGTTGGCGGCGCCGGCGCTGCCGACCGCCTTTCGGTCAGCAGCAAGACTATTCCCGAGGTCGACATTTCTTACTTTTTCACGCCGAACTGGGCAGCCGAACTGATCCTCACCTATCCGCAAAAGCATAGCGTCTACCTGGATGGCGCCAAGATCGGCACCTTCAAGCACTTGCCGCCGACGCTGACCGTGCAATACCACTTCACCCCGAATGCACAGATCAGCCCGTATGTCGGCGCCGGCCTCAATTACACCCGCATTTCCAACGTCAGCCTGTTGGGCGGCGGCGCGGACCTGGAAAATCATAGCGTCGGCCTGGCATTGCAAGCGGGCGTCGACTTCAAGATCGACAAGCACTGGTCAGTGAACCTGGATATCAAGAAAATGCAGCTGCGCAGCGATGTGACCGCCGGCGGCGCGCAATTGAGCCGCGTTAAAGTCGATCCCTTGCTGGTTGGCGTCGGCGTCGGCTATCGCTTCTAAGGCGCCGCGCAGGGCGGGCTAGGGGTTGGCGGATCGCCTGCCTGCCCAGGCCCGCCACACGCTTTCCAGCGAATACACCGCGAGTCCTGACCAGATCAGGATAAATCCCAGCAGGCGCTTGCTGTCGAAAGGTTCTTGATAGAGCAGCACGCCCAGCAGCAATTGCATGCTGGGCGTGATGTATTGCAGCAACCCCAGCACTGATAGTGGAATGCGGCGCGCCCCGGTGGCAAACATCAACAGCGGAATGGCCGTGATCGGCCCGGCCGCGGCCAGCAGCAACTGGGCCGAAAGCGGCGCGCTGCCAAAGGCATTGCTGCCGGCGATGCTTTGCCATGCCAGGTAACCCGCGGCGATCGGGAACATCAGCAGGGTTTCCAGCGCCAGGCCATCGAGCGCGCCCAGCGACGCGGTCTTGCGCAGCAAGCCATAGCCGCCGAACGAGGCCGCCAGGAGCAGGCCGATCCAGGGCAGGGTGCCGCTTTGCCAGGTCAGCCACGCCACCCCTGCGGCGGCCAGGGCGACTGCGCCCCATTGCGGTGGACGCAGGCGTTCGCCCAGCAGCATAAAGCCCAGCAAGACATTCACCAGCGGCGTGATGAAATAGCCCAGGCTGGCATCCACCACGCGTCCATGGTTGACTGCCCAGATGTAGATGAACCAGTTAATCGACAGCAGCAGGGCACTGGCAGCAAAACCTCCCAGCACTTTCGGATCGCGCAAGGCGCTGCCGAGCCACGTCCAGTGCCGGCGCACGGCCAGCACGATGGCAAGAAAAGCCAGCGACCAGACTGCACGGTGCATCAGCACCTGCAGGGGCGGAACGTCCTGGACCGCCTTGAAATACAGCGGGAACAAGCCCCACACGGCATAGGCCACGGCGGCGTAAAGGAGGCCGGAATTCATTAATGGGAAGCGGGAAAAGAAAAGCAGGGGTTGCGAAAAACGCGGCAGGCAATTATCGCATCATGCATTGGCATTGGATATAGCGGTCTGGCAGAGCAGGCAGCCGGCGTGCCTGCCGCGCACGCCTGGCGGCGCGCGCGATCAGTGATGCTGCCGTCAGGCCGTGCCGTTCTTGTCGAGCGCGTCGGCGACGAGTTCCTCGGGCTCGTTCGCCTCCAGGGCGCTTTCCCGGTCCAGGTGCGAGCGCATGCGCCCGGCATCGAGGTCGCCCGTCCATTTCGCCACCACCAGCGTTGCCACGCTGTTGCCGATCAGGTTGGTCAGCGCACGCGCTTCCGACATGAAGCGGTCAATGCCCAGAATCAGCGCCAGCCCCGCCACCGGGACCCCCCCCACCGCCGACAGGGTCGCCGCCAGGACGATGAATCCGCTGCCGGTCACGCCGGCAGCGCCCTTCGATGTCACCAGCAAGACCGCCAGCAAGGTCAATTGCTGGGTCAGTGTCATGGGCGTGTCGGTCGCCTGCGCCACGAACATTGCCGCCAGGGTCAGGTAAATCGAGGTCCCGTCGAGGTTGAAAGAATAGCCGGTCGGCACCACCAGGCCCACCACGGACTTTTTCGCCCCCAGGTTTTCCATTTTGGCCATGATGCGTGGCAATACCGATTCTGATGAAGAGGTGCCCAGGACGATGAACAATTCTTCCTTGATGTACTTGATCAGTTTCCAGACGCTGAAGCCGTGCAGGCGCGTGATGATGCCAAGGACGACAAAAATGAAAATCAGGCACGTCGCATAAAACGTTCCCATCAGTTTTCCGAGGGACAGCAGCGAACCTACGCCGTATTTGCCAATGGTAAAAGCCATGGCGCCGAATGCGCCGATGGGTGCCAGCTTCATGATGATGCCGACGATGCCGAACAGGATCGCGCCCATTTTTTCAATGAAATGGAACACCGTATTGTTGCGGCCGCCGAAGTGATGCAGCGCAAAACCGAACAGGATCGAGAACAGCAACACCTGCAGGATGTTGCCTTTGGCAAAGGCATCGACCACGCTCGAAGGAATGATGTTCAGGAAAAAATCGGTCGTGCTTTCCATCTTGCCCGGGCCGGTATAGGCAGACAGGCCTTTGGTGTCCAGCGAGGCCGGGTCGATATGCATGCCCACGCCGGGCTTGACGAGGTTGACGATGACCAGGCCGATCACGAGAGCCAGCGTACTGACCACCTCAAAGTACAGCAAGGCCAGGCCGCCGGTCTTGCCCACCTTTTTCATGTCTTCCATGCCGGCGATGCCGACCACGACGGTACAGAAAATGATCGGCGCAATGATCATCTTGATCAGCTTGATGAAGCCGTCGCCCAGCGGCTTCATTGCTGCGCCAGTTTCAGGATAAAAATGGCCTAACAAAACGCCAATGACGATGGCAACGATGACCTGGAGGTAGAGGGAGCGATAGAAGGGCTGGCTTTTCTTGAGGGCGCCCTGTGGTGTTGCTGGCAGTGATTCTAGGTGCGGCATGATGATGTCTCTTCTAGGAGTAGTTGTGAAAAGATTGGAAAAAAATGGTGTTAATACGTTCCCAATGTCTGCCCAACACGCTGTTCTGTTTTTGCGTTTAACAAACAAATATTGAAGGAAGGTGTAGGTGATATTCCTGTGGCCAAGCAGCATCCGTCCTTTGACAAGCGCTTCCTCGGGATTCTTTGCTTACCGGGAAGAAGCCGCGTTCGCTTCCCGATATACCTCGACGATCAACTCCTTGCCGATGCGACTTTCCATTTCCTTGTGCACGGGAAGCAGGGCCTTGCGCCATTCCGCCTTTTCCTGCTCCGACAGGACATGGACGGCGGTCTTGCCGGATTTCCTGATCGCTTCCAGCGCTTCTTCATTCTCCTTCTGCGCATTGGCATTGCCGAATCTGGTCGCCTCGGTCATCGCGCCCTGCAGCGCAGCCCGTATCTCCGCCGGCAGGCCGTCCCAGAACTTCTTGTTTACGATGACCGCATAGCCGAGATAGCCATGGTTGGATAGGGTCAGGTAGCGCTGCAATTCATGCGTGCGCTGCGTATAGAAATTGGAGGGCGGGGTTTCGGTGCCATCGACTACGCCGCTGCGCAGGGCCTGGTTGACCTCGCTGAAGACCAGGGCTTGCGGGATCGCGCCCAGCGCGCGCATTTGCGCATCCAGCACCTTCGACGACTGGATGCGCATCTTCAAGCCCTTGAAGTCGGCCGGCGTATGCAGCGGCTTGTTGGCCGACATGACCTTGAAGCCGTTGTGCCAGAACGCCAGGCCGGTAATGCCCTTGGCTTCCAGCTTCTTCAGCAGGCGATGGCCGATCGGCCCTTCGGTAACGCGATAGAGCGCCTCCTTGTTCGGGAAGATATACGGCAGGTCGAACACCTCGAACTCGCGCACGCCGAGGGGGCCGAACTTGGCCAGCGATGGCGCCAGCATCTGCACGGCACCCAGTTGCAGCGCTTCGAGCTCTTCCTTGTCCTTGTACAGCTGGCTGTTCGGATACACATCGATGCGCACGCGGCCACCCGTGGCTTTTTCCGCCAGTTGCTTGAAGCGCTCCGCCGCCTTGCCCTTGGGCGTGTCGGCGGCAACGACATGGCTGAACTTGATGACGATCGGCGCCGGCGTTTGCGCATGGGCGCCGACACCGGCAAGCGCGGCGGCGAACGCAAGTAACGATGCAACGAGTTTCATGGGAGTATCCGTGCTCCGGCTAGACTTCTGATTTCGCCATTTTCATTGCTTCCATCGGGCGTCACAACTGTGGATAACCACAATGCCGCGCCCGCGGAGCCGGGCTTGACCCTCGGCTATACTGGCGGCTGACGCCGTTAAGGCACCGCTCATCATGCTTAACAAACAACTCGACTCGCTGTTCACTTTCGGCATTCCCGACCGCAAGCGGGTATGGCATTGGCTGGTACCGATGCTGCTGGTGCTGCTATTCCTGTCGGCCATGCTGTGGCTGCCCTGGCAGGCGCAGCAGATGGAAGCAACCGAGCGCCAGGAAAAGCTGATCGCCGACACGCTGTGGGTCGAGCAGGCCATCCGCTTCCAGCTGGAGCGCGATGAAGACAGCATCGGCCTGATCGGCAATGAAATCAGTGCAGGCGACCTTTCCGGAAAACGCCTGCAGGACCGGATGACGGTCCTGCGCCGCAACAACCGCGAACTGAGCCGCATCATCTGGCTGGACCCGCTTGGGCGCACGGTCACCTCCACCGACACCGGGCAGATCTCGATCAGCGATTTGTCCGCCAGTTCGCGTCTTACGGCCGAACGCGCCCGCGCCACCAGGACGCCGCAATACAGCCAGCCTGCGCCGCCACCCGGCCAGAACGGGCCGATGCTGATGGATTATCATGTGCCGCTGCATCGCGGCCAGCAGTATCTGGGTAACCTTGTCGTCCAGTATTCCGTGGCCAGCATCCTGGAAGAGATGGTGCCCTGGTGGTTTGCGCAGGACAATGAAATCCTGTTGGCCGACGACAACGACAATGTGATCGCCAGGCGTGCGGCCGGCGGCCCGGGGCGCGGCGTCTACACGCACAGCCGCGTGCTCGACCTGCCCTATGCCAGCGTCACGCTGCGCACCAACAGTGTCAAGAGCGAGCCCACGCTCCTGCCCAACCTGCTGGTCGGAACGGTGATTGCATTGTCGGTCGGTTTGATCTGGAGCCTGATCGCATTATGGCGCGACATCAACCGGCGGCTTGCGGCGGAAGGCGCATTGCGCCGGCAGGTCGCCTTCCGCACGGCGATGGAAAATTCGCTGATGACGGGCTTGCGTGCGCGCGATCTCGAAGGGCGTATCACCTATGTCAATCCGGCATTCTGCGAGATGGTTGGTATCCCGGCGGAAGAACTGGTCGGCAAGGCGCCGCCCATGCCCTACTGGGCGCCGGAGGCGATGGATGAATACCAGCAGCGCTTCACGCAGGTACTGGCGGGAACCGTCACGCCGCAGTACGAGACGATTTTTCAGCGCGCCAATGGCGAGCGCTTTCCGGTGCTGATTTTCGAATCGCCGCTGGTGGACGACTCCGGCAAGCAAACCGGCTGGATGGGCTCCATCCTCGACATTTCCGACCGCGAGAAAGTCGAAGAGCTGAACCGGCGCCAGCAGGAAAAACTGGAGGCCAGCGCCCGTCTGGCCACCATGGGGGAAATCGCCTCCACGCTGGCGCACGAGCTGAACCAGCCGCTGGCAGCCATTTCCAGCTATACCACCGGGGCACTCAACATGATCGAGAACAGCTCGGCCAGGGGCAAGCTGCTCGACCCGGAAGTGCTCAAGCCGGCCCTGGAAAAAGCCAGCACCCAGGCGCAGCGTGCCGGCCACATCATCCGCAGCGTGCACACCTTCGTGAAGCGGCGCGAACCCAGCCGCGAGCCGCTCTCCATGCAGTCGCTGATTGAAAGCGTGATGACGCTGGTCGAATTGCAGGCGCGCCAGTTTTTCGTCCATCTGCAAGTGCAGATCGCCCCAGGGTTGCCGAGCGTGCTGGCCGACCGCGTGATGCTGGAGCAGGTCTTGCTCAATCTCACCCGCAATGCGATCGAAGCGATGCAAGAAGTCGCGCCGGAGCGCCGTATCCTGCGCATTGTCGCCACGCTGGATACCGATTCGCCGCAGCGCAATGTGATCATCTCCGTCGTCGACCAGGGGCACGGCATTTCCGAGGAAGTGGCGGAGCGGCTGTTCTCCCCCTTCTTTTCCACCAAGGCCGAAGGCATGGGCATGGGTTTGAAAATCTGCCGCACCACGGTGGAATTCCATGGCGGAACGCTGGTTCATGTGCCCAATCCGGCTGGCGGTACGATTTTCCGGTTTACCTTGCCGGCGATGGCCGATGCGACGAAGGAATCGCGTGCCATCGAGCAAAAATAATGCATGCCTGATTGCAGTAACAGCATGAAATGCACTTTGGCATGACAAGCTCACTATAATTGGAGCAAATTCGAAAAAACAAGAGGGGACTGGATGCTGCACATCGTCGACGACGAAGAGGTGATTCGCGACGCGCTTACCTGGCTGGCGCGTTCGCGGGGGATCGACTCCAGCGCCTACGACAGCGGTGCGGCGTTCATTACGGCACTCGATGCCAGGAAAGACCTCGACGCGCAGGGAGAATGCCTGCTGCTCGACGTGCGCATGCCGGACATGAGCGGGGCCGCGCTGTTCGATACCCTGGTCACGCGCGGCTTGACGCAGCGGCTGCCGGTGATTTTTCTCACCGGCCACGGCGATGTGCCGATGGCGGTCGACACCCTGAAGCGCGGCGCCTTCGACTTCTTCGAAAAGCCCTTCAACGACAACAAGCTGATGGACCGCGTGGAAGAGGCGCTCGCTGCCTCGCGCGAAGCGGTCGCCGCCGCCGAAGTCCATACACGCCTGGCCACGCTGTCGCTGCGCGAGCGCGAAGTGCTCGACCTTATCCTCGCCGGCAAGATGAACAAGGTGATCGCCGACGAACTCGGCATCAGCATGCGCACCGTCGAATTTCATCGCGCGCACGTTTTCGACAAGATGAACGTGAAGACGGCGGTGGAACTGGCGCGCCTGCTGAAATAAAGCGGTCGATGGTTAGTGCGCGGGAGCCAAGGGCGAAGACGCCATATGCGCCGCGGGCAACTTGCGCCGCCGGCGTCAAGGGGGGCAGCCCAATCGTATCAGAAGAATTCGACGCTATCGTTGGAAACGCCGGAATGCAGCAAGCCTTCTGCAATCAATTGTTCATAGTGGCAAATCTGGTTGCGGCCGTGCGTCTTGGCATAGTACAGCGCCTGGTCGGCATGGCCGACGAGTACTACCGGCGTTTGCGCGGAAATTCGCACGAAGCCCAGGCTGACCGTGACCTGGCCAACTTGCGGGAAATTATATTGCTCGACGCTGGTGCGGAAGCGTTCGAAGATCTTGCGGGCGTCCTCCAGAGTGCTCGAGCGCAGCAGGATCATGAATTCTTCGCCGCCGAAGCGGAAGATGCGGTCTTGCGCGCGGAATGACGCGCGCAGCAGGTTGGCCACCAGGATAAGTACTTCATCGCCATAGATGTGGCCAAAGGTATCGTTGATGCGCTTGAAATGGTCGATATCGACCATGGCCATCCAGTGCTCGCGCACCTCGTCGCTGCTGCGCCGTTCGTCGCCCTCCTGGCCGGTACTGTCCGGCGGGGCGATATAGGCCGTCATCTTCGAGAATTTTTCATCGAAGGTCTTGCGGTTCAAAAGACCGGTCAGCGAATCGCGTTCGCTGTAATCAAGCAGGTTCTGGAAATTGCGATACACGTTCAGGATGCCACTCATGACATCCTTCATGGCTGGCGAGTAGGGCGCCGAATTGACAATGTGCAGGCAAGTGCTGACCTTCTCGTTGAGCCAGACCGGTATCCACATCACATATTCATTGTTGGCCGTGGTTTCTTCGATATTGTCGCGATGCTGTTCGATGCAGGTGAGGAGGGCCGGGAAATTGCCGATCGGCTCTCCGGTCTGGTCACCTTCGGCATGCTCCTCCGTAGAAATTGCCTTGCCATCCTTGAGCCAAACGCGCGGGCGCACGAAGGTTTCCTCGCGCACGCGGAAGATTTCCAGCACGCGTGCCTGCCGAGCGCCGGCCAGATCGCTGAGCGCAGAAATGACAGAAATATCCAGCAGGTTATGGTCACGGTGTCCCGTGATTTCCACCAGATGTTTTAAAAGGTTTTCCATGCTCAATATAGGGGCCATTGGCGCTTTCGATGTGCCGGCGACTACTGGACCGGGACGCGCCCAACAAGTTGGCGTACACATTTCAGCGGCAAACAATAACCTTTAATTCTATCGGAGTTTCCACAAAAAAAAGACTTTGTTGGTGTATGGAAATAAAACTGTGGCGCAGCTTGCACGAATAGAAACTTTTACAGTGATAGAAGTTGGCATAGAGAAATTTCCACGCCGTTTACTCATCATAAATAATTCCGGTAGGGAACTAAATGAATTTTGCACGGATATTTGTTAAATATTCTTAATTCGGGTAATTAAAGTTTTAAACCGCCAGAAAGCGCGTGCAAACGTGCTCCCAGTCTTTTTCATGACTGGCGAGTGTTGTTTGGAAGACGCAATAATGTTGCATTTATGGACATGAAAAAATGGAACTCGTAGACTAGGGCACTGGCATTCATGCCAAAAAGAAAATAATGATGCCTCATCCTGATCCCAGTCCTGCAGTACCTGTGCCGGCCTTGCTTGCCGCAATGGCGGCCGACGGATGTGGTGCGGTGTCCATACGTGCCCCGGTCCCTTATGTCTAGTTCCAGCCTTGTCGATGGCCGCCTGTCGTTGACCACGCCGGAAGGCGTGCGCCTATTGCTGACCCCGGCAGGGCCGGCAACCCGCGCCTGGGCCTGGCTGATCGATTTTCTGGTCTGGCTGGCGGCAGTGTGGCTGCTGGCGCTGATTCTGCTGGGATCAAAACTTGGCCAGGGCGTCTACCTGGTGCTCTTGTTCGTTACCTACTGGGGCTATCCGATTATTTGCGAAGTGTATTTCGGCGGCAGTACCCTGGGCAAACGTATCCTCGGGATCGAAGTCTTGCGCGCCGATGGCTTGCCGGTGGGCTGGCGCGAGTCAGGCTTGCGCAACTTGCTGCTGGTGGCGGATTTTCTGCCGGCCATGTACTTTGCCGGCTTGCTCTCGATGCTGTATGACAGCCGCAGCCGGCGCCTGGGCGATATCGTCGCGGGAACCCAGGTCGTGTACCGTGAAAAGCGCGCGGAACGCAGCAATATCGACGCCACTGTCGCGCCGCTCGCGCCGCCCTTTCCGCTCACCCCCGAGCAGCAGCGCACGCTGCTGGATTTGTTCGAGCGTGAAAGGCGCCTGTCGCCGGACCGGCTGGAAGAATTGGGTACGCTGGCCGAGCCGCTGACCGGGCACACCGGCGCAGCTTCGCTGCAGCGCTTGCGCGGCATCGTCGCGGGATTGACCCAATGAAGCAAAAACAGTTCGAAGCTGAACATGGCGCCCTGTGGCAGGACATCCAGCTGATCCTGCAGGGCAAGGCGCCAGAGTCGGCATTGCAGCTGCCGGCGCTTTATCGCCGGCTGTGCCAATGCCTGGCGCTGTCCGGCCAGCGCGGCTACTCACCGGCGCTGACCGGTTATCTGCAGGCGCTGGTATTCGACTGTCACAAGCACTTGTATGGCGCGGTTGCCGAAAGGCCGCTCACCTTGCGCAACTGGCTCCTGCAGGAAATGCCGCGCCAGGTCCGTCGGGAATGGCGCCTGCTGACGCTGGCGCTGCTGGCGTTCTGGGGCGTTGCGCTGGCGCTGGGCTGGCTGGTCTGGGTGAAGCCGCACTGGGCCTATGCTTTCATGTCGCCGCAGCAGCTGCAGGATTATCAGGCCATGTACCAGCCTGGCAAAATGCATATCGGGCGCGGCGGCAGCGAAAGCGACGTCATGATGTTCGGCTTTTATATCTGGAACAATGTCTCGATCGGATTCCGCACTTTTGCCGCCGGCATCTTCGGCGGAATCCCCGCGCTTTTCAGCATCACGTTCAATGGCATGCATCTGGGCGTGGTGGCCAGCTGGCTCAGCATGGATCCCGCCACGCGCGAAACCTTCAGTGCCTTTGTGATCACCCACGCCAGCTTTGAAGTGACCGGCCTGCTGCTGTCGGGCGTTGCCGGCATGCGCCTGGGCCTGTCGTTGATCGCCCCCGGCCGGATGACGCGCAGGCATGCGATTTTCGCCGCCGCCAGGACCATGTTCCCCGTCATCGTCGGCGCTGCCATCCTTACCGTACTGGCGGCATTTGTCGAGGCATTCTGGTCGGCCAACGCCGGCATTTCGGCACAGGTCAAGTATGCGGTCGGCGCCGCCTGCTGGGCCGTGCTGATTGCTTTTTTTGCCCTGGCGGGCCGGGCGGGGCGTTGATGCAACTGGAAAAGCTGCAAATCGACTTGCGTCCGCGCTCCCATGCCCAGGCCATCGAACTTGGCCTTGCGCTGCTGCGCGCGCATGCCGGCACTGTCTACAATGCGTGGCTGGCGCTTTGGCTGCCGCTGGTGCTGCTTGCCGCAGGACTGGCATATGTCTTTCCAGGCTATGGCAGCTGGTGGCTGCTGTTGCCCTGGTGGCTGCGGCCCTTGCTGGAACGGGCGCCGCTGTACATCCTGTCGCGCCAGGTGTTTGGCGAAGCCGTGTCGTGGCGCGAGGCGCTGCGCGCGTGGCCGGGGCAGCTGCGCGGCGGCTGGATCCGCCTGCTGACCTGGTGGCGCCCTGTCATCGCCGGCCGCGGGCTGTACCAGCCGATCTGGCAGCTCGAAGGTGCGCGCGGCAAGACCGCTGCGGAGCGCCGCCGGGTGATCGGCGCGGACGGCACCGCCCGTTCGGCGTACTGGTTTGGCGTGGTATGCGCGCATCTTGAAGTCATCCTTCAGCTGGGACTGATCGCCTTCATCGGCATTTTCCTGGCCGATGAAAATGCCATCAATCCGTTTGCCTACCTGTTCGACGCGGATGCCGGCCCTGCCTCGGCGAAGCTGCTGGTGGCCAGCTTTGCCGGCTATGCGCTGAGCGGCGCCATCATCGGCCCGGTCTATGCCGCCTGCTGCTTTACCTTGTACCTGTGCCGCCGGGCCACGCTGGAAGCCTGGGACATTGAAATCATGCTGCGCCAGCTCAAGGCGCCGGCAGCGCGCCGGCGCAGCGGTGCCGCCATGGCCGCGGTGCCTGTGCTGGCAGGTTGCCTGCTGGCGGCATTGCTTGCGCTGGGGTTGCCGGTGCCAGCGCAAGCCGCAGCAAAAACCGTCAGCCAGCCGACGATGGCGCAAAAATGCGCCGAGCCTGAGTGGGCCAAGAGCGCTCGCACCGTACGGCCCCAGGATCGCAGCGCCGCACAGGCGCAACTGCGACAGGAGCTGGCGCAACTGTACGCCACCGACGATCTGGCCAGCTATCGCTGCGTCGAGACCTGGGAAGCAAAAACGCCATCGAAGCCCAAGCCTGACAAGGACTGGAACTACAAGTGGCCGGATCTGGCCGTGCTTGCCGAGATCATCCGGATCGGCCTGATTGCCGCGGCGGTCCTGCTGGTGGCGTGGCTGTTATACCGCTATCGCGGGCAGTTTACAGGCTGGTTTGGCCAGACCGCGCCGCAGCGGGCAACGGAAATCGGCGGACTCGACATCCGTCCGGAAAGCCTGCCTGGCGATATCGTCGGCAATGTGCTCAAGCTCTGGCATGAAGGCGCGCGCCGGGCAGCGCTGGCCTTGCTGTACCGCGCCACCGTGTCGCGCCTGGCCAGCGAGGATGGCTTGCCATTGACACGGGGCGCCACCGAAGCAGACTGCCTGCGCCTGGCCGGCAAGGCTTGCCGCGAGCAGCGCCTGGCCGCTGGCCGCCTGCAGGTCACCGCCAGCGTGACGGCGCTTTGGCTCGACGGCGCTTACGGCGACCGCTGGCCGGCGACGGAACAGATCGGGGCCAGCTGCCTCGCCTGGCAGGAACAATTCAGCGGCGCTGCAGCCGGCAAGGCGGCGGCATGAGCTACTCCCAACGCCAATGGCTGATGGCCGCACTCGGGGTACTGCTGGTTGCGCTTGGCACCTGGTGGTGGTTTGCGAACTATGAAAAGCGCTGGGTGGCGCGTCATCATCAATCCGAAGCGGTGCGCACCAACCCCATGCTGGCCGCCACGCGCCTGCTGTCCGGGCGCGGCTATGCCGTGACCACCGCAGTCACTTTGCGCGAAGCATTGCAAAAGAACTTGCCGAAGGGAACGTTGCTGATTGCGGAAAACGATGGCGTCGTCAGTGCCGAACAGGCTGAACGCTTGCTGGCCTGGGTCCGCCAAGGCAATACGCTGATCATGCGCCCGAAGTGGGGCAGCGATGCGACGGACAATGAAGAGGGCAAGGACGCTGAAGGCAGCGAGGACGATGCCGCGAGTGATGTCCGAAACGGCGCGCAGGCGCGCCGCAACAAGGCGACAGCGCCGATCGAGACGGATCCGATCGGGGCGCACTTTGGCGTGGCGCTGAAACAGGGCGATTGCGCATGCAAAAATCGCCGCATCGGCGCCGATGCTAGCGCCGATGCGCCAAAGCCGGCTGCCCCGTCTGCTTCGCCAAAGGCGTCAGCTGACAAGTTGAGCAGCTTCACGCTGCCGGGCGCCGCATATTCCCTGCAGCTGGACGCCTCTTACGCCCGCATGACGTCATTCAAGTCCGGCCCGCCGCCGCTGCACGGGGACGCCGCCGGCGACACCGTGCGCGTGTATGGCGAAGGGCGTGGCTATGTCGTGCTGCTGGCCAGGAATTATTTCAACAATCACCAACTCATCCGCTACGACCATGCGGAAATGCTGCTGGGACTGGCCGGGCTGGTGCAGCACCCAGGCCAGCACTTTCTCATCGTGCGCGGGCTGGATATGGCGAAATGGTACCAGGCGCTCTGGACGAATTTTTATCCCGGCCTGATCGGCATCGCCTGCATCCTGTTGCTGCTGCTATGGGCTGCGCTGCGCCGTTTCGGGCCGCCGCTGCCGGAGCCGCTGCTGGAGCGCCGTTCGCTCATCGAGCATATCGATGCCAGCGGCCGCTGGCTGTGGAGCGCTGCGAAAGGACGAGAAATCCTGCTCGGCGCGGCGCGTGCGGCTGCCAACAAGGCATGGCAACGGCGCATGCCGGAATTGCTGCGCCTGCACCCGGACCAGCAAATCGAACGCCTCGCCCAGGCCGGCGATCTTGACGCGTCCGACCTCGTCAGCGCGCTGCGGCATCCTGCCGGCAAGGCGCCAGCCATCTTCACCCGCCAGATCCATATCCTTCGACAATTGAGACAATTCCATGAGCGCTAATCCGGTTCCCGTCATCGCCGCCACCGCCACGCCGCCGCTCGGCCTGAGCGCCGAACATTTGCAGCAGGCAATCGAACTCGTGCAGCGCATGCGCGAGCAGATCGCCCAGGCCGTGGTCGGCCAGCAATCGGTCATCGACCAGGTGCTGGCCTGCTGCCTCGCAGGCGGCCACGTGCTGATCGAAGGCGTGCCGGGCTTGGGCAAGACACTCCTGGTCAAGGCGCTGGCGCGCACTTTTTCCGGCAGCTTTTCACGCATCCAGTTCACACCCGACCTGATGCCGGCCGATGTCATGGGCCACTCGGTGTTCGACATGAAAAACCAGACTTTCAGCGTGCGCAAGGGACCGGTTTTCACGCACCTGCTGCTGGCCGATGAAATCAACCGCGCGCCTGCCAAGACCCAGTCTTCATTGCTCGAAGTCATGCAGGAGCGGCAAGTGACGATCGAGGGCGAGTCGCACGCGCTGGCGGCGCCCTTCATGGTGCTGGCAACGCAAAACCCGCTGGAAAACGAAGGTACTTATCCGCTGCCGGAAGCGCAGCTCGACCGTTTCCTGGTGAAGGTGCGCATCGACTTCCCCAGCGAGACGGAAGAAGTCATGCTGCTGCAGATGGTGACACGCAACCGCATCGGCGACGGCCTCGATGTCGGCCAGGTGGGCAGCCTGGTCAAGCCAGGCACCATCGTCACCCTGCAGCAGGTTGTCGCGCAGGTCCGCGTCGACGACGCCGTCGCCGGTTATGCCGTGCGGGTGGTGCGCGCCACGCGCGACTGGCCCGGGCTGGCGGTTGGCGCCGGGCCGCGTGGCTCGATTGCGCTGGTGCGCATTGCGCGCGCCATGGCCCTGATGGCTGGACGCGATTACGTCACGCCCGCCGATATCAAGGCTGCCGTGCTGCCGGTGCTGCGGCACCGCGTTGCCCTGTCGCCCGAGAGCGAACTGGATGGGCTGCGCAGCGACGACCTGCTGGGCGCCCTGATCGAACAAGTCGCCACGCCGCGCGCATGATTCCCTCGCGCCGGCTGTTGTATGCGGTCGCGGCATGGACGGTGCTGGGCTTTGCGGCCAGCCTGTGGCCGGGCCTGGCGCAGCTCTGGCAGGGGAGCGGCTTGGCACTCCTGCTGGCAGGCGGCGCCGATGCCTGGCTGTCCAGGACGCCGCCGTCGCTGCGCATCGAGCGCCGGCTGGCGGGCGTATGGCCGGTCGAGATATGGAGCGGGGTGACGCTCACCCTGCACAATGACGGCGCGCGCGCGCTGGCGATCGAACTCATGGATGACTATCCGACCGCGTGGGACATGGAAGGCCTGCCCCATGCCACGTGGATCGCGGCGGGGATGTTTGCCGCAGTCACTTACCGGCTGCGTCCCGATCGCCGCGGCATTGCCGGATTCGGTGCCGCGCACGTCAAGGTCGGCTCGCCCCTGGGGCTGTGGCAACGCCAGCATCGCCTGGGGCACGAATCCATCGTCAAAGTGTTTCCGGATTTTTCCAAACTGCTCGGGCATGCGCTGAGCGCCACCGACCGCCGGGCGCCTACGGCGGGCGCGATTCGCAAGCGCCGCCGTGGCGAAGGCACGGATTTTCGCCAGTTGCGCGAATATCGCCAGGGCGACAGCCTGCGGGCGATCGACTGGAAGGCGAGCGCACGGCTGCAAAAACCCATCAGCCGCGAATACCAGGAAGAGCGCGACCAGCAGGTGGTGTTTGTGCTCGATACCGGCCGGCGCATGCTGGCCAGGGATGGCGCCGCAGCGCATTTCGATCACGCCCTGAACGCGGTGCTGACGCTGGGATTCGTGGCGCAAAGACAGGGCGATTCGGTCGGACTGATGAGTTTTGGTGTCGAGGAGCGCTGGCTAAGCCCGGCCAAGGGACGCACCGGCCTGGACCGCCTGATGGCCGGCATCTACGATCTGCAGGCAGGCGAAGTTGCGCCGGATTACCTGCAGGCCGCTGGCGCCTTGCTCAAGCGGCTGGGCAAACGCGCCTTCGTGGTCATCATTACCAACCTGCGCGATGAGGATGACCATGCCATGCGGGCCGCGTGCGAGCTGCTCTCTTCCCGGCACCTGGTGCTGTGCGCCAGTCTGCGCGAGCGCAGCCTTGATGCGGCAGTCGAGGCGCCGGTGCGGCAATTCGACGACGCGTTGCGGCATTGCGCCGCTGCGCTCTACCTGGAGCAGCGCAGCGAGGCGATTCGCCGGCTCGGCATGCGTGCCGGCCAGCTGATCGACATTACGCCGGAAAAGCTTGGCATGGCATTGGTCGACCGCTATCTGGACATCAAGGACAGCGGCATGCTGTAAGCCGTGCAGGCGCCCGCACGGCTGGCCTGGATTACTAGCGTTGCTGTTGCATCTGCGCTGCCTGGGCACGCAACATGTAGCTCTGGTAGGCTGGAATTGCGATCGCGGCGAGGATGCCGATGAGTGCAATGAAGACTGGAATCAAAATTCCGCTGAGGACGACGGCGCGCGAATTTTTCACGGGACGCGGTCCAAAACGATTGGCAGTCGGCGTGCCGGCACCGAAGATCAGGTAAAGGACGAGGACGACATTCACCAGCGGCACTAGCATCAGTAACGACAGCCAGCCGGTGCGGTCGAGATCGTTCAGGCGTCGTTTCGCCATGGCAAAGCCAAGCAGGAACGACGGGATATAGAAAGCAATCGCCATGACGATGATGGTTACGCCAGGGTCGCGGGCAATGACAGAGACGATGGCAGTGATGATCCCGGCCACCAGCATCAGTACCAGCGACAGCAGGAAGGAATAAGCCAGATAACGCACGCGGCCGATCCTGCCTTGCAGGGAAAATATTGCCGGCTCATAAGTGTCGTCGTCCGCAGGTGCGCCGGTCAATACAGCGTCGGGTGCCAAATAGGGATTGTTCAAGGCGGGACTGTTCAAGGCGGTCTCCTTCATTCTGGTTATAAGAGTTAGGAAATACATTGCGTGCGGATCAAATTGCTTTGCCGCACCTGATTGTGCCATGGCATTTTTGCAAGTTGGCTGGCGACCTGACAGAAATGCAACAGAAGGGCCGCAGTAATGAAAATATAGTAATCTAAGAGTCTTGACATTTTATGTCGCGCTTCTATAATTTGGACATATTATGTCTTTTGGGTGACGGCAAAAATATCAATAACGGTCACGGAGGAGGGAGCATGGAAGCAGGCACGATCCAGTTATACGGAATAGATAAAGCCGTGGCGCGCCATCTTGGGGCGACTGCGGTCAGCGCCAGCATGTTGCCGGCGGCAGATGTACATGGTGTTCCTGTGATGCGCATCAGTATCGAAGGGCAGGAAGAATTGCCGGTATTCGTGACGATTACGCCGACCCAGGTGTTGTGCATCAGCTACCTGTGGACCGAGGAAGAAATCAAGCCCGAGCGCCGCGCCGAAATGCTCGAGGCCATGATCGACCTGAATATCTCGATCCCGCTCTCCGACTTTGGCCGCATCGGCAAGCACTACGTCATCTATGGCTCGCTGGCGCCGGATGCGGGTGTCGAAGCGATTGCCAAGGATGTGGCGATGGTGGCGGACAACGCCATCGAAGCCCTGGATGTCTTTGCCGAGTTTCTCAAATAAGGAGATTGTCATGGCTGTCTTTTCCAAAATCCTGACTCTGTTGCGTGGCAACCTGCGTGATATCGGCCAGAGCGTGGTCGACAACAATGCCACATCGATTTACGAGCAAGAAATCGTCGAAGCCAAAAACCATGTGGCCCGCGCCCGGCAAGACCTGACCGCAGTGATGGCCAAGGAAATGCAAGCCGGCCGGGAAATCGAGCGCCTGGCGCAGGAACAGCACAAGTATGAGGAAATGGCCTTGGAGGCCCTGAGCAAGGGGCAGGCCTCGCTGGCCGAGGAAGTCGCAGAAAAAGTGGCCAACCTGGAAATCGCCAGTGCCGAACAAGCCAGGACGCGCGCCGAGTTCATCGCCCACATCACGCGCCTGAAGGACATGATCCGCAATGCCGAAGCCGGCCTGCGCGAACACGAACGTCAACTGACCATGGCCAAGACCACGGAAAGCGTCTACAAGGCGACCGCGACGATCTCGCAAAGCATGGGCACCAGCGGCTCCAGGCTGATGAGCGCGAAGGAATCGCTTGAGCGCATCAAGCAGCGTCATCAGGATTTGGCTGACCGTATGGAGGCAGCCGAAGCGCTCGAAGGCGAGCTCGGCGGCCGCGCACTGGAAGCCAAGCTGGCCGCTGCCGGCATCGGCGGCAACGTCAACCGCAGAAGCGAAGTGCTGGCCCGCCTGCAGGCACGCCTGGCGGCGCCTGCTACTGGCAATCCGCCTGAAGTCAACTGACGGGAGCCGAGACCATGGTGCGCAGTTCACGCTGGTCCAGTTCGGACGCCGCCCTGCGCGCCGTGCAGGTGGCGTTCGATGTCGAGCAGCAGGTGATCGAGGCGGTGCGTTTTGCCGCCTTCGAAAACCAGCTTTCGCCATCTGACCAGATCCGCAAGATTCTCGGCTTGCCGTGCACCAGTAAGCCGGTGCGCCCGCGCCTGACCGTGACCTTGAGCGATGCCGATTACGCGGTGCTGGCCGAACGTTTTGCCATCGATGTGGAAGATAAACGACGCATCAAGGAAGTTTTGCATCAGGAACTGATAAACTTTTCTAAAAAACAAGTAACGCCTAAAAAATAATATTCAGGGGGAGGATCGATGTCGACCTGGCAATTGCTCAGCAGTTTTCCCACGGCTGTACCGACGGTGGTGCTCGCCATTTTGCTGATCTATTGGCTGCTGTCCATCATCGGGCTGGTCGACCTTGGCGACAACCTCGAACTTGAACTCGGCCACCATGACTTGCACGCCGGGCATCACGATACCGATGTGCACGCCCTGGCTGGCTACCTCGTTGCCATGGGCCTGGGCGGCGTGCCGCTGTCGATTGCCGTTACTGCGCTCACCTTTTTTACCTGGATGTTTACCGCATTGCTGCACGAATACCTGCTGGTCTGGGTGCCGACCATGCTGCTGCAGATGTTGCTGGGCGCGGGCGTCCTGCTGGTCGCTGCGGCACTATCCATTCCCGTGTCCGCGCAATTGATCAAGCCCTTGCGCGGCCTGTTCGTCAAGCACCATGCCCGCAGCAACAGCAGCCTGGTTGGTCTCAGTTGCCGCATCGTCACGCAAAGCGTCGATGAAAAGTTCGGCCGCGCCGAAGTGCGCGACAGCGGCGCCAGCCTGAATATCCGCGTGTGGGCGCAAACGCCCAATGCGCTCACCAAAAATTCCGACGCAGTCATTCTCGCCTACGACGAGGCCCGCCAGCAGTACGAAGTGCAGGCCGTCGCCGAAAAGTTTTAAACCTTAACGCCAACCCATCCGACTATAACGACAAGGAAATCCATGGATATCATGCTGCTCTCGATCGGCATCGGCACGCTCGTGCTGCTGGGCCTGCTGGCAATGTTCGCCAAGTTCTACCACAAGGTGGAACAGGGCCATGCCATGATCATCAATACGCTGCGCGCCGAACCCGAAGTGACCTTCACCGGCGGGATGGTCTATCCGATCATCCATAAAGCCGAATTGATGGAAATTTCCCTGAAGACGATCGAAATCGAGCGCCTCGGCAAGGAAGGCCTGATTTGCCAGGACAATATCCGCGCCGATATCAAGGTGACTTTTTTCATTCGCGTCAACAAGACCGCCGAAGACGTGCTGAAAGTCGCGCAGGCGGTAGGCTGCGCCCGCGCTTCCAGCCAGGATACGCTGGAAAACCTGTTCTCGGCCAAGTTCGCTGAAGCCCTGAAAACCGTCGGCAAGGCTATGGATTTCGTCGAGCTCTACCAGGCGCGCGACCGCTTCCGCGATGAAATCATCCGCCAGATCGGCGACGACCTGTCCGGCTATGTTCTGGAAGATGCCGCCATCGACTATATCGAGCAAACACCGCTGGACAAGCTGGATGGCCACAACATCCTGGATGCCCAGGGCATCAAGAAAATCACCGAGCTGACGGCGATCGAAAACATCCGCACCAACGAGCTGAAGCGCGATGAAGAAATGCGCATCAAGAAGAAAAACGTTGAAACCCGCGAAGCCATTCTCGAGCTCGAACGCCAGCAAGCCGATGCCGAATCGCGCCAGAGCCGCGAAGTGGGCTCCGTGCGTGCGCGCGAACAGGCCGAGACCGAAAAGGTGCAGTCAGAGGAACGCGCCAAGTCCGAACTGGCCCGCCTGCAGGCCGAGCAGCTGATCATGGTGCAGCAGGAAAACACCACCCGCGAAAAGGAAGTTGCGGAAAACAACCGCAAGCGCGCCGTCGCCATCGAGGAAGAGCGCGTCACCCGCGCGCGCATGCTCGAGATCGTCGAGCGCGAACGCGAAGTCGAATTGCAGACGATCGAGAAGGAAAAGGCCATCGAAGTGCAGAAGAAGGCCATCGCCGACGTGATCCGCGAGCGCATCGTGGTGGAACGCACCGTGGCCGAGCAGGAAGAAGCAATCAAGGAAGTGCGCGTGGTGTCCGAAGCGGATCGCCAGAGGAAGTCGGTGGTAATTACCGCGGAAGCAAGCGCCGAAGAAAAAATGGTGTTGACCGTCAAGGCGGCCGAAGCCGAGGAGCGCTCGGCCAAGCACAAGGCAGGGCAGGAATTGACGTTGGCCGACGCGCGCCTGAAAGTGGCGGAAAAAGCCGCCGAAGCCAAGAAGCGCGAAGCCGAAGGCATCGAGGCTGAAATTGCCGCGCCGGGCCTTGCCGACGCCCGCATCAGGGTAGCCGCGGCCGAAGCGATCCTGAAGCAGGGCTCGGCCGAAGCCGAAGCGATTCGCCTGCGCATGGAAGCAGAAGCCAAGGGCAAGATCGCCGATTCGGAAGCGGTCCTGAAGCAGGGCGTGGCGCATGCAGAGACCACGCGCCTGCAACTGGAAGCGCAAGCCAAAGGTAACGAACAGCTCGGTCTGGCGGAAGCGGCCGTGAAGACTGCCGATGCCGATGCCGTCATCAAGCATGGCGAAGCCGAGGCCCACGTGATCCAGGCGCGCTTCGAGGCAGAGTCGGCCGGCCTGCGCCAGAAGTTCGAGGCGATGGCAGCCATGAGCGACGACACCCGCGCCCACGAGGAATTCCGCATGCAGCTGGAAATCTCCAACCAGCAGATCAACAAGGGCATCGATGCGCAGACTCACATCGCCAAGGACCAGGCCGAAGTGCTGGGCAAGGCGCTGCAGAATGCCAAGATCGATATCGTCGGCGGCGAAGGAGATTACTTCGACCGCTTCGTCAACGCGCTGGCGATCGGAAAGGGAATCGATGCCACGATCGACAAGAGCAAGACGCTGCAGGTTGGCCTGAAGGATCATCTGCGCGGCGAGCGCGACATGGTCGGCGACATCCGCGGCTTGCTCGGTGCGCTCGGCGGCAGCGCCGGCGAACTGCAGCAGCTGACGGTGGCCTCCTTGCTGGCCAGGGTCAGCAAAGATGGCACGCCGCAGCAGCAATCCGCGCTCAACAGCCTGCTGGCCAGCTTCAAGCCCGGCCCTGAATCCCTGCAAGCCCCGAAATAAACCAGGAAGAAGACCATCATGTTATGTCCTGCCTGTAATGCCAAGGAATTTTCCCAGGTGCTCCTGAGTGGTGATCTGCCGGTGCTGAGCTGCAAGGCCTGCAGCGGCGTCTGGGTAGACCTCGATACCTATCGCGCCTGGCGCCACCTGGTGGCCGAGTCGCCCGAAGCGGTGTTCGCCGCGGAAATTGAAACGGAAGACGATGCCGCCAGGTTTTGTCCGAAGACCCGCCGCCTGATGGCGCGCGTCAAAGTCAGCAATGAAGCGCCGTTCCGGCTCGATTACAGCGCGGCAGGCCAGGGCATCTGGCTCGATCGCGGCGAATGGGACGTCTTGATGGCGCTCGGGCTCGAACGCCAGCTGGACATGGTGGTCTCGGAGCGCTGGCAGCGGCAATTGCAGACGGCGGCCTCGCGTGAACGCCTGGACCGCGCCCAGCGCGCCCGCTTTGGTGACGCCGCCTATGACGAGCTGGTGCGCATGCGTGAGTGGCTGCAGACGCAGCCAAACAGTGCTGAAATGATCGCCTTCCTGAGCGCCAGGGTGGATTGATCCGTCGCAGCGCTGCCCCATCCATCGAGCGGAAAATTCGTAAATGAGCGAAGTTACTACCGAAGCCGCATCCACCCGGCCGGCTGCGCCGGATGCCGGGAGCGCCGAGCAGAGCATTGCCCAGGCCGTCGCCGGTTCCAGCAGCTTTGACCTGTTGCGCAAGCGGCTGGGAGCGCTGGGCAAGGATTTGCTGGACAAGGCTGGTGCGGTCAACCACGCCCGGCTGAACGAATTCGGTCGCGAGGATATGACCCTGCTGGCGCGCACCCGTGCCCGCACCGAAAACAATTGTGTCGCGCGCGACCTGGTGCCGGTTGGCGACGTGCTGGTGTTCGGCTACAACGTCTTCATCGGCTTGCGCCAGGAAACGCGCGTGGCCGATGTTTTCGCGCTATATCGGTTGCGCGCCGACGGCGACCAATACGAGCTTGATGCGGTCGCACTGGAACAGACTTTCCTCAATGATCCGCGCTTCGTTGCCGAATTCCGCGAGCTGTACAACTATTACCGCAACGCCCAGCTGGTGCAGCTGCGCGTAACGCAAGGTAAGTTTCTCGCTGCCTTCAAGATCGGCGAGCGCATCACCGATGTGCGGGTATTCCGGTGGCAAATCAAGGATTCCGGCGAAGTCACGTATATCGACAATCGCGGCGAACGCGACATCGCGCTTCCCCCGGCCTACGATTTCGAATGGACTGCAACCACTCGCGAGCAGCACGTGCTGGGCAAGCACCCGCATGTCAACGTGCTCGATACTTTGTTCGTCGAGACCATCGGTGGCGACCTGACCATCAAGGTCGAGAACAATACCGAAACCGGGCTGGGCATCTATACCGAGCCGGTAGAGGATCGCAACCAGTCGTTGAACGATGCCGACATCGCCTATGCCGCAGTGGGCGAACTGGTGCTGTTGCGCATCAAGCCGTACCGGGAAACGACAAGCCGCCACCTGGTATTCAATCGCCGCACGCGCCAGGTGACGCGCGTCGACGCCATTGGCGCTTCCTGCGTCCAGCTGCCGGAAGACCATGGCATCGTTTTCCCTGGCGGCTACATGCTGCAAAGCGGCGAATGCAAGCTGTTCGGCGACTTGCCGGAAGGGCTGCAGTTCAAGCGCCGCCTGCTGGCGCCGAACGGCGAGGATGTGCTGTACGTGTTCTACAGTATCGAAAAGGGCATGTATGTCATTCTGACCTACAACCTCATCAACAAGACGCTGGACAAGCCGCTGATGGCGCATGGCTATGCGCGCTTCGACGACGGCCGCATGCTCTTGTTTACCGCCGAGAGCGAGGAGCCCACGCGCAATCACCCGATGCAGCTTTGGCAAACGCCCTTCCATAGCGATGAGCATGCCGCCCGCCAGGCGCCGCGCCAGACCTTCTTTGGCAAGATCGGCAACCGTGAACTGGTGCGCGGCCTGTCCGAACTGTATTCGATCGCGCGGCTCGTGCAAGAACAGGATGCGGCCGGCCAGGACCAGCTGCCGACACGCTTTGTCTATGAAACGCTGATCAGGCAAAGCCGGCGCGTAACAGATGCCTATCCGTGGCTGGCCGAAGCCGAATCGCGGCAAGCCGCAGGCGTCGTGCGCGGCATGATCGAGGTGGCCAGCGCCACGCTGGATGAATTCGACAAGGTCGCAGCGATCCGCCAGGAAGCGCAACGCACGCTGCAGCAGACCGAGCAGGCGCAGCGCCAGTTGCTGACGGAAACTGCCAGCCGCCTGTGGCAGTCGCCAACCGACTTTATCGAGGCGCTGGAGCAAATCCGCCTGGCGCGCGGCCGCTTGGCCAGCCTGCGCGAGCAGCGCTACATGGATGTGGCGCGCCTGACGCAGCTGGATGGCGAACTTGGCGTGGAGGAAGGTCGGGTATCGGAGCGCACCGTGCAATTCCTGGCGCAGGACGACGCCTTTGCGAGAATCAATGCGGAGCTGGACAGGCATCGCAGCCAGTTGCCAAACCTGCACACCACGGCCGAGCTGGCGCCATTGCATGAGGCGCTGGATAAAACGGCGCACAACCTCAATGGCTTGAACGAATTGCTGGGTACGTTGGCGGTGGGCGACGCCACCCTGCGCACACGCATCCTCGATGCGATTTCCGGCATTTATGCCAGCGTCAACAAGCTGCGGGCCGAAGCGCGCCAGCGCAAGAAGCAATTATCCCAGGGCGAATCGGCCGCCGAGTTTGCTGCCCAGTTCAAGCTATTCGGCCAGGCCGTGGAAAGCGCGCTGGAACAGGCTGAGACGCCCGAGCGCTGCGATGACTTGCTGACGCGCCTGCTGGCGCAGCTGGAAGACCTCGAAGGGCGCTTTGCCGAGCAGGAAGAGTATCTTGCCGAAATTGCGCACAAGCGCGAAGCCGTGTATGAAGCGCTGGAAACGCGCAAGCAGACGTTGCTGGATGCGCGCCAGCGGCGCGTGCAGGCCATCATGGATGCGGCGCGGCGCATCCTGGCCGGCGTGCCCAAGCGCCTGGCGCAATTGCGCGAAGCCGCCCAGCTCGAAGCGTATTTCGCTTCCGACGCGTTGCTGGGCAAGCTCAAAAGCAGTATCGAGGAGATGCGCAAGCTGGGCAACAATGTGGGCGCGGACGACCTGGCCGGGCAATTGAAAAACCTGCGCGAGCAGGGCCAGCGCGCGCTGCGCGACCGCAATGAACTCGTCACGGGGAACACCATTCGTCTGGGCCGCCATGCCTTCACGGTCAACCAGCAGGCGCTCGACTTGACGATCGTGCCGCGCGAGGAGCGCCTGGCATTCCATCTGACCGGCACCGATTATTTTTCAGAACTGAACGATGAGCGCCTGCAGGCACTGCACGCTTACTGGGCGCAGGAAAGCCTCGCAGAATCCCAGCATGTCTACCGTGCCGAATACCTCGCGTACCAGATCATCCTGGCAGCGCAGGCCGAAGAGGAGGGCTGGCGCTGGACGGAATTGCTCGCAGCGGCACGCCAGACCGGCAGCGATGGCCAGCAATTCGATGACAGCGTGCGGCGCTTTGCCGCGCCGCGCTATCACGAAGGCTACCAAAAGGGCATCCACGACCACGATGCCGCCGCGATTCTGCGCCAGTTGGCGCCTCTATTCGAAAATGCCGGCCTGCTGCGTTACAGTCCGCTGGCGCGCGCGGTCGCCCTCTTGTACTGGCAGGACATGAGCGCCACGCCCAGCCTGCAGATGGCTGCGCAAACCCTGCAGCATCAGGCCGAACAAGCCGAGCTGATGCGCCGCCAGTTCGGCAGCGAGCGTCTCTGGCAACAGATTTCCACCCAGCTGCAGCAAGCCCTGCAAAAATTCCTCGCGCAGCAACAGCTGGCGCTCGATGCCTGGCTTGACCCCGCCACCGAGTCGCCGGCCATTCTGCTGGAACAGGCAGCCGCCTATCTGCTGGCCGAACTCGGCGCGCAAGCCGGGCTGGCAAGCCGCGCCCAGGCGCATGAGTGGGTACTGAGCCGCGCAGCGTCCGACCTGGCGCAGGGGTTGCAGCAGCACCTGGCGCGCCACAATATTGCGCCGCCCTGGCAGGATGCGGCCCATTCCTGGCGCCAGCGCTGGCAGCTGGCCACCGAATGGCTGCATGGCTATATCAGCCAGCAGCAACTTGACCTGACGCTCTTGCCCGAGGCTGCCGCCGCCCTGTTGTGCACGCTGTCGCGCCGCATCCAGGCCGCCGACCTGCAGGCGCCGGTGCAAGGCTTGCTGGGCGAGCATCCACGCATTGCCGGGCAAGGATTTACCCTGCAGTTGAATGATTTCATGCGGCGCCTGCAGCACCATACGCAAGTGGTCGTGCCCGCCTTCCGCCAGTTGCAGCAATTGCGCCAGACCCTGGCGCAGGACGAAAGGGCGGCCCTGCGCCTGGAACAGTTCCAGGCCAAGCCGCTATCGTCTTTCGTGCGCAACCGCCTGATCGATGAAGTCTACCTGCCACTGGTCGGCGACAATCTGGCCAAGCAGATCGGTGCGGCAGGGGACCAGCGCCGCACCGATTCGATGGGCATGCTGCTGCTGATTTCGCCGCCGGGCTACGGCAAGACCACCCTGATGGAATACCTGTGCGACCGGTTGGGGATGATTTTCGTGCGCATCAATTGTCCGGTGCTGGGCCATGGCGTGACCTCGCTCGACCCTGCCCAGGCCGCCAACAGCGCCGCCCGCATGGAACTGGAAAAGCTCAACCTCGGACTAGCGATGGGCAACAACGTCATGCTCTACCTGGACGATATCCAGCATACGCACCCGGAGTTCCTGCAGAAATTCATTTCGCTGGCCGACGGTACCCGGCGCGTCGAAGGCGTCTGGCGCGGCGAGAGCCGCAGTTACGACTTGCGCGGCAAGCGCTTTGCCATCGTCATGGCCGGCAACCCCTATACCGAATCGGGTGACGTCTTCAAGATCCCCGACATGCTGGCCAACCGGGCCGATATCTACAACCTCGGTGACGTCCTCTCCGGGCGCGAAGAAGCCTTCGCCATGTCGTATATTGAAAATGCCCTGGCGGGCCACCCGGTATTACAGCCGCTGGCCGCGCGCGAGCCGCAGGATATCCAGCGCCTGATGCGCATGGCGACGGGCGAACCGGTGCCGGCAAGCGACCTGAAGCATGGCTACAGTGCACAGGAAATCAGCGAGATCTGCGCCGTGCTGCAGCGCCTCTTCAAGGTACGCGACGCGCTGCTCGCCGTGAACCTGGCCTATATCGCCTCGGCGGCGCAGGACGATGCCTACCGCGCCGAGCCGCCGTTCAAGCTGCAGGGCAGTTACCGCAACATGAGCAAGCTGGTGCCGCGCGTCTCTGCGCTGATGAGCGACCAGGAACTCGACAACCTGTTGCGCGACCATTACCGCGGCGAAGCGCAAACGCTGACTACGGGCGCCGAGGAAAACCTGTTGAAGCTCGCCCATTTGCTGGGACAGCCGAATGCCGATGAACAGGCCCGCTGGAAGGCCTTGCTGGAGGATTTCGTGCGCCTGCGCAAACAGGGCGGCGCCGATGCCGATGGCGCCACCAGGGTGGCAAATTTGCTGGGCGATATCAGCCAGCAAATCGCCGCGCTCGGCCTGCGCCTGCAACCCGAAGTGCAGATCAACCTGCCCGAGCAGGAATTACTGCAGATTGCCATTGGCCGCCTGACGGATAGTTACGAGAAATCGCTGATGCCGATGTTGAGCGCAATGAACCACAAGATGCGTCTGGACCATAGCATCTGGGATGGCGTGCGCGAAATGTCCGCCAATGTAAAGGAACTGGAAAAACGCCTGGGACGCCTGCAACCGGTCAAGGAAAAGCCAGCAGCGGCCGCCCACAAGCCAGCCGCCAGGAAGCATGATGGCGAGGCATGAGGCCACGCCAACTGTTGGAACTGTGCTGGCGCACCTTGAGGCCAGCATTGCCGATGCGCACCTGAGCGATGCCGAGCGGCGCGAGCTGATGGCCTTGCTGCGCGAGGGCGCCACACCCGAGGAGGGGTTGCGCCGGGTGCGCAACCGCGCCTTTGAGCTGGTGCGGGAACGCCTGGAGGGCATCGAGGCCATGTCCCTGCTCAAATGGCTCGATGGCGTCGCGCGGGCCCTGGACGCCGTGCGCGCGCCGGCTGACGCCGTACGCAGCGAATCGCATTTCAGTCCGGGCCATGCTTGCCTGCGGGCCATCCAGCAGCAGCTGCGCAGCGCCAGGAGCAGCATCGACATCTGCGTGTTCACGCTGTCGGACGACCGCATCAGCGCGGAAGTGCTGGCGGCGCATCAGCGCGGCGTTGCCGTGCGATTGATCACCGACAACGACAAGGAATTCGATGCCGGCAGCGATATCGATACGCTGCGCCGGGCCGGCATCGCCGTGGCTGTCGACCGCACCGCTGCCCACATGCACCACAAGTTTGCCTTGTTCGATGGCCAGTGGCTGCTCAACGGCAGTTACAACTGGACCCGCAGCGCCTGCGAAGTCAACGAAGAAAACCTCGTCGTCACCAACGAGCCTGGGCTGGTGGCGGCTTTCGCGGCGCAGTTCGCCGCGTTATGGCAAGCGCTGGCCACGTCCTCCAAAGTGGCGTAACTCCTGGCCTGATAGCCTGTCTTTCCGGTTGTCTGGCGCGTTCCCTGTAGAGATAAAAAAAGCGGACCATGCGGTCCGCTTTTTGGCTCGCCCTGAAGCCAGGGCGATACGTGCGCCTGTCTTTACGGGCAGGTGCTGTCGATGACGTAGTAGTTGGTGCCGGTCTGGCGCAGCTTAGACGTGTAGAAAGTGTTGTACAAGCCCATGCTCTGGTTCGAACCGTTGGCTTTCGCAGTGCCAGCACTGTTGTAGGCGCGGCCGGCAGTCACGTGGGCGTAGTTGCTTGCATTGAAGCAGGCGCCGGCAACCGTCGTGGTGGTCGTGCTGGTCACCGTCGTCGAGCTTGTGGTCGGCGCGCTCGAGGTGCTGGAGTACGCCGTGGTCGAGGTGGTGGCGCTGGTCGTGGTCGTGGTGCCGGTGTCGCCGCCAATGATGCCCCAGAATTTGCCGATGTAGTAGCTCGAGCAGATATTCACGTCGAGGATATAAGCACCAGCCGTGCCGCACTGTCCGGCGCCGGTGCCCGGATCGACTGGCGTGCCGTGAGCCATGTTGGTGATGCTGTAGGTTTCCACGATGGCATTGCCGCTGGCGTCTTTGTACACCTTGTGCGGGAACCCGGCAACGGTGTCGCTGACGTCTGCAGTCTGGTCGATGCCGTGGTAATTGGTCCACTGCTGCATGGTTTCATCCATGTTCATCGGCTTGACCGTCGTGTCGGAAGTGCCCTGCCAGATCGAGACTTTCGGCTTGCGGCCGTTATAGCCACTGTAACCGCTGCGTGCAAGGGTGCCCCAGTCGGCCGGGGTCTTATCGGTGCCCGGGCTCATGCAGCTGAAGGCAGCAGTCATGGAGGTGGCGCACTTGTATGGGCCGCCTGCAATCGGAGCGGCGCCAGCAAAGACATCGGGATAGGTGGCGGCAAGCACATTCACCATGTAGGCGCCGGCGGACAGGCCAGTCACGAAGACGCGGCTGGGGTCGATCGAGTAGTCGGCTGCCATCTTGTCGACCATTTGCTTGACCGACAGGGATTCACCCTGACCACGGGCGATGTCGCCCGCTTCGAACCAGTTGAAGCATTTGTTCTGGTTATTTGCGGATTGCTGTTCCGGGTAGACAACGTAGAACTTGTGGGTATTGGCCAGAGCGGTCCAGCCGGATGCCTCGTAAGCGGCTGCGGTTTGGGTACAGCCGTGCAGCGCAACCACCAGCGGCGCGTTTGCCGGCATGGCGGAAGGCACATGCTTGAACATTTTCAAGGCGCCAGGATTGCTGCCGAAGCCGGTGACTTCGGTGGCAGCGAAGGCGGACGATGCGCTCAGCGCAAGAATCGACACGCCAGCTGCAAAAATGCCTTTACGCAAGACTGACGAAAGGCGGGAAGAAGTGTAAGTAATCTGTTCCATGGTGGACGTCTCCTGATTATTATGGTTTGTTGAATTAACAACATTTATCTAAATGCCGCGATCTATTCTTGTGATAGCTGGACCAGCACTTATGGGTACAAATAGTGCCATAACAAATTTCATTTGAGTCGGTCTCCAGACTGGCAGAATGGCCAGTCATTTGTGTCCTGACTTCACGAATGCCGTGCAAGGTTTTGTAAAGAAGTAAAACAAAAATTATCTATTTTGCAATGATGTGCTTGTCGCTATGACGACGTGGTGGGCGGGCATGCCCCTGAATTGTTTTTTGTGCAATTTGATGGCTTGCGCGACAAATCGGTTTGTCGGCATTGAACAATATCCGGCGTAAACAATCTTATGGGTTTGCGTATGTGATTGGACTTCGCCAATGAAAAGGTTGCTGCTGATTTTGTGGCGTACAAGCCGGACGGATCTGCGCCTGGCCTGGTTTGCCTTGCGTCATCCCGCTCGTCCCGTCTGGCTCTTGCCGGCACTGGGATTGCTGGGCTTGTATGCGATAGCGCCCTTCAGTTATGTCGTGCCACTGTTGGGGGTGGTCGATGACCTCGTGGTGGTGCCGCTTGCCCTGCATGCCTTGCTTAAATTACTTCCGGAGCCGATACGCGTTGGCGAAGGCCGGCGCTATGCCGCCTGAAGCATCAATGCAGTGAGTGTTGCGGACGCGCTGATGGCGTCGAGGCATCAGGCGGGATTATTTATTCGCCAGATGGCCGCCCTCTGCATCCCACTTGGCAACTTCGGCTGGATCCACTTCAAATCCGGGTGGGCGGTAACTTCCTGTTTTTCTCACCGCTGCGTCAATCTCCTTGGTAGTCAGCAGCACCGTCGTCTTGCACGCCGCGGCGCCGCTGGCATTTACCCGCAACCCGAGCGCGGAGGCGCTGATATTGTCCGGAAGTTCTCCGATAATGAATACGTCGGTATCACCAAAAGCATAGTAAAAGGCTTCGACCGTGCCGCCCAGTGACTTGAACAGGGTCTCAACGGCGGTGCGCCGCATGCTCCCACCTTCCTTCAAAAGACCGCTTATACCCTCGCCGACATAATTGGCTTGAATCAGGTATTTCGGCATGACAGCCTCCATTGAAAACATCGGACGTAACACCTTCCCCTTTGTTATAGGCTACTTGCGCGCGGGGAAAAAGAAGAGGCAGTGCAGGAACCTTGATGCTGGATAAAGCCTTGGCACATTGGCATGGCTTGCAATTTTTAAACATCTGGCGACTCGCCTGGACAACAGCTCCGGTGCAACGAGCACGTATTCTTAAGCGTGCTTCGTTGCGACCTGTTTCAACCTGCCTGACAAAGTCATTGTCCTAACATCAGCTTCGGCGCGCGCGGCGCATTATGATGAATAAGCATTGAGAGGTATTTGTCAGCGCAGTGAAATTTTCAAGGAGAATGCCATGGCTTATGTCGATGGGTTTGTCTTGCCGCTCCCCAAAAAGAACCTGGACGCCTACCGGGAGGTCGCAAAGAAAGCGGGCGCGATCTGGCGCGAACATGGTGCGCTGCAATTTCGCGAATGCATTGCCGACGACGTGAAGCCTGGCAAACTCACCTCGTTTCCCCAAAGCGTCGATCTCAAGGACGACGAGACCGTCGTGTTTTCCTGGATCGTCTATGAATCGCGTGCCGCGCGTGACGAAATCAACGGCAAGGTAATGAACGATCCACGCATGGCGGACATGATGAAGCCGGAAGCCATGCCCTTCGACGGCAAGCGCATGATCTATGGCGGCTTCGAGATGCTGGTGGACCTGTAATATTACGATTCCTGCAATGGCGTGCCGCGCAGACTCATTTCATTTTGCAAGTGCAAGCGAACCAGGTCGGCGCTGTTTGCAGCGCCCATCTTGTTCATGATGCGCGCCTTGTGCACTTCCGCAGTGCGTACACTGATTGCCAGGGTATCAGCGATTTCCCTGTTGTGGCGGCCGGCAACAACAAGCAGCAGCACCTCACGTTCGCGCGGCGTCAGCGTCGCATAGACTTGCGCATAGGCAGCGCCAGCGCGGCGTTTTTCCTCGGCGCGCGCATGCTGCGATAATGCCTCGTCAATTGCCTTGACCAGCTGTGCTTCCTGCAACGGCTTTTCCAGGAAGTCGACTGCGTGTGCGCGAAAGGCTTCCCGCGCCGAATCGACATCGCCATGCCCGGTAATGATGATCACGGGGAGATGCGCCGCTTTTTCACGCAGGAGTTTTTGCAGGGCAAGGCCATCAATGCCAGGCATGCGGATATCCAGTAACAGGCAACCGCGCATGTCATCGGAGCACGCATTCAAAAATGCCATGCCATCGGCAAAAAACGCCGTGCTGTAGCCATGCAGGCTCAGCAACAGGCCAAGGGCATCGCGCACAGCGGCGTCATCATCGACGATATAGACGGTGTTATTGCTGCTGTTCATCGGAATAATCCAGGCCGGTGAGGTTTGCAGGGAGCGTGATTTTCAACACGCCGTGGGGACTCGGCTCTATGGACAACGTGCCCCCGTGTGTCTCAATGATCGAACGGCTGATCGCCAGTCCCAGCCCCATGCCGCTGGATTTCAGCGATATGAAAGGTTCAAACAGCCTGGCGCGAATCTTGTTTGCAATGCCTGGGCCATTATCGGCAATGCGGATCCAGATCCATGGGCCATCGGTGCCGGCTTCGACCGTGACTTTCCGTGCCTGATTCTCCACCTGCTGCGTCACCGCCTGAAAGGCATTGGCAAGCAAATTCCGCAAGACGATTTCGAGCTGGATGCGATCGCCCAACAGGGTTGCGGCGGGCACATTGCAAATCACAAATTCAATTTTCTCGCTGCGCGCCTGCTCCTGGAAAGGCGGCGTTGCGGCATCAATCAACTCTGCCAGCTGCAGGACCTCCAGGCGCGTTGAACCGGTGCGGAAAAAATCACGAAGTCGCTTGAGTACGTTGGAAGCCCGGTCCGACTCCGCGACCATGGCATTCACGGCTTTCTGCAATAGCGGGTTGCCGCCGTCGCGCTCGATCAATTTGGCGCAGGCGCTGCCATACGCGGCCAATGCCGTTAGCGGCTGGTTAAGCTCGTGGGCCAGGGCGCCGGCCATCTCACCGGCAGCGGCAAGCCGCAATGACTGCCGCAATTCGTTGCTGGCACGCTGTGCGACATCGACAGCGATGCCAATCAGAAAGCCCGACAACGTCAGGGTCAGCACAAGCACTTGCACGTCGGGTACTTTCGCCGCATAGGCATTGGGCAGATAGGTCGCGGCCATGACGCATACCTCGAGCGCTGCGGTGGCAGCCACGGCGCCCGCCATGCCTTGGCGCGCCGCTGCCCATGCCAGCGGAAAGAACAGCAGATAATAAGCCATCGATTCCCTGGGGGGCTGGTTCATTGACGTCCACAGTATCAATACCATGAGCGCCATGTAGCCTGCCGTTTCCCAGTTCACCACTTTGGCCATCAAATTGAAGCGGGATTCGTAATCCGCCAGGCAATAGGCTATCGACATGAACGTCACCATGCCCGCAATTTCGGCGACGCCATACCGGATCAGCGTATCGGTCCAGGCGTCGGCGCCGATGGCGCCAGTGCCCAGCACCACGCTTGCATACAGCATGCCGCTGAAAATGCTGGCAGGCGTCGCCGCGGCGAGCCACAAGAGCAATCCCTTGTGGCTCGCCAGGAATATCCCATGTTCGAGGTGCCGTCGCATGAACAGCGCGATGGCGAAGTAGCCGGGTAGCGGCAGCACGCCGATAAAGAGGGACCATGCAGGCGTATCAGGCAACACCGGCACCACCCATGACGACAAGGTGGCCGCCGCCGCCAGGGGAAGCAGGCCGCGCCAGCCGCTGCGCAACAAGACAAATACCGCAAGGCCCGCAGCCGGATGCAAGATTGGATTGATGGGCTGGTAACGCATGGGCGGCCCGCACAGGATATCGAGCGCAACATAGGCGCCAATACAGCCGGTTACCCACCAAAAATAGCGCAGCGAATGCAGTTCAGGCATGGTTGCTCAACGCGTCCAGAAAATGAAGATCATACCGAAGACAGGCGATTCAATCAGCGCTGACGGACGGATGCCCTCACACGGCGATCGATAAGTAAAACACGTACGTACTAGCCCCAATTTTTAATTTCGCGGGGATGTCCGATACTACCGCATCGCCAGGCTTCGGGCATCGGTGAAAGAACCGGCCAGGAAGGTGCGCCAACGCTGTGCAGCCATGGAGGGAACGTGCGGTATCGGGGATGCAAGGATGATTCTGGCAGCAACGCACTGGTCGGAAAATCCTACCGCAGCGTCGTGGTGGCGGTCGATGGCACCGACAGCGCATACCTCCACATCCGGCAGGCCTATGCGCGGGCGCCGCATGCGCAGTTAATCCTGGTGCATGCAATGGCCGATTCCGCGGCACGCATCGCAACCTTCGCAGAAGCGTCCGAAGACGGTTTTCGCCAGATGCGCGTGCGTCAGCATGAAGATGCGCTCAATCGTCTCAATGACCTGCTGGAGGACTGCGGTGTCCCGCAACAGCAGGCCGTGAAGGTGGTGGAGTTTGGCTACGCCTCGAAATTGATTCTGGAGAGCGAGATAAGGTTTGCCGCCGATTTGCTGGTCATCGGCCGCAGCAACAACGCCGGATTCAGACGGCTTTTTTTTGGCAGCGTGACCTCGCAGGTCCTTGCGAAGTCACGCTGTGATGTGCTGGTGGTGCCAGCCAGGGAAAGTGAAACATTCAAGTGGTGAATGCATGTTTGATATCCGGAGAATAATTGCCACGACTGACTTCTCTGCAGATTCAGTCAGTGCCGAATCGAGGGCGGCGCTGCTTTGCCGGGATATGCGCCTGGACGCGCTCGAACTGCTGGCGGTTCAACGCAGAGGATTTGGCGACATGCTGGCGCAGGCGTTGCGAAGCGGGAGTGCCGATCCGGAGGCGATGCTGGTGGCCCAGGCATTGCAGCAGCTGAGGCAGGCAAAACAGCGCATCAGGTCCGCCTTCGATGTGCGCTGCCGCTACGCCGTGCGTATCGGCGACCCCGTGGCGGAAGTGCTCGCAGCATTGCAGTCCAACGGGGCGGACATGATTGTCATGGCCAAGCCAAGCGGCACTTTCCCCGGGAACCTGATGGAAAGCCCGGCGCACCGGCTGGTGCGCATGGCGAAATTGCCGGTGCTACTTGTACGCAATGCTCCCCTTGGCAGCTATCGCGAAGTGCTCGTTCCCGTTGATTTTTCGAACGAGTCCAGGCACGCGGCCAGGCTGGCGCTGAGGATTGCGCCCAGGGCAAACATCACCTTTTTGCATGCATTCCGCGTCTGGGCAGAAGGGAAAATGCGCGAGGCGGGCGTCTACGACGAAGTTATCCAGGCATATCGCATGAAGTATCGCGAGCAGGCCCAGCAGGAACTTGATCAATTCATCAAAGACCTGGGGCCGATATCGCAAGACATTACCCGCGTCGTCCAGTTCGGCTGGGCAGTGCCGGTGATTACGTCGTATGCACAGAAAGTGTCGCCTGACCTGATTGTATTGGGAAAGCACAGCGGCTCACGCGTCGAAGAATTTTTGATCGGCAGCGTCGCGAAACGCACAATCGATCAGACGGCAAGTGATGTGCTGATTACGCCAGGACATGCGCCGGATCAGGACGCCTGGTATGACCGGCCGGCTGCATAGCCGGAGATTTCCGCATTTGAAAAGCGAATACCAGATAACCGGCAGTCACGGCCGCAGCGGAAGGCAAGCATGAAAAATCCCTGGACAAAACATCGCTACGGCAAGCGGTACTTCGCCCTGCAATTGATTGCACATGGTAGCCGCCGGCGCAACCTGGTGAGGATCGTGATTGCCGGCACCGCCGTCATGGCAGTGCTTGCAAGTTTAGTCGAGTAACGCAAGGTTTCAATTTTAACTGTATCGAAATGGATCTTCATAAAGAATTTGTCAAAGCCAAGCGCCCTTGCACGGATGGCTTCCGCTGGTTTCTGCGCAACTGCCACGAGGGCAGCGATTATCAACCCCTGCTGGATGCCCTGGTGACTGCCGGCAGGGTGGCAGACGCCTGCTGGCTTCTCGACCAGTTTGGCCCAACGGACGCAGTCCTCACCGTTGATGCAATTGAAGCTGACGCGATCGTGTTCGCCGGAACGCTGGAAGTGCGCGGCAACATCGAGGTCGATTCGCTCGTGCGCGCAGGCCGCACGATTCGCACCGGCGGCGGAATCCGCGCGGGCCAATCCATCATCGCCGGAGAAGATATCCGCGCTGCCGGCAGCATCCGCTGCGACGGCGCCATTAGGGCGGGCGGCGACATCAAGGCGGGATGGGGCATCGATGCCGAGGGCGAGCTGCGCTGCGGCGGCGATTTGCGCGCCGAGTGGGCGCTTTATTGCAGCGGCGCGCTTTCCGTGAAGGGCAATGTGATCGTGGGTGAGGACCTGGTCGCCAAAGGCGCAATCCGCTGCGGCAAGAATGTGCGCGCCGGCGGATCCATCACGGGCGCAGGCGACCTCCTTGCGGGCAACGGTGTTGAAGCGGGCGAGAGGATTGCTTGCCGCGGGCATCTGGAGGCGAACTGGGGCATCAAGGCGGGCATGTCCATCCTGGCGGACGGCGCCATCAAGGCCGGCGAGAGCCTGCATGCAAAGGAGGAAATTCGGGCGGGCGCGGGTTACGGGATCTATGCAGGCCTGATTGTCCAGTTCGATGCCTGGGAAGCCAGCGCCCGTGTGCAAGCACGCTCGAAGCCGGAGCGCCTGATGAGCGGCTGGTGGGATGGCGTCTGCAGTGCGTGATGGCGCATTCCGCATCTTGAAATCGTCCTGGCCCAGGACATCGTTGTTGGGAGAATGTGTTGTATCGCTTGTGCATGCCTTTGTCGCCGTTGCCCTGGCTGGCGCGCGCGCTCGAATTGCGTATCGACGTTGCCGCGCCGTCGGGGCTGGAACAGGAACTGGAGACGCTCTACCGCCGCCTTCACCGGCCTGGCGACGCGCTTTATGGCCTTCCCGTCATTTGCCTGAATTTCCCGGGATTCGTGTTCCGTTATCGCGAGGCGGACGGTGAGCATTACATTTATGTCGAAGATGCTGCACGCCAGTGTTTGGCAGGGTACACCGTGCTCAACCGCCTGGTCGAAGTGCATCGCCGGGCAGATCCTTACCTGCGCGCGCCGCATTCCAAATACGCGCCTGCTTATCAGCGTCGCGGCATAGCGACCGCCATTTACCGCTGGTGGCTGGAGGCGGGAAATTGCCTGATCACAGGCGCGCGCCAGTCCGTGGGCGCGAACGCATTATGGCACTCGCTGGCCAAGCGATATGAATTGCTATATGTCGACCTGCGCAGCAAGTCCATGCGTGCATTGGGCAGGCATGTCGACCAGGCCACCCAAGAAGACTTGCACACGCGCATGCTATTGCTTGGCAATGGCTGGCATCTCGATCGGCTGGCAGCGTGCACCGGCATGCTGCTGCACGCCGGCGACCTCGAAGATGCCCGAGGCATAAGAGGCAGGATGCGCGCGCATTAGTCTTTGGGCTGCCGCACCACCAGGAGTACCCCCAGGCCGCAAATTGCCATGCCGACGAGCGCCCATCCTGTCAGTGATTCGCCGAATATCAGCCAGGCCATGACCGCCGTTACGGGCGGCACCATGTAAAACAACGAGGTGACACGGGTTGCCGCACCGTGGCGTATCAATAAGTACAGCAGCATGATCGAAGCAATCGACAGGACGATCACCAGCCATGCCAGTGCAAAGATGAATTGCCCGGTCCACTGGACTTGCATGGTTTCCAGGTTGGGCGCCAGCACCAGGTATAGCAAGGCACATGCGGAAAACTGAATCACCGTGCCGCTCAGGAGATTGAGATTGGGGCAAAAACGTTTTTGGTATAGCGTGCCAAAGGTAATGGAAAGCAGCGCCAGGAGCGCCAGCGCATAGGCAGTGGCGTCAGCCTGCCCCAGGTTGCTCTTGCCGGACACCACCAAGGCCACGCCGATGAAGCCAAGCGTCAGCCCGATCCACTGGATCCGGGTCACTTTGTCCTTGAACCAGGCCGCCGCGAGAACCGCAGTCAGCACGGGCTGCAAGCCGACGATCAGGGAAACGACGCCTGCCGACATGCCATGATGAATCGCGCTGAAAACGCCGCCGAGATATCCCGCATGCAGCAACAAGCCTGCCACTGCCGTGTGGGCATAGTCCACCCTGCGGGCCGGCCACGGCGCCTTCATGAGCAAGGCAATGGGCGCCAGGATGAGCAGTACGGCGACAAACCGTATCAAGAGGAAGGTGAGCGGCTCTGCATAAGGCAAGCCCAGCTTCCCGCCGATAAAACCGGTCGCCCATAAACCGACAAAAGTCGCTGGCGCAAACTTGATCCAGGATAAAGATTCGGCGGCGGCTGCCTTGGGCGTTTCCAATGTTTGTTTCATGATGAAAGTGTAGCCTGATATATCCAAAGTGATGTCAAGCCGATGAAAAGATCGGTATATTTGGCAAAAGCCAGCCCAGGCGTAGCCATGCCATGGATGTTCTGGCGCAAATGTAACGCGGGCAAATCCTCGGGATTTCATTACGGCGAAGAACACGCAAGGATATGACAGGTGCCAGATGAACGACAAGCTGCCTAATTCGGTGACCAAGGTCTTGTTGGTGGACGACGATGTCGAGCTGATTGCCATGTTCAAAGATTACCTTGAACGCGAAGGCTTTGACGTCGCGGCGCAGCATGATGGCCAATCGGGCGTGGAAGCAGCGTTAACCGGGCACTACGCGATCGCGGTACTTGACGTCATGATGCCGAAAATGAACGGCGTCGATGCGCTTCGCAGAATACGCCATTCGAGCAATATCCCGATATTGATGCTGACGGCGAAGGGCGACGACACCGACAAGATTATCGGCCTGGAATTAGGCGCGGACGATTACGTCCCCAAGCCGTGTACGCCGAGGGAATTGACCGCACGTATTCGGGCTATTTTGCGGCGCATGCAGCCAGTGCAGTCTGCCAGCCCGGAGAGCGAGCCGGCCGCGCCCATCCTTGTCGGTCAGCTTGCGATGTGGCTGGATAAAAGGCGTGCTGAATGGGACGGCAAGCCCCTCGATCTCACCAGCACGGAATTCAACCTGCTGGAAATTCTGGCACGCAATGCCGGCCATACGGTCAGCAAGGCGGCCTTGTCTGAAGAAGGCCTGGGCAGGACGCTGAGCCGCTTTGACCGCAACATCGATGTCCATTTAAGCAGCTTGCGGCAAAAGCTGGGCACCCTGTCCGACGGCCGCTCCAGTATCCAGACAGTGTATCGCCAGGGTTACCAGTTCATTCGGGAGTGACCGTGGGCCCGCCGTTCGGGAAGGGCTATTTCCATTTGCCATTTATTTTCCCCAAGATGGTGCGAAGCCAGTGAGATGCCGGGCAAAGGCGTCACAAACTGCCTTCTCAAAATCGTCTTTACAAATCTTTACACCCGCTTGCCTCGATCCGTTGCGTCGAATCAGAAGAGCCTGACCACTACTTTCTACACTCAGGTCTTAGTAGTCATGACGCGTTCGATGGCTTGATGACACCGGATCAATAAGGGGAAAAATGCGCGAACATTGCATTGCCGTGACACGGTTTGCGAGTGACCAGCCGGGCTTTCTGGACTTTTCCTACAGGATCAAGGCACTGGCAAAGGCCTATCGACTGACCGTAATCAGCCTGGAGCCTTTGCAACAGGAGGAGTTGCGCATCGATGGGGTCGAGTACATCGTATTTCCCTTTGGTCAGGGGCGGTTCGGCTGGATAAAATACTTGTATACTTGCGCACGGCTGGTCAGGCGTGACCGCCCTGATCGCGTCGTCTTGCTGCATTCCCTGTTGACGCCCATGTTGTGGCTGTTACGGAAAATTCCGGTTGCGCTGTACTGGAATGAGCATCCGAGCCGATTTACCGCCCTGCCACCTGGGCATCCATTCCTCAAGCGGCTCGCAAGGCGCCTGTCCCTGAAATGGGCGTTCTACGCCGCAGCCAGACGCGCGAGCCTCCTGATGCCAATCGGCGAGGCACATTATCACGACTTGCTTGCGCACGCATGTGATCCGGCGCGGGTAAAACTGATTCATATGGGCGTCTGCGAGCGATTCTTGCGCACGGCCGGCAATGGCGGCCATGGTGCCCATCATGCCCCGGTCAATCTGGTCTACGTCGGCACGGTCAATCAGGCACGTGGCCGCGATGTCATGCTGGAAGCACTCGCGCTGGTCAACCGCGAACAACGCATTGCCCGCCTGGCGATCATCGGCGCTTCTGAAGAAGAACTTCATTACTGTGGAAAGCGCGCCGTGGCGCTTGGCATCGCTGCCGACATATCGTTATCGGGCCGCGTTTGCGGCACGCAGGTCCCGGCGATGTTGAATGGCATGGATGCCGGTCTCTGCCTGTGGGAAGACCGGCCATGGTGGCGCTTCAATCCGCCTACCAAACTGTTTGAATACCTGGTGGCGGGACTGCCTGTCCTGGCCAGCAATATCTGTACGCATACCCAATACATCACGGATGGACACAATGGGATCATTTTTGAGTACGATGCCGGCAGTCTGGCAAATGCAATTCAACGACTCTGGGAAATGCGCAACGATTTACCAATGATAAGGAGAAACGCCTTTGCCTCTGGCACGCAGTACCTGTGGCGTGAAATCGAGCCGGTATTCCTGCAGGCGGTCGCAGGAATGACTGCCAGAGGCCATGCTGCGACGCCCAAAAGGGCGTGCGATTCTTCAATGACTGGCGATCTTCAAAAAGGGCCGAAAGGCGAAACGGCATAATGCCGTCATGTGATATTGCGTCGCTTCCGTCTTACCTAGATCTGGCTTGCATGACTTTGTGTCTCGGCTGAATTCAGGCGCTGCAGCGGCAAGCTGATTTCGACGTGAAGACCACCGTCTGGCAAGTTGGAAGCGGATATTGATCCCCCGTGCGCGGCAATAATGCGCCTGCTGATCGCCAATCCCAATCCATGGCCATCGGTTTTTCCGGCCGTGTGGCTGCCGCGGAAGAATGGCTGGAAGACCGAGTCCAGCTCTTCCGCGGGGATGCCGTTGCCATTGTCCTTCACCGAAATTCTGAGCGCATGTGTCAACTCGACCGTCGCCGCTATCTGCACCGTCGTGCCTGGCGGCGTATGGTGGATGGCATTGCGGACGATATTCTCAAGCGCCCTTGCAAGCAAATCAGGATTGCATAGTATGAAAGCGGCCGGCGGCTCGGAGTAATGAACGTACTTGCCGTGGACCTGGGCTTCAAAGTGCGCGGAGTCCGCCACCGGCGCAAGAATGTCGCCGATTTCAATGGTGTCCCTGGCATTGATCGGGATGTTGGTGTCGAGCCTGGAAAGCGTCAGCAATTCCCCGATGAGGCGGTCGATGCGAAGGACTTCGCTATCGAGGCGATCCAGCAAGTGTGCGATTTTTTCGGGCTGCTGGCGCACCAGTCCCATTGCCGCCTGCATGCGCGCAAGGGGAGATCTAAGTTCATGGGATACGTCGTGCAGCAATTGGCGCTGTCCATCCATGACGGTCCGCAATTGCGTGGCCATCTTGTCGTAGTCGCGAAGCAGGTCTGCCAGTTCATCGCTGCGCTGTTCGATGCTTGCCGCAGCACGCGGCTGCAAATTGCCGGAAGCCGCTTCCTGGAATGCTGACCTCAGGCTGCGAATCGGCCGCGAGAGATATCGGGTGAGGAAGGTTGCAACAATGAGGCTGGCCAACAGATGGGCAACCAGCGGTTCAAAAGGAAGTATCTTGAAACCGTGCGGCGGCGGTGGCGGCCTGAGGCCGGCGGCTGTTGTCACGGGGGCAGCTTGTTCGGCAGCGAGGAAATAAGCTTTGCCGTCAGTCTTGGCGGATTCGATTGTCGTAGCGGTTGCGTCGGGCAGGAGGTCCAGGTGGGCGATAGATTCACTGACGGTGCGATTGCGGTTTAGCCAGCTTTCCGTAAGCTCAACGATGAACATCACAGACATCGTACCGATGAGTTGGGCAATCCAGATCGGTATGAAGAACTTCCAGAACAGGCGGCCCATGATGTGCTATTGAAAACTTATATTTGAAGCCGAATGGGTTCTGGCGTCGCCGAAGGCGGGAAAGCCGGCGAACTGATAGCGGTTCTTCCCTGCGTGCTTGGCGCAATAGAGCGCCTCATCTGCCCGCAAAAGCAATGTCTGCGCATCTTCCGCATCCGTGGGGTAGAAGCTGATGCCAATACTTCCGGTGACTTTCACAGATTTGCCGCCAATATCGAGCGGTACTTCCAATAAACTGAGTATCTTGGTCGCAGGCCGCACGATATCTTCCACGCGGGAAATCTCGGAGAGCACCATGATGAACTCGTCTCCGCCAATGCGCGCAACGGTATCCTCCTGGCGTGCAACGGAACGCAAGCGCTCAGCAATTTCCTTCAGAAGGTCGTCGCCACAGGCATGGCCGTAATGGTCATTCACCTGTTTAAATCCATCAAGGTCCATATACAGCAGTGCCACCATCTGCTGGTGACGACGCGCATATTGCATGGCAATTTCAATCCGGTCCGACAGCAAACGCCTGTTGGGCAATCCTGTCAGGGAATCGTGCAGTGCTTTTTCTTCCAGCAACCGGCTTTGCGCAGCCATGGTTTTGTACAAGAGCCGCAGTTCAATCGCATTGCGCATGCGCAGGTCCAGCTCGGCAAGGTTATACGGCTTGATGATGAAGTCGCGTGCGCCAGCCTCCAGCGCGGCGACCTTGTAACGCTCATCCCCGGTAATGGCAAGCACTGGAAGAAAGGCATGTTTTTCGACTTCCTTTAGTTGCGCCATCACGTCCAGTCCGTTCATTCGAGGCATATGCATGTCAAGCAGGATCAAGTCATAGTCGTTTTGCGCATGCAATTTGCAAACCTGGCTTGAGTCCCCGATGGATGAAACGTGGGTATATCCGCGCACTGCAAGGATTTCCGAAAGCAGGTTGATATTATCCGCACTGTCGTCTACCAAAAGAATGCGAGCGGCTCGAATGGCATCCAGATTTATCATTGCGTCCTTGATCGTAAAAAATCTTGGGAAGTGTCTATTGATGTGTCGTGCAAAGGTGTTGTGCCAGGCGAATATCATTTATGCATGCCATTGTCAGAATTCGATCATTGGCACTAATTAAAGTTTCCACCTAATATCATTTTTTAATTGCTTGCAAAAAATACACGCATGCCGGCAGGGCGGAGCATAAGGCGTCAGATGGATCATCCGTTTCAGGCAATAATGGGTTCTTTATTGCCCTCCCGCATTGTTTAAAGTCAGGAATTGACTGTGGCAAGCCCAGCGACGGCAGTTGAACGGGCGCGTGATGCAGTATAGTTACGAACTACTGCAGCACGTCTGCCGGGCATGTCGCCCGTTGCCACCCATTGCCGATGCCTCATGAAATCGTCTGTCGAATCGATCTGGAATGCGCAGGATATCCGGCGTCTCAGCCTGGAAACCTTGATTGATTTCTTTGAAAAATACAGCTTCGGCTCGATGGCGGTTGACAGCGATGCCAGGATTGCCTGGATCCATGAAAAGTATGCAAGTTTCCTCGGCTTGAAAAATCCGCAGGCCGCACTCGGCCGTCCGGTGGAGGAAGTCATCCCGAACAGCCGTATGCGCGAGGTGGTTGAAACCGGGCGGCCGATCATGCTCGACATCTTTCCGGTCCAGAAGCAGTCGCTGGTGGTCATGCGGCTGCCGATCAAGAATGAGGAAGGCGAAGTGACCGGGGCGTTGGCGGTGGCATTGTACGAAGATATCGACCGCTTGAAGCCGCTGGTATCGCGCTTTTCCGAACTGCAGGCCGCCCTCGAGAAGACCAAGACCGAACTCGCGCAGTTGCGCAGGACGCGTTATTCGATTACCAATTTCGTCGGCACCAGTTCGGCCGCGCTGGAACTGAAAACGCGCGCAAGGCGGGCGGCGCAACTCGACACCACCGTGCTGCTGCTGGGCGAGACCGGCACTGGCAAGGAAATGCTCGCGCAAGGCATCCACGCCGTCTCGGTGCGCTCGGCCAAGCCCTTCGTCGGCATCAATATTGCGGCCATACCGGAAACCTTGCTGGAAGCCGAAATCTTCGGCGTCGCACCCGGCGCCTATACCGGTGCGGACCGGCGCGGCCGGGACGGCAAGTTCAAGCTGGCCGACGGCGGTACGCTGTTTCTGGATGAAGTCGGCGACATGCCGATGCAGGTCCAGGCCAAGCTCTTGCGCGTGTTGCAGGAGCAGGAAATCGAGCCGCTGGGCACCAACAAGGTTACCAAGGTCGACGTGCGGGTCATTGCGGCGACCAGCCGCAATCTCGTTGGCTTGATGGAAGCCGGGCGATTCCGCTCCGACCTGTATTATCGGCTCAATGTGCTGCCAATCGTGATTCCTCCTCTGCGCGAACGCATCGGCGACATCGACGCGCTGTGCGAGCATTTGTGCGAACAGATCGCCAGCCGCACCGGCCTGCCGCAGCGCGAGTTGAGCGCGAGCGCGCGTGCGCTGCTCGCATCGCATGACTGGCCGGGCAACGTGCGCGAATTGCGCAATGCGCTGGAACAGGCCGGCATGCTGTCGGAAAACCGCATCCTGAGCGCCGAGGATTTTGTCGGCATTCTGCCGCAGGGCCGCAAGCTGCGAAGTGTTGCCTTGCCGCCGGCTGAACCCGGACCGGTGCAGGCAGGCCAGACATTGGCCGATGCCGTCAATGATGTCGAACGGCGCCTGATTCTGGCGACGCTGGAACAAACGCGTGGCAACAAGGCGCTGGCTGCACGCAAGCTCGGGATTTCCCGCGGCAAGCTGTATCAAAAAATTCTTCAATTCAATCTTCCGTTCATTGATTGAGCAATATGTTCAATAAAAGATCATTTCAGATCTTTTATTTATCAATGACTTAGTGATTTATTCCCCCAAATCTGTTCATTAATCGAGCAGATTTTCCCGTTAAATTCCGGCTTTTGTCGCGATTTCGGCCGCTCCGAAAAAATTTCCATTTGAATTCAATGACTTGTCTGCGTTGGCACTGAATTTGCCATATGTCATGCAGCGGTGACAACTTGACGGAAGTAGCACTGTTGCAACAGTGCTGCCATGCAGGCTCGTCGGGAAAAAGTGGTCTCACTCCATCTTGCATTACCAGGAGCCGGAACCGTCAGGCATATCGAATAATTACGTAGATTAGGGGACAGATCATGAAGCTTGTTGGCAAATGGCGTTGCATGCTCGCTGTGGCGGGCGCCGTCACGACTTTGCTGGGCGGCTGCGGCGGCGGCACCGGCATCGCTACCAGCACGGCGCAGGACTTGCCGCTGCTGCGGTCGACGCAATATGGACAGATTGAAGGCGCGGACGATGCCGCATCGGGGACGTATTCCTGGAAGGGCATCCCGTTTGCCAGGCCGCCGGTAGGCAACCTGCGCTGGAAGGCGCCCGTCGAACCCGACAACTGGCCGGCAGTGCTGGCGGCAAAATCCTTCGGCAATGCCTGTGTCCAGTACGGCCGCCTCTATGGCCCCGGATCGAACAACACCTATGATGCAAGCATCGGCACCACGCTGAACCAGGCGGTCGGCAGCGAGGATTGCCTGACGTTGAACATCTGGCGGCCGGCATCGACCGACACCAATCTTCCCGTCATCTATTTCATCTATGGCGGCAGCAATGTGTCGGGCTACACGGCCGACCCGGTATACGATGGCGCGGCGCTGGCGAAGGCCGCCAATGCGGTCGTGGTGACGGCAAACTATCGTGTCGGCCTGTTCGGCTGGCTGAGCCTGCCGCAATTAAAGAGCGGCACCAATGCCCAGGAAGACTCCGGCAACTTCGGCACGCTCGACCAGATCCAGACGCTCAAATTCATCAACAAGAATATCGCCAATTTTGGCGGCAATCCGGGCAATGTCACCGTGATGGGCCAATCGGCAGGTGCCATCAATGTTTATTCACTGCTGACCTCGCCCCTGGTTGTCAGCAATGCGACGCAACTGTTCCACCGCGCAGTGCCGCTCTCGGGAGGCATCAGCACTGCCAGCGAACTGCCGGTCGGAAGCATCGCTCTGGTGAACTCGTCGGCAACCGCACTGGCGCAGGGCAACAAGCTGCTCTACAGTCTGCTGATCGCCGATGGCAAGGCGAGCGATGATGCGACTGCGGCCGCTTACGCTGCCACGCAAACCAGTGCGCAGATCGCCGACTACATGCGAGCGAAAACCCCGGCGCAGATCTTCACCCAGTTGCTGACCAAACTTGCCGCTGCCGGCCTGAGTTCGACGTCGCATATTCCGGACGGCGCCGTCGTTGCCAATACGCCGATTGCGGCAATCAATGCCGGCAATTATCTGAAGGTGCCGGTGCTGGCATCCAACACCGCCGAGGAAACCAAATTGTTTGCTTCATTCCTGGCGTTGTCGCCGGCGCTGGGCGGCCAGCCCGGCCTGATCGTCAATGATGCGACGCGCTTTGGCATGATGTACAACTTCAAGCCGGATGCCGCGGCCACCTTGACTGTCAATGACCTGATCAACCCGGCGTATTTGCCGGTCGATACGCCGACTACCGGCTACAACGCGCGCCTGGCATTGCTGAACAATCTGTTCTTCGTGCCAAACCGCGACTCGGCGCTGAATGCACTGAAATCCAGGCAAGCCAATGTCTGGTACTACCAGTTCAACTGGAACAAGGAGCCGGCACCGTGGAATGACGTGTATGGCGCAGCGCACGCGTTCGACCTGCCTTTCCTGTTCGGTAACTTCGGTCCGTCGCTGTTCTCGAATGTCACCAACAGCACGGCTAACAAGGGCGGCCGGCTGGAACTGTCCGGCGCGATGATGAGCACGATTGCCGCATTTGCGAAAAATGGCGATCCGAACAATGCCGCACTCGGCGTCACCTGGCCGGCATGGCCAAAGAAACTGATCTTTGACGCGACGCTGGCCACCAAAAATATTTCAGTGCAATGAGTGCAGCGGGCGAAGCCACAGGCTGCGCCCGCACCGCCAGACATTTTTTGAAAAATCACAAGGACCTATCATGAACTTCAAAACCATCACAGCCAGCGCCTGTATCGCGACCCAGTTGTTCGCCGGACCGGCGTTCGCCCAGCAATCCACAATCTCCGATGACGTCGTCAAGATCGGCGTGCTGACCGATTTGGCGGGACTGTATTCCGACTTGAGCGGCGAAGGTTCGGTCAATGCCGTGCGCATGGCGGTTGAAGACTTCGGCGGCAAGGTGCTGGGCAAGCCGATCGAGATCATCTACGCCGACCACCAGAACAAGGCGGATGTGGCCTCGGCCAAGGCACGCGAATGGTTCGACGCGCAAAAAGTCGACATGATTGCCGACCTGGTTACTTCCAGCACGGCACTCGCAGTGGTCGATATCGCCAGGCAGAAGAACCGGATCGCGATTGTCAACGGCGCGGGCTCGAGCCGTCTGACCAACGAGGCCTGCACGCCCAACAGCGTGCACTACAGCTGGGATACCTATGCACTGGCCAACGGCACGGCAAACACGATCGTCAAGCAGGGACGTGATTCCTGGTACTTCCTGACCGCCGATTACGCATTCGGCCATTCACTGGAAAAGGATGCGTCCGAGGTCATCAAGGCCAACAATGGCAAGCTGGCCGGCGCGTCGCGCCATCCGCTGGCGGCTTCGGACTTTTCCTCTTTCCTGCTGCAGGCGCAGGCATCCGGTGCGCAAGTGATTGCACTGGCCAATGCGGGCCCGGATACCGTGAATTCGATCAAGGCTGCGCGCGAGTTCGGCATCACCAAGTCGGGCAAGCAAAGCCTGGCGGCCCTCCTGGTGACCGTCAACGACATTCACAGTCTCGGACTGGAGGCAGGGCAGGGACTGTATGCGACCGAGGGTTTTTACTGGGATTTGAACGACGATACCCGCAAGTGGTCCAAGCGCTTTTTTGCCAAGATGAAGAAGATGCCGAACATGATCCACGCCGGTGTGTATTCATCGACGATCCATTACCTCAAGGCGGTGCAGGCTGCAGGCACCGACGATGCCGGCGCAGTCATGAAGAAAATGAAGGAAATGCCGATCAACGATTTTTTTGCCAGGAACGGCAGGATCCGCGAAGACGGCCGCATGGTGCACGACATGTACCTGGTGCAGGTCAAAAAGCCCTCCGAGTCGAAGACGCCGTGGGATTACTACAACGTCAAGGCCGTGATCCCGGGTGAACAGGCCTATCAGCCGCTGTCGGCCAGCAAGTGTCCGCTGGTGAAGAAGTAAATCCTAACGACACCGCGGCGCTGGCGCCGACACTACGCAACTTCACGAGGGATTTATGCAACGCAATGGATTACGCGGAAAAACCGCATTGGTAACTGGTTCCACATCCGGAATCGGCATGGGCATTGCACAGGCGCTCGCCGCCCAAGGCGCCAACATCCTGTTGAACGGCCTGGGCGACGACATCCAGATTGCCCGGCTGCGGCAGTCGATTGCCGATGAAAACGAAGTCGATGTCGCCTACCACCCTGCAGACATGTCGAAGATGCGCGATATCGAAGACATGATCCGCTATGCCGACAGCGATTTGGGCAGCATCGATATTCTTGTCAACAATGCGGGCATCCAGCATGTCGCGCCGCTCACGCAATTTCCGGTCGCGCAATGGGACAACATCATTGCCATCAATCTGACGGCCTGCTTTCATACGACACGGCTGGTGCTGCCGTCGATGCTGTCGCGCAACTGGGGACGCATCGTCAATATCTCGTCAGTCCATGGCCTGGTCGCCTCGCCAAACAAGTCCGCCTATATCGCCGCCAAGCATGGCTTGCTCGGCTTGAGCAAGGCGGTGGCCCTCGAGACGGCGACCACCGGCGTTACCTGCAATGCCATCTGCCCAGGCTGGGTGCTGACGCCGCTGGTGCAAAAGCAGGTCGATGCCCGGGCAGCGCTGGAAGGCTTGTCCGATGCCGACATGAAGCAGCGCATGCTGATCGAAAAGCAGCCGTCGGGTGAATTTGTCACGCCCGAGCAACTGGGCGGCGCCGTGGTCTTTTTATGCAGCGATGCAGCCGCGCAGGTGCGCGGCGTCTCGCTGCCGATCGACGGCGGCTGCGTCGCGCAATAACCAACATCATTTCGAGGAATTCATGAAAAAACAGCGCAAAGTCATCATCACCTGTGCCGTCACCGGCGGCATCCATACACCGTCGATGTCACCCTACCTGCCGGTGAGCGCAGCCGATATCGAGGAAGCGGCGGTAGGCGCGATTGAAGCCGGCGCCGCAATCGTGCACCTGCACGCGCGCAACCCGGAAGATGGCAGGCCGTCGCAGGATACCAGCCTGTTTCGGGCATTTGTACCCAACATCAAGGCGCGCACCAACGGCATCATCAATATCACCACCGGCGGAGCGCCCGGCATGTCGGTCGAGGAGCGGCTGCAGCCAGCGCTCCAGCTGCAGCCGGAACTGGCGTCGCTGAACATGGGCTCGATGAACTTCGGGTTGTACCCGATGCTGAACCGATTCAAGCAATTTCGGCATGCCTGGGAGCAGGGCTTTCTGGAGGCGACGCGGGATGTGGTGTTTCGCAATACCTTCCAGGATATCGAACATATCCTGCGCGCCTGCGGCGACAATGGCACGCGCTTCGAATTCGAATGTTATGACACGTCGCACCTGTACAACCTGGCGCATTTCCTGGATCGCGGACTGGTAAAGGGGCCGCTGTTCATCCAGACGGTGTTCGGCATTCTCGGCGGCATCGGCACGCATGCCGATGATGTCGCGCACATGAAGCGCACGGCAGATCGCCTGTTTGGTGACGAGTATGTCTGGTCGGTGCTTGGCGCCGGGCGCGCGCAAATGCCGATTGCCGCCACTGCCGCGGCACAGGGCGGCAATGTGCGCGTCGGCCTGGAAGACAACCTGTGGGAAGAGGCAGGGAAGCTGTCAGAGACCAATGCGGCACAAGTGATGCGGATTCGCACCATCCTTGACGCGCTCGCACTCGAGATTGCCACGCCAGAGGAGGCACGTGACATGCTCGCGCTGAAGGGGGCAGGGAATACGGCGTTTTAAGCGTGCGTTCGGATTTGGGTTGTTAAACGGGATTTCAGATCTGCGATGCTGGCACGGTACGCTGAATCAGCGGCAGCACGGCCAGCATATTCTTTTTTTCCAGCACTTGATGTGCAGAACGGCGGAGCGCGTCGATCTCCATGCGAAAGCCATAAAATGCTATTTCCTTCGGCGCGCTAACAGTCGGCATCGAGAAATCCCCTTCGGGGTAGCGCATGAAACCAAGCGCTGTGGCAAGCGCTATCGATCCTTCGTTATCGGTACGGCACTCGATATTGCCAAACTCCATTCCCGGATGCATTTGGTCAGCCGCGAGAAATGCAAAGGCTGTCAGGAGTTTTGCCAGGCCGCGTCCTTCGTACTTCGCGTCGACCGCATAGGTCAGGTTGCAGCCCGTGTGCTTGTCCTCGGTACGCATGGGGGCAGCCCAGGCGCTCGCAATAACTTCTTTTTCTTGATTTGCAGCGGTAAAGCAGACGGGATCGGCAATGAACTGCCATCCAACACCAGCCATGGCCAGGATATCTGTACCGCAAATATCCGCGTAACGGCTATCTTCCAGGCCTTCCATCATCTTGTCCGGCCGTGATAGTTCCCAGTCATAGCCTTCAAGGCAGATATCGAAGCCCTCATGCCGTGCGCAGAGAACGGGTGCCCCGCTGCTTTCTTCCCCGTCAGTTACATTGTCGTGCGGATCCGGCATCATCGCTCCTTTCATTGGTCAGTCGCAACACTTGAACACGAACAATAAAGTCTGTCAGAGTCACAAGGGCTACGTCATTGAATTGAAAGTACCAGAGAAGTGCCGGAAAGTCTGTCGGTACCAGATCAATCAGCCCGCACAATAGACAGGGCTGTGGATTCGCGCAAATGCTGGTCATGCGGAGCGCGGGGCCCACGTTTGAGCAACATCCATGCGGACAAGATGCCGCCGGATAGCGCAAGTCCTGCCGCAACCCATTGCGGTGACGAATACGCGTAGCCGAGCGTAAGAGGAATGCCTCCAAGGAAAGCGCCGGTTGCATTGCCGATGTTGAAGCCGGACTGGCCTAGCGAGGATCCCAGCATTTCAGCGTCTTTGGAATGCTCGATCAGTAACATCTGTATCGGCGGCCCCAGCGCCAAGGCATTGGCGCCGGTCGCAAATGCAAGACAAATCATCGCGGGTTGAGAGCTGGCCAGAAGTCCATTCAGGCATAGCAGGACCGTCATCACACCCAGCAGGAGGGTAATGGCCTTGATTGGCGAAACCCTGTCGGCCAGCTTGCCGCCGACAAGCACGCCGACCGTCATCCCGACGCCGGCAACAGCCATGATCAATGGAATTGAGCGCGGCGCAAACATCGAGACGTCTGTCAGCAATGGCGCAATATAGCTGAACCAGGCGAAGAATCCTCCGGTGCCGATGGCGGTAATCGCGATGGCCAGCCAAAGCCTAGGGTTGCGGAATATTTTCAGGTCGCCGCGGAAGCTGGCATGCCTGTTTGGTGCAATATGGGGAACCCATTTTTTCAGGCTGATGACGGTCAATAGCCCGATGATGGCAACAACGACGAATGTGATGCGCCAGCTGAAATTGTGCCCGACATACGTCCCGACCGGGACCCCGAAGATGTTTGCAACGGTAAGTCCGGCAAACATCGTCGCCACTGCTGCCGCCGCTTTTCCCTCATCCGCCAGGCGGCTCGCCACAATGGCACCGACGCCGAAAAAAGCGCCATGCGGCAACCCGGCGAGAAAGCGGGAAATAAGCAGGAAGTGGAAGTCGGGAGAAAACGCCGATAACGCATTGAATGCGGTAAACAGCATCATGAGCCAGACCAGGACACGCTGCGGCGCCTGTTTCGCCAGTGCGCCTGCCAGAATTGGCGCGCCGATGACGACACCCAAGGCATAGGCCGAGATCAGGTAACCTGCTTCCGCAATCGAAATGTGCAGACCGGTTGCGAGATCGGGCAATATGCCCATCATGACGAATTCTGTCATGCCAATGCCAAACCCGCCGAGGGCCAGAGGGATCAGGTTCTTTTTAATCAATTTGAATTTTTGCCATGGGGTTGAGTATCCGCTGTGCCAAAGCGATACCACCGAAAAAAAAGCCCGCCAGTCTTTCGACAGCGGGCTAAATCCAATTCAAGAAGATTTGGAGGAGACATGCTTACTATATCGCGCATTCCGTCCTTTGCCTTCTTTATTGTGGTGATTGGTGATATTGCGATTTGTGATATCAGCCCGGCGCTAATCTGATGTCACCGTTGCTCTCAATCCCAGGCCGGTGCGTACCGAGTCGATTACTTGCTGGCCCTTGCAGCCGGAAGGTGCCACGGCCGAGGGAGGGAATATTCATGAAAAACGCCTGTCATAAAAAGTGGAAATTCTTGCCTGCGCAAGCGTGGCAATCGTGATTAATGCACCGCGGTGGCTGCGGCTGGCCCAGTTGCGCAGCGACTGCCGGCCTGACGATCGAGCCGGCCGGCCAGCGTCGTCAGGCCCAGCGCGCCGGTCACCACGATCGCGCCGATCCAGGGGGTGGCCAGCAAGCCGAACTGGGTGACAATCAGTCCGCCGGCCCAGGCGCCGCCGGCAATGCCAACGTTGAACGCTGCGATATTCAGGCCGGAAGCCACATCGACCGCCTGTGGCGCGCTGGACTTGGCCTGCTGCACCACATACACCTGCAAGCCCGGCACGTTGCCGAACGCAACCGCACCCCATGCCAATACGGTAGCCAGCGCCAGCCAGGCGTTGGAAGCCGTGAAGGTCAGGGACAACAGCACCAGCGCAAGCAAGGCAAACACAGTCTGCAGCGCCCGTACAGGCCCTTTCTTGTCGGCCAGCTTGCCGCCCCAGATGTTGCCGAAGGCGACCGACACCCCGTATACCAGCATCACCAGGCTGACGCTGGATGCGGAGAATCCCGATACTTCCTGCAGGATCGGTACAAGGTAGGTAAAGGCGATGAACGAGCCACCATACCCGAGCGCAGTCATTGCATAAACCAGCAACAGGCGCGGCTTTTTCAGAACGGATAGCTGGGTCAACAGGGACGCCGGCGTGCCATTGGCAATATTGTTCGGCAGCAGAAACAGGGTGCCGACAAAGGCAATCAAGCCAAGCAGCGACACGGCCAGGAAAGTCGATTGCCAGCCAAAAGTCTGGCCGATGAACGTGCCAAGCGGTACGCCGGTGACCAGCGCTACCGTCAGCCCGGAGAACATGAGGGCAATCGCGCTGGCGGCCTTTTCTTTGGGCACCAGGCTGGTGGCAATGGTCGATCCGATGGAAAAGAACACGCCGTGCGTCAATCCAGTCAGGACACGGGCGGCCATGAGCGCTTCGTAGCTGGGCGTCAGCCATGCGAGCAGATTGCCGATCGTGAACAAGGCCATCAAGCCCGACAGCAGTCGCTTGCGCGGCATGCGACCGGTCAGCGCAGTGAGCACCGGGGCGCCGATGGCAACCCCCATTGCATAAAGACTGACCAGCAGGCCGGCGGAAGGAACGGATACGCCAAGGCTGGTGGCGATCGTGGGAATGAGGCCAACGATGACAAACTCGGTTGTCCCAATGGCAAAAGCGCTGAGCGTCAAGGCCCAAAGTGCGAGCGGCATGTTTTTCTCCTGCATGGATGAACGATGGCTGGCATTGTGGACCTGATGCCGGCGAAGAAAAATCAGGTTGACTACAATATACTTTTGACTCGGAATCAATAATGTTGAATGTTGATACGCTGATTGCCTTTATTACCGTGATCGATGCCGGCTCGTTTTCAGCTGCAGCTGAGCGGCTCGGCCAAACCCCCTCAGGCATCAGCCGAACCATTTCACGTCTGGAATCGCAACTGGGCATGGCCCTGATGACGCGAACCACGCGTCGACTGGATTTGACGGAAGAGGGGGAATGGCTGCTCGGACGGGCGCGAAGCATTCTCTCCGACTTGCAGGATGTCGAAGAACGCCTGGCTGCACGCCTTGCGCAGCCTTCCGGCCTGGTGCGTGTGAACGCTGCCACGCCGGTGCTGGATCATTTGGTGGCACCTCTGGCTGCCGATTTTCTGGATGCCTATCCTCTGGTGCGGCTCGAGCTCGTCAGTGGCGAAACCGTGATCGACCTGATTGAGGAACGGGCCGACATGGCCATCCGCATCGGCCCCCTGGCAGATTCCACCCTGAACGCCAGGCGCCTGGGAACAAGCCGTCTGCGCTTGCTGGCGTCCCCCGGATATCTGGCGCGCCATGGAACGCCAGATGGCATGGACATGCTTTCGCGGCATCGCCTGCTCGGCTTTACCGTGCCGACTTCATTAAATATCTGGCCCTTGCCGCAAGAGGGCGGCGATGGATTGCCGGTGCAGCCGGCCATTGCCGCCTCCAGCGGCGAGACCTTGCGGCATCTCGCATTAGCCAATGCGGGCATTGTTTGCCTGGCTGATTTCCTGACGCACAATGATGTGTCGAGTGGCCGCTTGATACCGATACTGGAAGCGGTGACATTGCCATGGACGCAGCCAGTGTGGGCGGTATTTTACAAACAGGGGGCGTTAGCCCCGCGCATTGCCGCCTTGGTCGATTTTTTGGCGCAAAGACTGGCATGCGGGATACTGGGCGAATGAGGAAGTCGGTGTTGGGAAAGCGGAAATACTGTTTGCCGGCCTCAAGCGCTCCGGGCGCCTCCGAACGCTTTGTCGACGCACGGCTTGTGCTGCAAATTCTTCCGGCAGGCGTTCGAACAACAAATAGGATTATTACTTAACGAAAAAAGGGGCCTCAGGCCCCTTTTTGACAACTGTCCAACAGACTTTATCGTCGCCAGACAGAATCAGCTCGAAAACATGTTTTGTACAGACTTCATTAAACAAGCCGAAACGTTACAGACTTTATTATTTCCGATCAGGCGTGCACGCAAATCCTGCCCGTCACTCGACCGTCACGCTCTTGGCCAGGTTCCTCGGCTTGTCCACATCCGTCCCCCGCGCTAGTGCTGTGTGATACGCCAGCAACTGCAGTGAAATCACATGCAGGATCGGCGACAGCTTGCCGTAGTGTTCCGGCAGGCGAATCACATGCAAGCCGTCGCTGGAAGTAATCTTCGAATCCGCATCGGCAAACACGTACAGTTGGCCGCCGCGTGCACGCACTTCCTGCATGTTGGACTTCAGCTTTTCGATCAGCGCATCGTTCGGCGCGATTGTCACCACCGGCATTTCCTCGGTCACCAGGGCCAGCGGGCCGTGCTTCAGTTCGCCGGCCGGATAAGCCTCGGCGTGGATATACGAGATTTCCTTGAGCTTCAGCGCGCCTTCCAGCGCGATCGGGTAATGCAGGCCGCGCCCGAGGAACAGGGCATTTTCCTTGCGCGCGAATTCTTCCGCCCAGGCGATGATCTGGGGCTCGAGCGCCAGCACCGCAGCGATTGCCACCGGCAGATGGCGCAGCTGCTTGACGTAGTCAGCTTCCTGTTCGTCGGAGAGACGGCCGCGCACCTGCGCCAGCGTCAGTGACAGCAGGAACAAGGCCACCAGTTGCGTGGTGAACGCCTTGGTCGAGGCAACGCCCACTTCCACGCCCGCGCGGGTAATGTAGGACAGCTCGCACTCGCGCACCATGGCGCTGGTGGAAACGTTGCAGATCGTTAGCGTATGGACCATGTCCATCGAGCGCGCATGCTTCAGGGCCGCCAGGGTATCGGCGGTTTCGCCGCTTTGCGAAATGGTCACCACCAGGGCATTCGGATTCGGTACGCTGTCGCGATAGCGGTATTCGCTGGCGATCTCGACATTCACCGGAATTTGCGCGATCGATTCGATCCAGTATTTTGCCGTGAGCCCGGCGTAATAGCTGGTGCCGCACGCCAGGATCAGCACGGAATCGATGTTCTTGAAAATCTTGTAAGCCTTGTCGCCGAAGAGTTCCGGCATGATGCCGGTCACGCCCTCCAGGGTGTCGCCGATGGCGCGAGGCTGCTCGAAGATTTCCTTTTGCATGTAATGACGGTACGGCCCCAGCTCTGCGGCGCCGGAGTGCGCGTGCACCGTGCGCACTTCACGCGTGGCTGGCTTGCCGTTGACGTCGACCACCCAGCAGCGCTGCAGCTGCAGGTCGACCACGTCGCCTTCTTCGAGGTAGATGATCTGGTCGGTGACGCCGGCCAGTGCCATGGCGTCCGACGCCAGGAAATTCTCGCCTTCGCCGACGCCGACGATCAGGGGCGAACCCTGGCGCGCGCCGATCACGCGGTGCGGCTCGTCGCGGCAAAACACGGCAATCGCATAGGCGCCATGCAGGCGCTTGACTGCCTGCTGGACCGTTTCGAACAAGTCGCCGGTATACATCTGGTCGATCAGGTGGGCAATGACTTCGGTATCGGTCTGGCTCTCGAAGACATAGCCGGCTGCAGTCAGTTCGGCGCGCAATTCATCGTGGTTTTCAATGATGCCGTTGTGGACCAGGGCGATGCGCTCGCGCGAAAAATGCGGATGGGCATTGTGTGACGCCGGCGCGCCATGCGTGGCCCAGCGTGTGTGGGCAATGCCGGTGAAGCCGGCCAGGCCGGTAGTTTCGACCTGGGACTCCAGTTCGGCCACGCGGGACGTGCTGCGCGAACGCTTGAGCATGCCATCGACGTGCAGCGCGACGCCGCAGGAATCATAGCCGCGGTACTCGAGGCGTTTCAGGCCTTGCAGGAGGATGGGCGTGATATTGCGTTGCGCTACTGCGCCGACGATGCCGCACATGGGAAATCCTTGGGATTGGTTGAATAATGGGTTTATCGTAGGAGAAAGTGTGTGAAATAAGTATGCGAAATGTCCATGGAAGTGGATTTAAATTTCATCGGCGATATGGAGTGGAATATAATTTCATATAGCTGATGATAAGTTTCATTAAATTCCGCAGAATTTCCTCTAACTGGCCATGTCATGGACGAATTGCTACTGGATGACCTCGACCGCCGTATCCTGAACGCCCTGCAGGAAGATGCCTCGCGCACCAACAATGAGCTGGCAGCGCTGGTGCACGCCTCGCCGCCGACTTGCCTGCGGCGCGTCAAACGCCTGCTCGAGGCCGGCATCATCGAGCGCCAGGTGGCCCTGGTCGATGCCGGCAAGGTCGGTGCGGGACTGACCGCCATCGTCGAAATCACGCTGGACCACCAGGGCGCCGAACGCATGGATGAGTTCGAGGCGCTGGCGGCACGCGAGGCGGCGGTCATGCAATGCTATCGCGTCTCGCCTGGACCGGATTTCGTGCTGGTGGTGCAGGTGGCCGACATGCCGGCCTACCACGCCCTGGCGCACCGCCTGTTTGCCGCGCATGCCAACGTGCGCAATGTGCGCAGTTTTTTTTCCATCCACCGCAGCAAGTTCGCCACCCGCATTGCTCTCTGAGTAGTCAACGCATGGCATCTCGCGCCATCACACCGCCCGGCGGCGCCATGTATTTCGCCGTGGCGGGCGGTTGCTGAAGCAGCCTCGATGCTAGAATTTGCGCATCCCTGCAGCCCGTTCCTCGCGAACCTCCACCATGACCGATACAGTTGCATCACCCGGCAAGCGCATTGCCGCCGTCGCCCGCAAACCCGTAGTACTGCGTTCCATCCTGGGTTTCTTTGTCTTTGTGGTGCTGTTCGGCTTGTTCGGCTATTTCATCCTGCCCGGCATCATCAAGTCGCAGGCAGAACAACTGATATCGGAAAAGCTGCAGCGCGCCGCCAGTATCGGCAAGGTCGAGGTCAGCCCCTTCGACATGGCGCTCACCGTGCGCGACTTCAAGTTGATGGAGCCGCAGGGCGATGTCGTGTTCGCCAGTTTCGATGCCCTGAGCGTCAACCTGTCGGCGCAGTCGCTGTGGCGGCTGGCGCCTGTCGTGCAGGCGGTGCGCCTGGACAAGCCTTACCTGCGCCTTGTGCGCACCGCCCCGCACCAATACAACATCGACGACCTGCTGGCGCTCGCCGGCAAGCAGGAAACCCCGGAAAAACCGGGCGAGCCGGCACGGTTTTCCGTTTATAACATCCAGCTCGAAGGCGGCCGCATCGCCTTCGAGGACAAGCCCAGCGGCGCCAGCCACCATGTCAGCGCGCTCAATATCGGCCTGCCGTTCATCTCGTCGCTGCATAGCCAGGTCGACATCTTTGTCGAGCCGCTCCTGAGCGCCAAAGTCAATGGCACGCCGCTGCTGTTCAAGGGCAAGGCCAGGCCGTTCGCCGATAACCGCGAAGCGGTGCTGGATTTGAACCTGGATGGCCTCGACCTGACGCGGTTTGTCGATTACCTGCCCTTCAAGCCGGCATTCAAGCTGGCCAGCGCGCAGCTCGAAACGCGCCTTTCCGCCAGCTTCCTGCAGCCGCACGACCAGCCGCCGTCGCTGACGCTGTCCGGCGTGGCGGCGGTGAAGTCGCTGCGCCTGACGGCGCCCGATGGCAAGACTTTTTTCAAGCTGCCGGAATTGAGCGTAACGCTGGAGCGCGCGCCGGTCCTCGGACGCCATTTCGAAGTGGCGCGGGTGGCGCTCAAGGGCCTGGAAGCGGAGGTGACGCGCGACCGCCAGGGGCGCCTTGACCTGCAGCGCCTGCTGGCGGTTTCCGCGCCAGCGCCTTCGCCTGCCGAAGCCCGCGCCAATGCCGCCAGGCCCGATGCGCCGGCCGTCGCAGCCGCTGCGCAATCTCCAGCCCAATCGGCAGCGCCAAGCGTGATGCTGGGCGAACTGCAGATCAGCGGTGCGATGCTGCGCTACACCGACCAGAAGCCCGCTTCGCCGCTGGCCGCAGGCATCGAAAAATTCGATGCGACCCTGCGCAAGCTCCAGCTGGACACCGGCAAAAAAAGCGTCAGCATTGGTGAAGTGGTGTCCGGCAGCGCCAGCCTTCAGTTGCGGCACGACAAGCCTGAAGCGTCCGCGCAGCCTGCTGCGGCCACCCCGCCTGCGGCGCAAGCGCCGGCATCAGGCAAGCCTGAGGCCGGCTATGTCGTCAACGTCGGGCGCGTCGCCATCGAGAACTGGACGGCGCGCCTGGAAGACCGCGCGCACCCGCAAGCCTCAGTGACGCAACTGGCGCCGATCGGCTTGACCGTGACCGGTTTTTCCACGGCGCCCGAGACGCGCGCGCAAGTTGACCTGAAGGCAGCCGTCAATCGCAGCGGCAAGCTGGCGCTCGACGGCACGCTGGGCCTGCTGCCCCTGCATGCCGACTTCAAGCTGGACATGAAGGAAGTCGACCTGCTGCCGCTGCAGCCGTATGTCACCGAGCAGGTCAACCTCTTGCTGACGCGCGCAAGCCTGAGCGGCAAGGGCGCGCTGCAACTGGATCAGGGCAGCGACGGCCAATTGCGCGGCGGCTTCAAGGGCGAGGCGAGCCTGGGCAACCTGACGACCGTGGACAAGTTAAGCGGCAGTGATTTCCTGCGCTGGAAAACGCTTTACTTTGGCGGCGTCGACATGCGCCTGCAACCGTTTTCGCTGGCTGTCGACCAGGTCGCGCTGAGCGATTTTTTTGCCCGCATCATCATCGACCCCAGCGGCCGCATCAATCTGCAGGATATCGTGCGCAGCCATGCCGGTGACCGCAAGAGCCTGACCGAGGAAAAAGCCCGCGCCGCAGGGGCGCCGGCCACGGCCAGGACGACACCAGCCGAGCCGGTGCGGGAGGCGAGCGCAAAAGCAGAAAAGGCGGAAATAGCAGCCGCGTCGGCACCACCCGCCAAAGCGGGCAAGGCGCCGCCGGTCAGGATCGGCAAACTCACCTTGCAGGGCGGGCGCGTGCGCTTCACCGACAATTTCATCAAACCCAATTACAGCGCCAGCCTGATGGATATCGGCGGCGTCGTCAGCGGCCTGTCGTCGGACCCGGCCAGCAGCGCCACGGTCGACTTGCGCGGCCAGGTCAACAGCGCGCCGCTGACGGTGGCCGGGCGCATCAACCCCTTGCGCGGCGACCTCACCATGGACTTGCAGGGCAAGGTGCGCGACATGGAACTGGCGCCGCTGTCGCCGTATTCCGGTCGGTATGTCGGCTACGGCATCGAGAAGGGCAAGCTGTCCTTCGATGTCACCTACAAGATCGACAATCGCAAGCTCACCGCTGAAAATCGCCTGATCCTCGACCAGCTTACTTTCGGCGACAAGGTCGACAGCCCCGACGCCCCCAGCCTGCCGGTCCAACTGGCCGTGGCGCTCTTGCGCGACCGCAACGGCGTCATCGACATCAACCTGCCGATTGCAGGTTCGCTCGACGATCCGCAGTTCTCTATGGGCGGCATCATCGTCAAGGTAATCGTCAATGTCATCACCAAGGCGGTTACGGCGCCATTTGCACTGCTGGGCTCGCTGTTCGGCGGCGGCGAAGAATTGTCTTACCTGGAATTCGAGGCTGGGCGAGCGGCCATTCCGGCGGCCGGCGAAGCCAAGCTCAAGTCGCTGGCCAAGGCGCTGGCAGAGCGGCCGGCACTGAAGCTGGACATTACCGCCCATGCCGGCGCCGATGCCGAGATTGAAGGCATGAAACGCGCGGCGATCGATCGCAAGGTGCGTGCGCTTAAATTGAAGAACCTGGTGGCGCGCGGCGAATCGGCGCCGGAAGCCGGCGTGGTCGTCAAGCCCGAGGAATATGCGGCCTTGCTCGCCAGGGTTTACAAGGATGAACCGTTTCCCAAGCCGCGAAACGTGATCGGCCTGCAAAAGGACTTGCCGGTGGCAGAGATGGAAAAGCTCATCATCGCCAATACCAAAATCGATGCCGACGACCTGGTTGCCCTGGGCAACCGGCGCGCCCAGGCAGTCAAGGACTGGCTGCTGAAAAATGGCCAGATACCCGGCGAGCGGGTTTTTATTCTGGCCACCAAGTCCGGCACGTCTGAAGGCAAGGGCGACAGCAAGGCCAGCCCCAGCCGCGTGGACTTCTCGCTGAAATAACTTATTTCTTGAGCTTGACCGGGCGCTGCCAGTTGTCGATGGAGACTTGCCTGGCGCGTGACACGGTCAGCTTGCCTTCCGGCGCGTCCTTGGTGAGCGTGGTGCCGGCGCCGAGGGTCGCGCCCTTGCCAACGCGTACCGGCGCCACCAGTTGCGTGTCGCTGCCGATGAAGGCGTCATCCTCGATCACGGTGCGGTGCTTGTTGGCGCCATCGTAGTTGCAGGTGATGGTGCCGGCGCCGATATTGACGCGCGAGCCGACCGTGGCGTCGCCGACATAGGCCAGGTGGTTGGCCTTGCTGTGGGCGGCGATCTGGCTGTTCTTGACCTCGACGAAGTTGCCGATGTGGACATCCTCGCCCAGCTCGGTGCCGGGGCGCAGGCGCGCATACGGGCCAATCTGCGACTCTGCCCCGACGACCGCTTCCTCGATATGGCAGAACGGCTTGATCTGCGCGCCTTTCCCGATGGTCGCATTGCGGATCACGCAATGCGCGCCGATGGTCGCGCCATCCTCGATGGTTACCTTGCCCTCGAAGATGCAGTTGACGTCGATGGTGACATCGCGCCCGCAGGTCAGCGCGCCGCGCACATCGAGGCGCGCCGGGTCGGCCAGGGTCACGCCCTGTTCCAGCAGGCGGCCGGCGATATCCTGCTGGTGGATACGTTCGAGCTCGGCCAGTTGCACCTTGCTGTTGACGCCCAGGGTTTCCCAGACCGCGACCGGCTGCGCCGAGCGCACCGGCATGCCGTCGGCGACGGCGCGGGCGACGATATCGGTCAGGTAGTACTCGCCCTGGGCATTGTTGTTCGACAGCGTCGCCAGCCAGCGCTTGAGCGCAGCCGTTGGCGCCACCAGGATGCCGCTGTTGACTTCGCGGATCGCCCGTTCGGTGTCATTGGCATCCTTCTGTTCGACGATCTTCACGATCTCGCCATGCTCGCGCACGATGCGTCCATAGCCGGTAGCGTCTTCCAGCACCACCGTCAGGATCGCCAGCTTGTCGCTGCCGGCGGCATCCAGCAGGCGCTTCAGGGTGTCGGCCGTGGTCAGCGGCACGTCGCCGTACAGCACCAGGGTCGGCACGGAATCATCCAGTTGCGGGATCGCCTGCATCACCGCATGGCCGGTGCCCAGTTGCGGCTCCTGTTTGGCAAACGTCGTGTCATCGGCCTTCAATGCCACCGGCACGGCGTCGCCGCCATGGCCATATACCACGCACAGCCGTGACGGCGACAGCGCGCGCGCGGTATCGATTACGTGCGCCAGCAGAGGTTTTCCGGCCAGCGGGTGGAGGACTTTGGGCAGTGCCGATTGCATGCGTTTGCCCATGCCGGCAGCGAGGATGACAACATTCATAAGGGGATCAGGAAGGGGAAATGAAAGGTTGATATTTGCGCAAAATTCTAGCATGCCCCCATGCGCAGACCCTCAAACAGGCATTGCATGGGAGGTGGATCAATCGTCCGCGTGCAGGCGGATGACGGCGGATGCCGCAGGCGTAGCGCAAGGTTCCTCGTCGAAGGCGATATCACCATCCGGGTCCGCCACGCCTGTTGCGGTCAGTCCGGCAAAGTCGAAGCGCGAGCGGTCCATCAGGTGCGATGGCACCACGGTCGACAGGGCCGAGAAGATATTCTCCACCCGTCCCGGGAATTTCTTTTCCCATTCGCGCATCAATCCCTTGATCTGCTTGCGTTGCAGGTTTTCCTGGCTGCCGCACAAGTCGCACGGAATGATCGGGAATTGCTTGACCGCGGCATAGCGCTCGGTATCGCTTTCCTTCACATATGCCATCGGCCGGATCACGATGTGCTTGCCATCGTCGGATTGCAGCTTGGCCGGCATGCCCTTGATCTTGGCGCCGAAGAACATGTTCAGGAAAAAAGTTTCAAGGATGTCGTCGCGGTGGTGGCCCAGCGCGATCTTGGTTGCGCCCAGTTCGTCGGCCACCCGGTACAGGATGCCGCGGCGCAGGCGCGAGCACAGCGAGCAGGTCGTCTTGCCCTCGGGGATGACGCGCTTGACGATGCTGTAGGTATCCTGGTTCTCGATGTGGAACGGCACCCCGAGCTTTTCCAGATACTCCGGCAACACGTGCGCCGGGAAATTCGGCTGCTTCTGGTCGAGGTTGACGGCGACGATCTCGAAATTGATCGGCGCGCGTTCGCGTAGCGTCAGCAGGATATCCAGCAGCGCATAGCTATCCTTGCCCCCCGACAGGCAAACCATCACCTTGTCGCCATCCTCGATCATGTTGAAGTCGCCGATGGCCTGGCCGACTTGGCGGCACAGGCGCTTGTGCAGCTTGTTGTTTTCGTAGGCGGACTTCTCGGCCTTCTTCAGGTCGGCCTGTGCCGGGCTATCCTGCAGGGATGCGGGCGTGATTGCGGCTTCCATTATTTACAGCTCCTTGACATGAAACACTTCGACCCCGACCGAATCGCAGTCCGGGTAGACATCCGGCTTTTCCGTCGACACCCGCACTGCCCGCACCTTGGGGTGCGCCAGCATGGCCCGCGCCACATCGTCGCACAGGGTTTCCTGTAAATGGATATGGCCCTCGGCCATGCGGCGGGCGATGCTGCTGCGCATGAAATCGTAGTCCACCACTTCTTCGAGCTGGTCGGCTTTCGGCGTCGACAGCGCCAGCGGGATGAACAGGTCGACGTTGATCAGAACGCGCTGCTCGCCTTTCTTTTCGAAATCGTGCACGCCGATATTAATCTGCACTTCATAGTTGCGCAGGAACAGGCGACGGCAATCGGTGAGTCCCGGATGGAAGAGGGTGGCGAGCATAGGTGTGTGTACTTTATTTTGCGATGAACATCACATCGCGTTGAAGGGGAATCAGGTGCTGGCCGCCATCGACCAGCAGGGTCGTGCCTGTCATGGCCGGCGCCCCGGCAACGAAGCATACTGCCGCGGCAATATCGTCGGGCGTACTAGACTTGCCCAGCGGGGTGGCCTGGTGGGCCTTGGCAAAGCCTTCCTCGGTCTGCTCGCCCGACACCAGGCTGATGCCCGGCGCCACGCCAACCACGCGCACCTTCGGCGCCAGCGCCTGCGCCAGCACGGTCGTGGCAGTCTGCAGCCCGGCCTTGGACAAGGTATACGACAAGAAGTCCGGGTTCAGGTTATACAGCTTCTGGTCGAGCAGGTTGATTGCCACCGCTTGCGCACCGGCCGGCGTGGCATCGTACAGTGCGCGCGCCAGCAGCACCGGCGCTGCCAGGTTGGCATGCATGTGCGCATCCAGCCGTGCATACGTAAAGCCGGCTGCATCGTCATAATCGAACCGGGATGCATTGTTGACAACGCAGGTCACCGTACCCAGCACTGCCGCCGCACGCGGCAGCAATTCCCGCACTGCGGCCTCATCGGCCAGGTCGCATTGCAGCGCCACGGCGCGCTGGCCGATGGATTCGATGGCACGCACCACTTCGGCCGCGTCGTTGCCGGATTGACCATAATGCACCGCGATATCCCAGCCCTGCCGGGCCAGTGCGAGCGCAATGGTGCGGCCAATCCGCTTGGCGCCGCCTGTCACCAATGCAACTTTTTGTCGATTTGCTGTCATATACGGGGTTGTCTGCCCAAACTTGCGGTAAAGCAATCATGGTCATCTTGACCAATTGCGACCAAGGATGAATTTTTTACTCGGCTTTTGCCGTTTTTACTACAATAGCGCCATGCAATTGAACCTGCCTGAACCATCCGCCGACGCCCTGTATGCGTCCCGCTCCCTGCAAACCCTGATCGCCAACGATATCCGCCACAATTCGGGGTGGATTTCCTTCTCGCGTTTCATGGAACTGGCGCTCTATGCGCCGGGGCTGGGATATTACAGCGGTGGCGCTGCGAAACTCGGCAAAGACGGGGATTTTACAACCGCGCCGGAAATCACGCCGCTTTTTGGCGCAACCCTGGCCCAGGTGGCCGCCGGCCTGATGGCGCAAAGCGCGCCGCAAATCATCGAATTTGGCGCTGGCAGCGGCAAGCTTGCGCGTGACGTCCTGACCGAACTGGCCACCATGGGCGTGCCCGTGCACCGCTATGCCATCGTCGAAGTGTCCGGCGAACTGCGGGCGCGGCAAAAGGAAACCCTGCGCGGCTTTCCCCAGGTGACCTGGCTCGAGCATTTCCCTGCCGCTTTTTCCGGCGTCGTGCTGGGCAATGAAGTGCTCGACGCCATGCCGGTGCACCTGGTGGTCAAGACCGAGCAGGGCTGGAAGGAGCGCGGCATCGGCCTGGCCGACAAGCGCTTCGTCTATCGCGACCGTGCCTGTACGCCGGCGCTGGTGGCGCAAATTCCCGATGCCGAGCGTCTGCCAGTCGGCTATTTCACCGAAGTGCATCCAGTCTCGACGGCCTTCATGCGCTCGCTGGCCGACATGCTGGTGGCCGGCTATGACCAGAATGGCCACGGCGGCGCTGCCATCCTGGTCGATTACGGTTTCCCGGCAGCCGAGTACTACCTCGGACAGCGTGCCCGGGGCACCCTGATGTGCCATTACCGCCACCACGCCCACGACGACCCGTTCTTTCATCCGGGCCTGCAGGACATCACGGCCCACGTTGATTTCAGCGCCATGGCCCGCGCTGCGGTGGATGGCGGCCTCGACTTGCTCGGCTATGCCAGCCAGGCTGCCTTCCTGCTCGATGCCGGTATAGGCGATATCCTGCTGCGCACGCCGCCGACGGACAACCTGCGTTACCTGCCGCAAGCCAACGCCCTGCAAAAGCTCACGTCGCCTGCCGAAATGGGCGAGTTGTTCAAGGTCCTGGTGGTCGGCACGCATGTGCAATTGCCCGAGAAATTCGCCCGCAATGACCGCAGTTACAAACTGTAAGGTCCGCGGCGGGGCGATGCCATGATCCGCTGGCTGGCCGTCATTTTCATCGCGTTGATGATTTTTGCCGCGCTGTTGCCGTGGCTGGAAAAGCTCGGCGTCGGCCGCGTGCCTGGCGACGTCCACCTGCGCCTGTTTGGGCGTGTGGTTTCGCTGCCTTTCGGTTCCGCTCTGCTGTGGTATTTTGTGACACTGATCGTTGCCAAACTGCTCTGAGCACGGATTCGCGCGTATGCCCCTTACCCTGGAAGAATTGCGCTCCCGCCATGGTGAACGCTATAAATGGCTGGTACTGATCACGGTATTGATCGGCACGACCGCATCGATCATGTCTTCCACCATCGTCAACGTCGCGATTCCCGACCTGAGCCGTCATTTCGCTCTTGGCCAGGAGCGTGTCCAGTGGGTTGCGACCAGTTTCATGCTGGCGATGACGCTGTCGATGCTGCTGACGCCGTGGATGCTGCAGCGGTTTGGCTTGCGTCACACCTATATTGGCACCATCTTGCTGTTGCTGGTTGGCGGCGTGGTTGGTGCCATGAGCGTCAATTACGCCATGTTGCTGTCGATGCGGGTGCTCGAAGGGCTGGCGTCCGGCATCCTGCAGCCAATTCCCGCGATCATCATCATGCGTTCCTTCGATGCACGCGAGCAGGGCAAGGCGATGGGGATCTTCGGCTTCGGCGTCGTCCTGGCGCCCGCCATCGCGCCCGCCGTCGGCGGCATCCTGGTCGAGCATTTTGGCTGGCGCTCGATTTTTTTGGTGGTGGTGCCGTTCTGCCTGATCGTACTGGCCTTGAGCCGGCGTTACCTGGCGCAGAATGCGCCGATGATGGGCAGTAACAAACCACTCGACTGGCGCGGCTTGCTGCTAATGGGCGTCGCCACTGTCAGCTTGCTCAACGGCTTGGTTGCCTTGCATAGCGCCGCCCTGCAAGGCAGTGCGCTCTTGTTGCTGGGTGTCGTTTGCCTGATTGGTTTCGTGGCGTATCAGCGCCGCGCCGTCGAACCGCTATTGAGCATGAAACTGTTTGCTTACCGGCAGTTTGCTAGCGGTGCCTTGGTGGCATTTATTTATGGCATGAGCCTGTTCGGCTCGACTTATCTTTTGCCGGTCTATATGCAATCTGCACGCCATTACGCGCCTTCCACTGCTGGCTTGATTTTATTGCCGGCAGGAATCGTCCTGGCGCTGGTCATCCCCTTGGGTGGCAGGCTGGCTGACCGCATCCCCGCCAATCTGCTGGTTTCAGGCGGATTGGCATTGATGGCGTTATCCTTTGTTTTGATGGCCTTAGGCACGCCGACGACCCATTACCTGGCCATCATGGCATGGGTCGTGATTGGCCGGATCGGCTTGGGGCTGGTCGTGCCTGCCCTGAGCCTGGGAGCGCTGCGCGGGATCGAATCCGACTTGATCGCGCAGGGCGCCAGTGCAATGAATTTTCTGCGCCAACTGGGCGGCGCCATTGGCGTCAGTGTTGCAGGCGTTGTTTTGCAGTGGCGGCTCGCGGCCCACCAGGCAAGTCCCGACTCCCAGATCCGCGCTTTCGACGAAACCTTCATCTTCGTCGCCGCCGCGTGTATTGTCGCGATGGTCGCTGCCTGGGGCATGAAGCCTCGTGCGATCAAATAAATGACATTCAGACCTGATTAATCGCACTGTTGCCATGGCTGGAAAAGCTCGGGATTCACTGCTGCCCTGATCTGCCATGCATTGACGCTTACCGCTGCGTGGGCAGCGTAATGCCGCATTTCCAGGGGAAATTCCAGTTGAATGCCTCAAAGCAACACTAGCCTCGGCATTATTGCTAGTCCGTAATATACTGGAACGACAAACCCTTCCACATACGAGCGCAACCAGCCCCATGCTGGCCTGACAGATGACCGACTTTAGCCAACTTACTGCGTTGATAATCGATCCCAACCAGGGGATGCGCGCCAATTTGCACAACATGCTCAATTTGTGCCACCTGACCAAAATCGAACATGCCGTCAGCGCCGGCACGGCCATTCGCCAGTTGCAGGGGAAGGCTTACGACATCATCATCTGTGAATATGACCTGGGCGAAGGCCAGGATGGCCAGCAATTGCTGGAAGATTTGCGTCACAACAACATCATCAGTCTCTGGGCCATTTACTTCATCGTCACGGCCGAGCGGGCATTTACAAAAGTCGTGAGTGCGGCTGAATTGGGGCCGACCGATTACATACTCAAGCCCTTTACGGCCGACATGCTGCTCGACCGTATCACCCGCGCCCTCGACAAGCGTGCGATTTTTCAGCCGGTGCACCAGTTGATCGCGCAAAGCCACTTGCGCGAAGCGATCGAAACCTGCATTCAGGGCGAAGCCAGCCACCCACGCTATGCCAACGATTTCTTGCGCTTGCGTGCAGAATTGCACATAACGCAGGGTGAAGCGCAGCAAGCCGAAGCCATTTACCGGCAATTGATCGAGCTGCGCACGGTCGCCTGGGCTCGCCTGGGCCTGGCCAAATCGTTGTACCAGCAGGAGCGCTTCAGCGAAGCCGAAGGCCTCCTGACGGCGCTGGTCGAAGAAAACAGCCGCTACATGGATGCCTACGACTGGTTGGCCAAAACGCATGAACGGGCCGGACAACTTGCCCAGGCCCAGCAAGTCTTGCAAGGCGCCGTGGCGGTTTCGCCCCATGCCGTACGGCGCTTGCGCAGATTGGGTGAAGTGGCGCTGGAGGCCGGCGACGTCACGATTGCCGAGCGCTCCTTCCAGCAAGTCGTCAGCAAGGCACGTTATTCTGAATTCCGTGATCCGGAAGACCATGTGAAACTGGTCAAGACGCTCGTGACCAAGGGCGATACCCAGCAAGCGGCCACCGTCATCCGCGACTTGCAAAAGTCCCTGAATGGCAATGACAAGATGCCTGCCTGCCGGGCGCTTTCTTCTGCCTTGCTCCATGAAACCCTGGGCGATGCCGCGCGTGCGGCGCAGGAGCTGGAAGCAGCCGTGGCGGCCTGTCGCGACCAGGCCGGCATGTCGGCAGAGATGAAAATGGTGCTGGCCAATGCCTGCCTGGCCAATAATCTGGAGCAGGGCGCCAGCGATGTCTTGCTCGATGTGATGAACAATGCCGCCAACGGTGCGGAAATGGCCAGGGCCATGAGCGTATTCGAACGGCATGGCCGCACCGACCTGGCGCAAAAAACCGCCCAGGAAAGCCGGCGCCAGGTGGTGGAGTTGGTGAATTCAGGCGCTGACAAAGCCCGCCAGGGGGATTACAAGGGGGCCGTGGAATCAATGCAGGCAGCCGTGCAAAAACTGCCGGACAATCCCCAGGTCATCTTTAATGCCGCCGTGGCAATTCTGAAATATCTTGAAAATATGGGCTGGGAGCGCCAGATGGGCGAGCGCTGCCGGTTATTGATTGATCGTGCGCGCCAGCTTGAGCCCACCAATCCGCGCCTGGCGCCGCTAACCGAGTTGTACCGGCAAATAACCCGCAAGCACGGTCAGGGCTGAGCCGACAGCCTGTGCCCATCGTGCTGCCTGGCGCCGGGGCGGGCCTTTTCCCTCAGATGGCGTCGCCCAGCCAGGGAACCAATTGCTCCGGTGGTCGTGCCACCAGCGCCCGTCCGCGCCAGGCCGCGATTGGCCGCTGCAGCAAGCGCGGATGGCGGGCCAGGGCTGCCAGCAATTCGGCGTCGCCGGCATCGGCGAGCTTGAGTGCGGCGTATTCATCTTCGTTCGTGCGGACCATGTCGCGCACCGCGCCACCGAGTTGCGCGTGCAATTCGGTCAACTGCACCAGACTCAAGGGCGTTTTCTGGTAATCGACGACTTCCAGGGAAATGCCTTGGACCTGCGCAAAATTTTCAAGGATCGCCAGGGCTTCGCGTGACTTCGAGCAGCGCGGATTATGGAAAAGAGTAATCATGAGAAAAAATATAATGAATTCCCGGTAATTTTATCCATCTTCTGGGATGCCAGGATAATTTGGTATTGTTGATGGTCTATATTTGTCCTGGTTTTAAACTCAATACGATGCAAAATCCTAACGATCCCCCAGCCGCCGTAACCCCAGATGCAGTGCAGGATAGTGAGCGCTCGCATCCTGCACGAGACCTGAAAAGTCAATCTCTTGCCATTCCATCCTACCTGAAACAGGATGAGGCGCCATGGACGCTGGCCTGGAAAATCGTCGCGGGCCGCCTGCGCAGCGCTTCTGACCAGATCGGCCGCCGCCTGATGCGCCGGACCCTGCGCATTGGTGTTTCCGCCCGCATTTTTCATCCCGAAGAGGGGGCCAAGGGATTGCGCGGTAAAACCCTGCAGTACCTCGAAGAATCGATTGCCCAATGGGTCATGTCGCGCGATGTGCTGGTTTTCATGATTCCGACAGTAAATAATGCCGGTTTATTGCATCCGAGCAATATTCGTCTGCGTGACTACGCAAAGCACCTCGACGGACTGGTGTTGCAAGGCGGCGCCGATGTGTCGCCGCAGTCTTACAGCCAGGCCGCGACCCGGCCGGAATGGAGTGGCGACCGCGCCCGCGACATGTATGAACTGGAGTTGCTGCATGAATTCATTGAGGCAGGCAAGCCGGTCCTGGGTATCTGCCGAGGCTGTCAATTAATCAATGTCGCCTTTGGCGGCACGCTTTTCCAGGACATTGCCACAGACGTGCCCACCGCGATACCGCATGTGCACGATGCCTACGACAGCCATTACCATCCGATCCAGTTCCCGCAGGGCTCATCCCTGGCCCAAATGTTTTCCGGGCATGCCGATCCGCTGGTGAATTCAATCCACCACCAGGCGGTCAACGAACTGGGCCGCGATCTGGCTGTGGAAGCCGTCTCCGGCAGTGACAATATCGTCGAGGCGATTCGTTACCGCAAGGCTCCCTTTGTCATGGGATTGCAATGGCATCCGGAATTTCACCGCATCGGCACACCGGGCTTACTGGACTGCACGCCGATTCTCGACAACTTCCTGCGCGCTGCCCGCGAAACACGGTTCTGACGCAGCCAAGCACCCGCCCGGCCAGCCGTGGCGGCAGAGTAAAATTCACAACATTTTGCTCGCAGTGTTGCGTCCGCAGGACTCTTCCATGGGGGCGAAGACCCCATTTCCGCAAAAAAATGCAGGCAAATGCAGAATGCCCGTTGACAAAAGCCCTTCCGATATCTATAGTTTGGGGTTCCCTGCGGAGGGGTGGCCGAGTGGTTAATGGCAGCAGACTGTAAATCTGCCCTCTTACGAGTACGCTGGTTCGAATCCAGCCCCCTCCACCAGGTCCAAGGACCGGCGCAGAGAAAACTAGAGTGGTTTGAAGTAAGTCGTGCGCCGCAAGTGCGTGGCTAAAAATTGTAGTCCTCGCGGGTGTAGCTCAATGGTAGAGCTGAAGCCTTCCAAGCTTATGACGAGGGTTCGATTCCCTTCACCCGCTCCAGGTATATGTTGGACGTGTCGAAGGGCATCGGACAGCAAAGTAAGCCCTTTTAGCTCAGTGGTAGAGCACTCCCTTGGTAAGGGAGAGGCCACGTGTTCAATCCACGTAAAGGGCACCATATGTCAAGGTTGGTGGACCGGGTGTCTGGCACAGCGATGCGCCGGGTGGCTTGTCCGCCAATCAGTTGTTTCAGCAAGACGGTCGGGCGCGTGCCTGAACATTCTCATACTATCGTTAGGAGTCTAAGATGGCAAAAGGCAAGTTTGAGCGGACGAAACCGCACGTGAACGTCGGCACCATTGGTCACGTTGACCATGGCAAGACCACCCTGACCGCGGCAATTGCAACGGTGCTGTCGAAGAAGTTCGGCGGCGAAGCCAAGGCATACGACCAGATCGATGCGGCACCGGAAGAAAAAGCACGCGGCATCACCATCAACACCGCGCACGTTGAATACGAAACGGCTAACCGCCACTACGCCCACGTTGACTGCCCGGGCCACGCTGACTATGTCAAGAACATGATCACTGGCGCAGCGCAGATGGACGGCGCGATCCTGGTGTGCTCGGCTGCTGACGGCCCGATGCCGCAGACCCGCGAGCACATCCTGCTGGCGCGCCAGGTTGGCGTGCCGTACATCATCGTGTTCCTGAACAAGTGCGACATGGTGGATGACGCAGAGCTGCTGGAACTGGTTGAAATGGAAGTGCGCGAGCTGCTTTCCAAGTATGAATTCCCGGGCGACGACCTGCCTATCATCCAGGGTTCGGCCAAGCTGGCGCTGGAAGGCGACACTGGTCCGCTGGGCGAGCAAGCCATCCTGAAGCTGGCTGAGGCACTCGACAGCTACATCCCGACGCCTGAACGTGCAGTTGATGGCGCGTTCCTGCTGCCGGTCGAAGATGTGTTCTCGATCTCGGGCCGCGGTACCGTGGTGACCGGCCGTGTCGAGCGCGGCATCGTCAAGGTTGGCGAATCGCTGGAAATCGTCGGTATCCGTGACACCCAGACCACCACCTGCACCGGCGTGGAAATGTTCCGCAAGCTGCTGGATCAAGGTCAAGCCGGCGACAACGTTGGCGTGCTGCTGCGCGGCACCAAGCGTGAAGACGTCGAGCGTGGCCAGGTGTTGGCCAAGCCGGGTTCGATCAAGCCGCACAAGCATTTCACCGGCGAGATCTATGTTCTGTCGAAAGACGAAGGCGGCCGTCACACCCCGTTCTTCAACAACTACCGTCCGCAGTTCTACTTCCGTACCACGGACGTGACTGGTTCGATCGAGTTGCCGAAGGATAAAGAGATGGTCATGCCTGGTGATAACGTTTCGATCACGGTAACGCTGATCAATCCGATCGCCATGGAAGAAGGCCTGCGCTTCGCGATCCGCGAAGGCGGTCGTACCGTCGGCGCCGGCGTCGTCGCTAAAATCATCGAGTAATCGATGTGTTGAGGGTGGGGCGTGAAGCGCCCTGTCCTCAATTGGTTGGAGCGCGGGGCTGGGAACTTATTCTTGGACTTCGTGTTTAAAAGTTAGCTGTAGGGGCGTAGCTCAATTGGCAGAGTGACGGTCTCCAAAACCGTAGGTTGGGGGTTCGAGGCCCTCCGCCCCTGCCACCGATTCAGGTGCAGGGCACCGAAAGCAAAAAAAAGTATGTCTAACAATCCCGTACAGACCGTAAGCACGTCCAGCGACAAAATCAAGGTCGCATTGGCCGTGTGTGTCGTGCTTGCAGGTGTTGTTGGTTTTTATGTGTTGGCTGGCCAGCAAACGCTCTTGCGTGCGGCCGCCCTGGTTGGTGGTCTTGTCATTGCAGCGCTGTTGCTGTGGACTGCTGAACCCGGGCGTAACTTCCTGGCATTTGCCAGGGAGGCGGTGCGGGAGGCCAAGAAAGTGGTTTGGCCCACGCGCAAAGAAGCCATGCAAATCACCGGTGTCGTCTTTGGATTTGTCGTCGTCATGGCGATTTTCCTTTGGGGCACCGACAAGCTGCTGGAAGTCGTTTTGTACGACCTGATTCTGGGCTGGAAATAATAATGAGCGAGAATATTCAAGGTGACGTGCCGGCAGCAGCCGAAGGCGTCGCGCCTGTCGCTGCCAGCAAGAAGCGCTGGTACGTGGTGCATGTTTATTCCGGCATGGAAAAAAGCGTTCAGCGCGCTCTGGTCGAGCGTGTTGCACGCGCGGGCATGGAAGGCCAGTTTGGCCAGATCCTTGTCCCGACTGAAGAAGTTATCGAAGTCAAGAACGGTCACAAGGCAGTGACCGAACGTCGTTTCTTCCCGGGCTATGTCCTGGTTGAGATGGAAATGACGGACGATACCTGGCACCTGGTGAAAAACACCAACAAGGTGACCGGTTTCATCGGTGGCAAGTCCAACAAGCCTACGCCGATTCCGCCGCATGAAGTCGACAAGATCATGCAGCAAATGCAGGAAGGCGTTGAAAAGCCGCGTCCCAAGGTCTTGTACGAAGTGGGCGAAATGGTCCGCATCAAGGATGGCCCGTTCACGGATTTCAATGGCAACGTCGAAGAAGTCAATTACGA